>JAZRXS010000001.1:0-59718 GCA_045600325.1 Prevotella sp.
TGTCTTCCCTATTTTCAGTGATATTTTCAATATCTATTTTTAGTTCGATTTTAGAATCCAACTGATAATCAACACTAAAAATCTAACTCTATATTACTATAAACCCCTATGCAACCCACCCCACAATCAGCAGCCGACGAGCTGCGCAAAGTATCTTCCGGCTTAAATGAGATAGCCGACAAGATTGAGTCTAACCAATATGACCCGAAAGATTGGGTCAAAGTCAGCAGTATCTTCTCTAACGTATTCTCATATATTATGACTCGTAGTATGGAGCTTGTCGATAGCCAACCCAAGCTGACCTTGCCTTCTACACCGATTGATAACCACGACGAGCTGCGCAAAATGCACCAATCAGCCATCGCCGCCAACAAACCCATCTTCGCCAACGGCGGCGTCTTCATCCCCGCGCTCGGCATCATCCTCGACATCAACCCCCTGTCAGAATCCGCCGAATGGGATGATGCCATACAAATGGCCAAGGATGCAGGCAAGCGCCTGCCCACCATCGATGAACTACGCTACATCTATTGCTATAAGGATGCCATAAATGCTATCATCGAAGAGCATGGCGGAACTCCATTAGCTTCGTATCACTGGAGTTGTACTGAGTCTTCTGCGTCTTATGCTTGGGTCGTCCTTTTCTCGTCAGGTAGTACGGGCGCCCGCGGCAAGTACATCAGTTTCGTCGTTCGGGCGGTGGCAGCGTTCTAAATCTTTAGTAACCCACCCTGCATCGACAAGCGCGGGCTTCGATGCCCGCGCGGTATAGAATATCATATCCTGCCATATTGTATTACAGTAAAATATAAATAATCATGGCATCATTCATCTTCAAACAACCCAACGGGCGCTACGGCCGTTTCTCAACCATCGTAGATTTCCCTACGCACATCAACATGACGCGCGACGATTATGTGGAGCTCGTCATTGATCGATATGGCTATAATCGCGAGTATGCTGAGAAATATGCAGATAATATATTAGTGAAACATCTCTACCCATACAGCAAGTGCCTCGAATACTTCGTTCCCAACCACATGACCGAAGCAGAGTTCCAGGACGTGCGCTATAAGATGGAACTGCCGACCGATGAACTTATTGATTGGCTCGAAAAGACCTTCATTCGTGACAACATCAAGAAGTATCACAAGCACCTGCAGGAATGGTTCTACAACCTCACTGGCGCACAGATAGCCGGTTTCTATCATCAGATGGAGGTGGATAAGAGCGGAGTGCTGAACAAACAGAATAAGAAGATATGAAAAAGTATTACAGAGTAGTAGGCGACAGGTCAGCAGATTTTTCGATGGAGGCAGACATCCCTATTGAGCGTGTATGCGATATTATGAAGTGTAAGAAAGTTCGTGAAAACATTAAAACAACCGAGTATGAAATTACAAGAGTTTTACGACAAGGCACTTAAACTCGGAGCCACTCCAGACAGCGAGATAATCGTCGAGTATTGCAACACAGACGACATACGAGTGATCAATGGCAAGATATTTATCGATTGAATCGAGAAATCAAGTAACAACAAGTGGGATAGCCGTACTTGGCTATCCCACCCGTCAAATCATTAAAGCTTATTGAGCAATTTGTCCACCAGCGCCTCATTCCTCTTCCTGAGCTCCTGGTTTTCCTTCATCATATTCTCGAGCTGCGTCTTTATCTCTTCGATGATACCAAGCACAGAAGCCATCTCTTCCGAAGCAAGTGGCGCAACACTCTCTTGCTTCTTCATCTCGCCTTCACCGAGCAGCATCCATTCGGCCGAAACGTTGAACGTCCTGCAGATGGTTTCGAGCACATCACACGAAGGCATCCTGTCTGTAGTAGACCACATCCTGACATTGGTGTCGCTTGCTCCAATAGCCTTTGCGAACCTTGTCTTGTTGCCGTCAGCATACTTTTCGACCAGTTTCGCGATCCTTTCGTTGATTGCGTGCATATTGTTTGGGTTTTAATTGTTAAAACTTGCAAAATACAAACAATTTATCTGAATTTTCCGCCTTTATATTTGGATAATTCAAACAAAATGTATATCTTTGCACCCGAATAACGAGAAACCAAGCCGCTTCTCGTACAAAACCGTTTGGTATTGCCAAACATTTGTTCGGTTCTGCCAAGTTTGGCGTATCGTTATTCACTGGTGCAAATATACTGCATTTTGCAAAATTGACCAAATGCGCGTAATATAAAATGCATCTTACGATGTATTTCGACGCGAATCGTGATTTGCACCTTGCAATTTATGAACGCGCTTGCGCGTCATATCTAAAAAGACCGCTCCCCTCTCCTCCGCAACCGATAGCCGTTCGGTACCCCTACGATATTTGACATCTTGAATAATTAAATAAGAGTTTTAGGTTAGCGATTCCGGACGTAACGTCCGGTGGACAGAAGGTGTACCCAAGTGGTTAAGGGAGCACACTGCTAACGTGCCAGTCCGGCGAAAACCGGAGCGTAGGTTCGAACCCTACCACCTCCGCGCGTAAAGAACTTTTAGAGTTAAATGTTTTTGGAAGTCGGGCGGTGTGCGAACATAGCCCGACAATTTTTTCAAAACTATGCAAGACCTCACAAAGCATCTCAAACGGTATCTCGAGGCCGAGTCGCTCTTCCGCGAGACGATGCAGCCAAGATACCTCAAGACGCTCAATGCCGAACGCAAATGGCTTGAGCGATACATCAAAAGACAAATCGAGGACGAGTCCGACAAGGCTCAACTCAAGTTATTCTCCAATAATCACTAACTCTAACAACTAAACACAATGACAAATTGGTTTGAATGCCGAATCAAGTACGAGAAGACGCTTGAGAACGGCACACGAAAGAAAGTATCAGAATCCTATCTCGTGGATGCGATGACATTCACCGAGGCAGAGTCAAGAATCATCGAGGAGGTGACCCCATTCGTCGTAGGCGGGTTCGAGGTGACACACATCTCCAAAGACCCCATCTCCGAGCTGTCCAACGCAACCGACGAGAAAGCAGATCTCTGGTACAAGGCTAAAATCGCTTTCATCTCGCTCGACGAGAAGACAGGCTCAGAAAAGAAGTCGTTCAGCACAATGTATGTCAGGGCATGCAACTTCAGCGACGCTCTCAAGCATCTCAACGACAGCATGAAAGGTACGATGTCTTACTGGGAGTGCCACTCGATAAGCCTCTCGAAGGTCATCGACGTTTTCGGACTCAAAGCAAACGAGAATTAATCATCATATTACTAACTCAGGTGTCTCGACCCCTACAGGCATTACACCGCGCAATAATACAGACGAGCCTATGAAGTGACTTAAAAATTTGCCAGTCAATTGTTAATTTCCACCTCGTGCGGCTTGACCGCCATCAGGTCTCACGAGGTTTTCGGTCCCGTAGCTCAGTAGGTCAGAGCAGCTGACTCATAATCAGCGGGTCGTCGGTTCAAGCCCGGCCAGGACCACAATCAAGGCCCGGTAGTTCAACGGATAGAACGTCTCTCCCCTAAAGAGAAGATGCGAGTTCGATTCTCGCCCGGGCTACATGGATTATATGGATTTTTTTATTGTTTATCCCTCTGTTCGTGAGAATCGAGGGTTTTGGGAGAGTAGATCAGCGGTTAGATCCATTGAGTCGCAGGTTCGAATCCTGCCTCTCCCTCAATACAAACTCTAAAAACAATAAAAAAATGAAGAAGATTAATTCACTTGATGCCATCATTTCGGGCATCGCGTCGCTGCTCACGCCTCGACGCTATCCAGTCTATCAACCCAACGACCTTCTCGACAGCGAGGAGGCTTCCGTAGTTCTCCACTGCACTCCTGACGCTCTTGACAAATACTGCTCAGACAAGGGTCTTCCATTCAGCAAGGCCGGTACAAGCCGTCTCTTCCTCTACTCAGACATCATCGCCTGGGTCAAGTCAAGAGACTGCACCCACGATTTGAGCAAGATCGAGGAAGCCGCCCAGTCACGCCGCCGCGAAAAGTCCATCGAATACATCCTCCACAACTCTAAAGTAAGAAAGCCAAAGGTATGAGCCACATATTATTAAATAAAGACATAATCTGCAGTGACCTTTTCCGAGACACGAAAATTTTCCACGTTTACTTGCACCTTGCTTTGACAAGCTCGCCAAACAAAGACGACGAACTTGTCGTGTCAGTATCATTAAGAAAGCTCGCAGACGAGTTGCATTTGTCTTACCAAAACGTAAGAACCGCGATAAATCGCCTTGTGTCAGAAAGCTACATATCGAAGATAAATGACGACAAGTGCAGTTCTGTTTTCATCGTTAGAGGATTTGTAAAGAATGGCAAATGATTCAATCGTAATAGACAAAGACATCGTAGAATGGAGATACTTCAAAGACGATAAGATTTTCAGGCTTTTCGCTTATCTCGCATTTAACGCCTCCGTGAAATCTCAAACGTACAAAGGTGTTGAGATTTCTCCAGGCCAGATAGTAGTTTCAGTCAAAGAGCTTTCCATTAACACAAACCTTACTATACGTGAAGCAAGAACAAGGTTAAGCAAGCTCGAAGAAGACGGAGTTATAGAAAAATATGTGACACGTGAACTGACAAGTGAAAATTGTAAAAATTCAAAAAAAGTGTCAAGTGACTGCACGGTTGTAACTATCTGTAAATTTGCACATTACGAAGATATTCGACAAGTGAACCGACAAGTGAACCGACAAGTGAAAGAAGAAGAAAAGAAAGAAGAAAACCCCTCCCCCACACCCCCTTTAAAAGAAGAAAAAAAAGAAGAAGAAGGCTTTGACTACGAAGCTGACGCTTCGAAGTCATACGCACAAACAGAGTTCGCGCGAGGAAGTTTTGAGTACTTCTCTCCAAAGGGCGAGCATCTCGTTTTTACACCTCCTACAGAACAGGAAATTGCAGAGTTTGCGTCAAAGAACGGCCTTAGATATTTGATACCTCAGGCAGTCATCGAAAGGTTCGACGCTGAAGGGTGGAAGAACAGAAACGGAAGGCCGGTAGATTGGAAGTCTGCAGCGAAGAAGATGAACGAGCTGAACAAGCCAAAATCCGAAGAAGACATCGCTTTCGAGAAATGGATGCTTGAGCGGTTCCCGAGAATACAGCAATTGAGAGAACCTCTCATTCTTGCAGATTATCGAAGCCTCGAACAGGAATTCGGAACTCAAGAGCTTTGCAACATACTCGAGCAGATGCAGAATTATCAAAAACTTCTTTCAAAATACGTCAGCGCAAAGCAGACGGCAAAAACATGGTTAAACAACAGAAAAAAGCAAAACAATGGAAACAATACTTGGAATGGAAATGGTCAACGGTACCTTACAAAGTCAGAGCAGGCAGAACAAGACAGAATGCACCTCTTCAGTGAAGTGGCAAGACTTATCGAAGAGCGCGCAAATTCGGATTATGACGGTTCTCTCTAAGTACAAAACACCAGAGACATTCCTCAACATATACTCTCCTAAAAACGCAAGCTCGATGATTGCGACCAACGGAAGACAAGGAATGATGGAAGCAGACACCCCCTCTCTTACAACAGTGAAACATGCATTTGGAGAAAAGACCGTGTCAACCTTCTTGAACGCATTTCTACTCGATACCGCAAGCTTCTATGGAATGGCAGACGCAAAGTCGAATCCCGAAACAATCTACGGAATTTCGGATGCCATCTCCCTCGAATACTATCACTTCAAAGTCTCCGAGCTTGTCCTCTTCTTCCAACTCTTGAAGTCTGGTCACTTCCGCGACTCCAACGACAACGACCGAGGCAAGATGTACGGTTCGTTCAATGGCGAAGTAGTTATGGATTGCCTGTACAAGTTCAAACAGGAAAGAGCAAGGTTCATCGATGAGCAGGAAGCCGAGAAACGACGCGAGGCGCGCGAGCGCATGAACCGCGAAGCCGTTCCACCCCCACCCGGAGCCCTCGACCTCATCCGCCGCACCATCTCATCCATCGGCCATCCCGAAGCGCAGAAGCGCACCCTCGAGAACACCCGTCACATCGACGAGAATCACATCACCGAGTTCAAGGCTCCATCTGCCGAAGACAAGGCCCTCCGCGAAAAGCACGAAGCCGAGTTCTACCGCATGCTTGAGCTCGAAAAGCAGAAACAACAAAGCCCCAATACAAAATGAAACCAATAGAATTCAACCTCCCCAACGAGCAATATCACCGCTCGTTGGGCACCGCAAACTACATCTCGAGCACACAGCTCAAACACTACGCCACCTCACCCGCCTACTACAAGTTCATGCACGACCACCCCGAACTCAACGAGGAGACTCCCGCAATGAAACTCGGCTCTCAGCTTCACGAGTACATGGAGCAGGTGGTCAACGGCATCCCCATCGACGAAGTCAACGCCCGCTACGTCGTCTTCGAACCGCCTGTCAACCCAAAGACCAACTCGCCATACGGAGAGTCCACCGCCAAGTACCAGGAGGCCTATCAAGACTTCCTCGCCTCTTCCGACGGCAAGACAGTCATCTCGAAGCCTTCGCTCGACAAGATCCGCGGAATGGCCAAAGCGATCCTTTCGCAAGACCTCAACCGCAAGCTCATCGAGTACGCAAAGCCGCAGGACAACTCGCTCAGAGGCCCCGAAATCTCCTTCTTCGCAAGCATCAAGGACAATATCTTCGCCAAGTGCCGCACCGACGCATTGACCTCCAACAAGATCATCGACTGGAAGACCTCCTCCGCCGACATCGATCCAGACTCGCTCGCCAACACCATCCTCAAGTTCAAGTACGACGTGTCGGCTGCCCTGTATCAGCTAATCCTATGGCGTGTCACAGGCCAGTTCTACAGCTTCTACTGGATTTTCGTCAAGAACGCCGAGCCATACGAAGCCACAGTCCCCGTCAGCGCCGAAAACTTCGCCTTCTCCTGCGAAGAAGACCTCATCCAATTCGACAACGACACCGACTGCGTGATGGTCTTCAACCACGGCGTGATGGAGATGCGAGCCCTCCTCAACGAGCACATCTGGTGCGTCGAGCACAACGAATGGCCCGGCTCAGAGGTCTTCGTTGAGCCAAACGAGCTCAGCGGCACCCGCATCCTCGCCCCCGTATGCCCCACTTGGGCAATGAACAAGATTTCAAAATTCTATCACTAATATTTTTCAAAACTATGGCAACAAATCAACAACCCCAGCAGCCTGCACCACAGGCACCCGTTCAGCAAGAAGTGCATCCACTCTCTAAGATAAGGATGCCAAACGCAGTATTGCCTTTCGCACAGGCATTCGCAGAGCCTCTCTCCACCTTCCGCCAGTGCTTCAACTCCACCAAGGAAGCAGACATGGCTTATCTTCAGCAAGTAGAGTTCGCTATGCAGGCCATGCAAGCCAATCCATTCCTCATCACCTGCGCTCAGCGAAATCCGGGAGCACTTATCAACTCATTGAAGCAGGTTGCTCTTTCCGGCCTATCTTTGAGCCCCGTATCAAAGCAAGGCTATCTCGTTCCATTCAAGAACGAAATCTCTTTCATGCCATCATATATCGGCTTGAGGGACCTTCTCGTAAAGACAGGACTTGTTCAGAATCTCGAAGCACGACTCGTATACACCGACGATTACTTCGAAATCTCATACGGCGAAGGTGGCCGCCTCGTCCACAAGCCAAACGTGTTCTCAAAGAACAGGAAGAAGGAAAACATCCTTGGTGGCTATTTCATGGTAACTCTTTCTTCAGGCAAGCTCATATACGACACGATGTCCATCGACGAGCTCGAGTCAGTACACAAGCGCAGCCCATCGTTCGGAAAGCAATCTCCGTGGGCATCCGACTATGAGGAGATGCTAAAGAAGACACTTGTACGTCGCGGATACAAGTCCGTCCCTCACGTTCTTGCTTCTGTAGAGCAGATAAAGATTATCGAGTTGGCATTAGCA
Organism: Prevotella sp.; assembly: GCA_045600325.1. Lineage (GTDB taxonomy): Bacteria > Bacteroidota > Bacteroidia > Bacteroidales > Bacteroidaceae > Prevotella. The sequence goes on from JAZRXS010000001.1 coordinate 7,888, forward strand.
AACGACAACAAGTTCTTCATCGAGCCAGAGCAGAACAAGAAACCTGCCGACCAGAGCTTCTTCGAGGAAGTGCAGGATGTTCAGCCAGACAACGCAACCCGAGAGCCAAGTGCCGAAGCACCAACCCCCCAAGACCAACCCCAGCAATGAACCATCTCCTCTACGACATCTACGGCAACTTCAGCCCCTCCGACGACTACGACGAGGAGCATGAAGCCGACTTAGACCCATTCGACGAAGACGAACCTACAGACGATGAAGATTGACGACCTCATCCCTGAAAGCGACAAGAAAGCAATCTCCATCGCAGAGCGCAAACACGTTCTCGATGGAGGTTGGGATTCGCTCAAGACCTATTGCTGCACACTTGCAGCCCGAAACATAATCAACCGCATATTCCACGAAAAGTGGACAAAACACAAATCGCAAAAATGACAATCAGAGAATATCAACAACTCGCAGGTCAGACCGACCTCATCACCGAAGAGCAGTTCAAGCAGAATCACTACTACATCCTCGGAGCCGCAGGCGAGGCCTCAGAGCTTCTCGCCAAGGCCAAGCAGTTCTGCAATACCAAGGTCGACTACGCCTATGCCCAGGAGATGATTCGCGACATTGCCCTTGAGGTAGGCGACTGCTGCTGGTATGCCGCCCGCGAGCTCAAGGCCCTCGACGGCTCCCCTACCGATTGGCTCGACTCGGCCACCGACCTGCAGCTCGCCCAGGGCATCAGCATCACCATCAACGGCGCAGTCGTGCTCGACGCAGCCATCAACATCAGCGTCCTCGCCGGTCTCAATGCCGACATCACCAAGAAGATGGTTCGCGATCGCGCCAACACCTTCTCGCTCGAGATCGCCGACGAGCTTCGCACCAACTGCCGCCGCATCATCATCGAGTGTTCTCGCGCAGCCTCTGGCCTCGGCATGCTTTTCGACAACGTCCTCAACATGAACGTCGACAAGCTCGCCTCCCGTATGGTGCGCAATATGATTCACGGCTCTGGCGACAACAGATAATCAGCCTATGCGTAACCCAATGTTTTTAGAAATACACCTTGACGGCGGTGGCAGGATGTTCGTCAACAAAGAGCATATCGTCAACATCTCCACCATCGCCGACATCTGCTTCATCGATCTGTCCAACGGTGTCAAACTCCAAACCCACGAGTCTTATGATTCAATCATCACAAAGCTGCGAGATTAGCTATCAGCAGTTCAAGCGCACAATGGACACCATCATCTACGGGCAGAAGATTACACAAGAAGACTACTATGTCGTCGAGCTTCTTCTCAACCTGTCATTGGCTGTCGACTCATACGTGCTTCCATCCATCCAGAGACTTGTCGATGCCCTCCTGGCCAGTTCCACCCCATCCGGTCGCGCCAAGTTTGGCACGACCGAAGACTACACCAAGAGCGGAACCACGCGCCAACTCATCAAGAAGCTTCACAAGCTCGTCGTCAACCACTCGAACGATTTGGCCGAGATCTCCTCCATCAACAACCCCAAATACGCCGACATAATAGTCGAGACAGTCGATTACGTCGATTCCAACCTTTCGCTCATAAGCGAAGCGCTCGAGCATACACTACGCCGCAAGTTGTCCATCAAGACGCTCTCCACCCCTGCCGACGTCAACATCTTCACCATGTTCATGCTTGCGATAATGTATTCCGAACTCACAATGAGGATCCATGCCGACATTCTTGAGAGTTTCCCTATTCTCAAAGAAGAGCGGTTAAGGCGTATCTACAAGCCTCTGTCGTTCGAGGATATCTGGACGCAAATCAAGAAAATCATCCACAACATCGAGTTCAAGAGCTCCCGAGGCGGAATCCTCCGATACAACATGCAGGGACTGAAGGAGTCAAAGGAAGTTCGCGACATATACGACGACTTCGCCCATATCGTCTATAGCACAGAGTTCATTAACGGCATCTTTGCCATAAGGACAGGCGTCAAAGATTTCATCTCACATTCGACGGCCAAGTCGTTCGCCGACAATTTCGAATCAATCACCATGCCTCTCGCATGGTACAACGAGAAATACAGCAAAATCATCAACAGTTAAAACCCATTACAACTATGGCAGACATTCATTTCACAGCGGTCATAAAGAAGATTCTCCAACCAGAGTATGACCCAGCAAGGCAGAAGCCTTTCAAAATCAACAAGTACCTCATCGAGGAGTACAACGGCGGTCAGTACCCCGAGACTGCCATCCTCGAGGTCTACGACAAGAACGGCGACAGCACCGTATGGAACACCGTCCTCAAAGACCTCGGCCACTTCCCTACGCTCAACGAGGAGCCATTCGAGGTCTATTTCCACCTCAACGCCTCAGAAGGCATCTCGCAGAAGACCGGCAAGCCATACGCCATTCAGAAGAATCTTCGCGCCTGGAAGTTCGGCAAGCCGCTCGAGACCGCTCCCAAGCCAGTGCAGGCAGAGCCAGGAACTCCCCTCTTTCAAGTCCCCGAGTTCAATCCAAACCAGTTCTCAGCACCCGCTCAGCCGTCCTTCCCTCAGCAGTCTCAGCAGCCACAGTTCGCTCAGCCTGCCTACGGAGCCCCTCAGCAGCCGCAGTTCCCGCAGCCCGCATACGGCGCTCCGCAGCAGCCAGCTCAGCAGCAAGACCTTCCCTTCTAACATCCTAACAGTGGCCGAGGAGCTTACACGCCTCCTCGGCCCATTAGAAATCATCGACGAATGGTATACGAATCTTTAGTACAAGGCAAGACCTACACCTATCAGCCTCCTGTCCGCAAGGTCACCTATGCGGGCAGATCCTCCTATGCCACTGTGGCCGAAATGGTCACATTCATAGGCGTCTCAAACGACAGCTACGAGTTCCGCCGCCCCGACGACTCTATTCTCAGCGTCAACAATCTGTTCCACATTTTCAAATACGAATGCTATGACAAACGACCCATCTACATCCGCAGCAACCGCAATCCAGTCCGATACTGGTAAGCTCACCCGTCAGCAAGTCCGTCAGCAGGTACTCGACATCATCGACCGTCTCTTCGGCGACGACATCGAAGACCTCTCCGTCAACACCGACTTCCGCTTCGACCTCGGCCTCGACTCTATCGACATGATCGAGCTTGCCATCGAGTTCGAAAAGCATTTCAGCGTCATCCTCAAAGACGAGGAGCTCAAGTTCGTCAACTACGTCTACGACATGATAAGTCTCATCTGCAAAAAACTCAACATCTGATATGTCACTCGATCTCTCTCTCTCCCGAAAGACACCCGTGCAGCGAACAGGCACCGGTGTCTACGTCCGCAAGAATGGCTCTACAGTAGAACTCAAGACCATCGAAGAAGTCCACCATCATTTCCCCGATGCCGACTTAAGCGAAATCCAAGAGCGTCAATACGAGACCGACGAGGTTTTCTGGCGCAACATCACCCACAACCTCACTACAATGGCGAGACACATTCCCTGCAGTCCCTCTTATTCGCTCTACGACCTCCTCTGGCGACCCGAAGAGCACGGCTTCACCGCCGTCACCTCCGAATACTGCCGCCTCGTCTCAAGCGGCCTCGCCTACATACTCAGCAACCGCAAGTCGCTCGAGCAGTACAATCCCGCCAACGGTTGGGGCAGCTACGACAATCTCCTCGAGTTCGTCTACTCCTACTGTGAGTCCCTCTCCTATATCGAAGACTCCGACAAAGTCGAAATCACAGCCAGCCGTTAGCCATTTAATAGCCAAATAACAAACCTGCTCACCAAGTTTGGTGAGCATATCAAAAAAAAACAACTATGAAAGTATTCTTCACAAAACCAAACGCCCCGTATAGTGGAGGAATCGTATTGGTCGCAGCAAATTCAGAGCAAGAAGCACTTCTTACAGCTTCAAAAGATAAGGAATGCGGCTATTCATTCTCGAATTATAACTACGAATCAGGCGAAGATATTCCTTCCTACGACACCTATTACGAGTGGTCGAAATTCGAGGAAATACCCGGTCTCGAATACGACACATGTGAACCAATAGTAATCGTATCAGACTACTATTCAGAGTAACAAACCATCTCGCCAAGTTTGGTGACTCCGCGAAGATTGATAGCACTGGAGAAGATAGCGTAATTTGCTGCGCTGGCGACAACGGATGCGTCAAGGCAAAGAAAGGTTCTTGGATAACACTCTCCGAATGGGAATATAACGATGCTAAGAATCGTTACGTCCCCAAGTGCGTCAAGACTGAGTATGTGGATGGCGAACGTATCAAGGCTGATACTTGGTATCGACTTGACAATGGCGAATTTAAGGAAGTAATAATATAATATGCGCGATGTGAGAGGTCGCAAAAAAAAGAAAAAACCTATGAAAAAGAAAGTAAGAGTTGATTTCCGCGCACAAACCTCTATACTTGTAGAGGTCGATTGCCACGAGTATTGCGACAACGAAGAGTATATCTTTGACAAAGCAGAGGAACTCGCACGAGCAGAACTTGAGAGCAACAAGTATATTCCCCAATGGGAGGTGGAAGATGAAGGTATGACAATCGAAGACTGATATGAAGAAATTTGACTTAGGACAGACTATCTACAGAATTTGCAGTAACAAGGCAGATCAAAACAAGGTTGTCCGTATCGAAGAGGTAAGAGTTTCTGTACTTAACCCCAATGGCGAAGTTAGCGCACACGAGCCATATTACGAATACTACATCAACGACTCGCAAGGCAGACTTATCAAGGTCAATGATTACGAGTGGTGCGGTAGCAAAGAAGAGTTATTTAACAAATTGTTCAACTAACAATAAACAACTACGAACGAACAGAAGAAAGAAGGTGTGAAAATCACCATCGTAAAGGCGGTAGAGTTCGAGGCAGTAACCCTCGTTGCAAACCTCGGTGTCCGCTACTGGGATGATTCATCTATCAATGGTGTAGATGATGACCGAAGCGACCCGAAAGTTCCGTGCCAAGAATTTCGAGGCTTGGAGCGTAGGTGGAAGATTGAGATTGACCTCGCAACTGGTCTTATCAAGAACTGGACTAAGGGAGTCGAAGCGGATATTCACTACAAGGTCTGTGACGATGGCGAGTACACTCTGCTTGACGCTGAGGGTAACGAGATTATTAGCGGTGACGCTTACGTTCCATCGTTCCTTGGAGAGGATGGTGACTACGTTATTTTCCACGTCAACAAGGATGGTTACATCGAGGATTTCAACTGCACCAGCGATGACATCGAAGAGTTGCAGCAGAACTTTTTCTAACAACAAAACATATTGACAGATGAAGACAAATTTCAACATTGAACTTGACCTCGGAGAGTTGTTCTGCGATGACGAGACGAGCGTACAAGAGATTGTAAAGCGCGAAATTGCAAGCAGTGTTGTAGCAGAAGTAAAGATGCGAGTAAAGCAGCAGATTAGCGATATGATTGACGTTTCTATCAAGGAGTCCATCGACAAACACATTGATACTCTCGCTCGTGAGATTATGATCAAGAAGTTTGACGAGAATGCTGAGATTAAGGAAAACAACTACTCCGACAGAAAGCGTCCAGTACAAGAGTTGTGTTCTCTCTACTTTGCTGAGGCTATTGGTCGTAATAATCTTGAGTCGAAGATGAAGGACTACTGCAAGTCTATTGCAGAGTAACTCAAAAGACGCTACGACCTCCAGTTTGCCGCTCTCATTGTTGACAATCTCAAAAAGCAGAACCTTCTCGCTGATGACCGACTTGCCGAACTCATAAAGCAGTAATGCGATATGCAGAAGATAATGTTTAACGACCAGTATCGTCTCAATAAGGCGGTACTGGAAGGTTGGAAAACCAATACGCGAAGAATCATACCTCAGTCCGTAATCGAGAAGGCAGAAGAGTATCGAGTAGAGTATTATAATCAAACCTTCGATGCTATTTCTCTTGAAGATATTTTGATTGACGTGGAGCATCTTATGGGTTACAAGTCACTCAGCAGATTCAAGGTAGGCGAAGAGATAGCCGTTGCACAGAACTACAACGATGTGTTCCCTATTGTAGATGACAATAAGCGTGCTATCATCGACAAAATACCTTGCGGCAACAAAGGCTGGTCTAACAAAATGTTTGCGAAGCCTTCCTTAATGCCGCATAAAATCAAAATTACCAACGTCCGCGTAGAGCGTCTGCAAGACATTTCCGAAGAGGATTGTCTCAAGGAAGGTATTGACCGCTGCGAAAAAGAATGGGGTTACTGGAAATGTGATAGCAATGGTTGCCTCAGTTTCTACTCATTCGACACTATCAAAGAGGCTTTTGCTGCACTTATAGATAAGGTTTCAAGCAAGGGTACTTGGGACTCCAATCCACTTGTATTTGTTTACGAGTTTGAGTTAGTAAAATAACGACTATGGATAGCGAAGAACGATTTATTGCATTTCTGTTTGTAGCGTTTATTTTATTCACGCTTGGTTCGATTGTCGGTTGTGTTGACGGACTAACTCGTTCCTACGAAGACCAGTCAATCATTACGAAAGTAAAGGCAGTACATTCTCATCAAGGCAAGTATGAATATACGACTACACAGTTCAATTTCTTCTCGAACGAACTTTACTCTGTAGGTGATACTCTTAAAATATCGAAGAAATGAGAGTTCTCAAGATAGTCCACGACACGATCGTTGATGGCCCAGGATGGCGCACAAGCGTCTACCTCGCAGGCTGTCGCCACCAATGCCCAGGATGCCACAACCCGACATCCTGGGACTTCAATTCAGGCCAAGACATCCGTGTTCCAACGCTTATTTCGCAAATCCTCGAAGCAGGTAATAACCTCACTCTAACCGGAGGTGACCCAATGTATCAACCAGTTTCAGTAGCCCTACTATGTAGCAGACTAAAGGACCTTTCACCAATCAATATCTGGCTCTACACCGGCTTCACCTACGAAGAGTGCCTATCCAATCCGCTCAGACTCACAGCACTCGGATTCACCGACGTCCTCGTCGACGGCCCATTCATAGAGAGCCTAAAGTCAGACACTCTGATGTTCCGTGGCTCCAGCAACCAACGCCTCATAGATGTGAAAAAATCACTCGCATCCAACCAAGTCGTCCTCTTCGACTGGAACCCATACCCATCCTTCTAACCAAAGGCGCAGCCAAGTTTGGCAGCGCCAATACAATCATAATCCAATTCTGCGATTCAAGCAACACAAGCGGACAGCCGACCTCCCGTCGACCGTCCGCCTTCTTCGTTACGAGCAATTCCTCAACAACTCTTCAACTCTATCAATCTTCAATCTAACCTCTTCTATACATTTCCCAATAATCAAACACTCTTTTCTTATACTTAGCAATTCTTCTATTGCATTAGCTATTGTGGTCTTTCCATCCATATTTTTTTCTAATAGAGTTTCTTATTTTGCTTCCTTATTATCTCCATGAGAGCCCTTACACTCTCCTTTACCGGCGCATCCTTCATCCAATGTGCATACGACGTAAGCACGTTCTCGAATCCTATTATCTGTCTTGCAGCGAGATTTGTCCTGTTCATGACATACTCTTTTGGCATTACAGATATGGCGTTCAAGGCTCCGATGCCATTCAAGATCGCGTTGGCGTTGTTGCAATAGCAGCAGCAGTTGTCTATTATTCTCGTGATGTTGTAGTTTGTATACTGCTGAATTGTAGCCAGCTCTCTCTTGCCGGTGTCTGGTATGATAACCCTGCTTTTCGCGACATCATCGAATGTTATCTTCTCTTTGGCGGTCAAAGGATTGTCCTGACTCATCACAGCATACAGCTGGAACTTGAAGCAAGGTACCGTCTCTATGCCTTCCGAAGCATACGCCTGGTTCATAGAGAACACAATGTCCAGCTCTTTCGACTTCAACTGTCTGTTCAGCTCGTGGGCGTAGTTATATTGCATCCTTATCTTCACCTTCGGATACTTTTTCATAAACTCGGCGACAGCCAACCCGATCAACGGCTCGACAAAGCAACCCGCGCCGATACACAAGTCTCCCGTCAACTCCCCTTTCATAGACGCTATCCTATCCTTTGCCTCTCTCGACTCCCTGATGATGTTCTTGGCGTTCTCTACTAAGGCCTCTCCATATTCGGTAAGCCTCACATCGTTCTTTCTCCTCGTCAAGAGCTTCGCGCCAAGCTCGTCTTCCAGTTCCTTTACATGCTTGCTTATCGCGCTATTCGTCAGATGACAAGCCTTAGCGGCTGCGACCATGCTTCCAGCCTCTGCAGCAGCCACGAATGATAGAAGTGTTCTGAGTTCCATATAGAAGTGTTGTTTTGACGGCGCAAAGGTATGCCTTTCCGTCGACCCGACCAAATATTTAAGTTGAAATTTTGTCAATCTTATGTTTCCAAAATGGAAACAGTCACTTCTACAAGAGCCAAGTTCCATCTCGCCACAACACAAAAGCAGAGCCGTATTTGGCTCTGCCCTCACATCGTCTTCCTTCTGCAGCAGTCACACAACAGCCCCTTTGCCCTCTTATACACATCCCTTATAAACTCACCGCTTATATACGATATCTTCTCCCCATAAGGATCAATGTCGCAAGCCTGCGCTATGTGTGCCAGCAGATGGTTTTTCTCATGATCCAGACTGTTCCAATACTCGCTTCCGCTCGAAGTGATTCCAATAACCATCACCGTCTCGCGAGTCTTGAGGTTCGAATATGTCAGACCGCTGTTCACAGCACCTTTCCAAAGGCTCTCCTTCGCCTCCTTCAGTGTTTCTCCCCTGCACCCTATCGCTATCAGGTTGTCTATTATCTCATCTGCATACATGGCATCAACGGCATGATATATCCTGACGTGCCACTTCGCTCTCTTGATCAAAATATCCTGCACAATCATGACATCACAGTATTTCGTCCCACGGGATGTCCACTCCCATCGAGACCATATCCACATACCAGTGTCTGAAAGCCTTTTCGTCAGAGCCGTCAGGATCGTCAAGGAAGTCCCTCACGAAGAATGCGAGATGCTTCTCGTCTTCAACGGATGATCCGAAATAGTCAGCCCTGCACATCGAAGCCACATACGCCTTGTCGTAGCCGTTGTCGTTCTTCACGTCGATAGCATACTTCTTCAATATGTTGTCTATCTCGTCATAGCTCATCGGCTCAATCTTTTCGCCCTTCCCCTTCCTCATCTTGCTTGCAGCCATACCGAAAGCCTTCTTCGAGAAGTGCCATCCATGTCGTGCCAGATATGCCGTCATCTCCTCTGGTCTCGGAATGTATATATCCAAACTCTTCATAGCCATAACTCTTTTATTCATTTATACCTATACTCAAAAGGAGCCACCAAGTTTGGTGGCTCCCATAATCACAATCAGTAGAGTAGCGGATCGCGATAGCCATACCTCATACCCATAGGGTTGCGATGTGGTGCATCATACTCCATGTCGTCGCGACGGCCCATACCATATCGACCTGTACCCTTCACACCCCTGCGATAGCCAATCTCATCAGCCTCGCACATCTGCTCGATGCAATTCATGGCTCGACCCGCATAATGCAACGCCTTCTCAATGTTCTCGGTAAGCTCTTCCTTCTGCTCGCACGAGATCTCAATCATCTTGTATCCCATATTATTATCATTTTTATCGTTTATGACTTGGCAGGAGACATGCCCTTCGCTATCTTGTCAAGCACCTCCTTGATGTCGCCCATTCCACGTTCAAGCGTAAGCAACCTCTTGTCCGTTTCCTTCTCCTTGGCAAATTGCGGCGACAGCAGAGCCTTCATCTCGTCACACGAGGCAACGACCTTGTTATGATAAGGCACAGATTCTATCACAGCCTTGCTCTGTCTTGTCATGTTGTCCACCTCCTGTGCCATCAGCTCTCTCGTCTCAGTCACCACCACGTTTCCATATACAGCCGAAGCCAAGTTTGGCTGAAGCTGCTTGAACTCGCAGTTGCTCCCGTCCTCAAACCTTACCGTCACGTCGATCGTCTGCCCGGGCAATCCCTGCATCCAAGGCATATTCCCGAAGCCCGTGGGCTGACTCACGCTCTCCACGCTTCCCACCTTCAAGGTGAGGTTGCCTTTATCCATCACATACAATGGCGAACCTTGTCTCAATGCATTAAACATGTCTTCTACCTTTTTTTTAATTATACATACGCTCCCATAAGCTGCAACCTGCCAGTATCCTTGTTATAGAAGCACTTTATGATGCCTCCGGTCGTAGTGACCAGCGACGCTGCCGTTGCCTGCACACCACTATAGAGATACAGCGGAGCATACCCCATCTCGCCTACAGTCTTGAATACCACAGGCTGCGCACCAGTCACGACCGCACCGCTTACATATACGTCAAACTCTCCAGACCAATTAGCGTTCAATGCACGATGTGGCTGAAAAGTAACGACAAGTGTCTCCACCGCGCCAATGGTCTCAAGCGCTGGCACTCCTAAAAGAGTGGGAATACCCTCTTTGTTTACGCGATTCGGATAACTTAACTCTGCCATAGCCGTAGATTATTTAAGAGAACACATTACCCTGCTGATACGGTCCAAAGCCATAGCTACCATAGAGCGCAGCATTCCAAGCAACACACGACGGAACAGGAGTCACAGGAGAGTAAGGCACAGTCACAGTAGCAGGCTGCTTGCATTCAATGTCAGCAAGCGACTTGTAGATAGGAGCCAGCTCAGCCTGTCGCTCTGCACGGCTATTAGCCGCAGTGAGCGCAGCGGTCAGAGATGCAATCTCCCTGTCCTTCCTGCTATCCTCAATCTGATCGAGCTTGCCAAGCACCGCACGGTTACCTGCATCGATGGTTGCAGCGATAGCAGTGGTCTGTGCCTGTGTGGCATAAGCGAGGTCACCAAATCCCTTGGTGATCATGTTGCTCTGCTCGATGTTATTGATCCTGTTCTCATATCCCTGCTGCTGTACAAGTAACTTGTTGTCGCAGCAACACTGAGCAATCTGGTTAGCAATAGCAGTATTTCCACTCTGTACTGCGTTGATTACCTGCAACTGACCCATGCCCACCTGATTGCCCACACCGCAGATAGCACTCTGCACAGCGTTGATTGCGCCTTGTACGGCGTTCACATCAGAATTGAGGACAGATGCAAGATTGCGCACCTCATTTGTGCCTCCCTGAATGGCAGACATCAAAGAGTTCTGACCCTGAATGGTCTGAAGCTGCTCCTGGATCTGACTGAGCTGACAACGACCACCATTGTTGTCGTTGCCAAAAATGCCCCCATTCCTGAGCGCAGCGAGGAAGACGATTGCCCAAAGAGGCGAATTATAACTTCCGAATCCTCCACCACCATTCATCATAGCCGCCGTAAGGACATCATTGTTGCCCTCCGGCACGAAAATCTTAGTAGTTTCCATAATTAGTTTAGTTTAGGTTTATACACATTTTCTCCAACCGGTTGAGTAATTTCACGCCGCAAAGATAGCACATTCCTAAACCAACACAAAACAAAATCGATGAAGTTTCGTCAACTTAAAATTTCCATTCCGGAAACAAAAAAAAAGGTAGCCGTACTTGGCTACCCTCTCCGATGTCTCTCCATCAGTCCGCATTCGGAGAATATTAACTCTCACTATAATAACGATCATATAACAGTTTTATTGCATAAAGGCCGCCAAGTTTGGCCGCCTTTAACCACAGCCCCCGCCACCATTCAATCACCTACGTGATAATCATGAAAAATAAAAGGCTTTGTTTCTTTCCCAGTATAAACAAAGTGTACTTTTCTAATATCGACGTCAGTATATTCAGCAAATCGTTCATCGCTTCCAATCTTGTTTTTAACTACACCTAACGCTTCTTCTTCATTATTGGCTACAACAAATAAAATGAATATATCAGGCCATCCATCTGACTCGCAAAAGTCTTCTTCTAATCTAATCTTATACAGTTCCATTTTGTCTAATTTTAACACCTCGGTGAGGGAAAGTTAGTTAATCTTGAAATTGTCAGCCAGTTCGGTCAGTCCGCAGAGACGGAGGGCGTGCTGGAGTTGGTGGACATATCTTGGTGTAGGCATGGAGTAGTTTATATCATCCAACCGTATATCCAAGCACTTGTGTATTGCATCCATAGTAACGCAAATCTTTCCGTCTTGTGTTTCATATTGCGATGAAAAACCAAAACCGTCTAATGGTGTGTTCCATCCATTCGCTTTAAGTATCTCTTCGGTCAGAGGGATAGGTTCGCATGATTCTACCATAGTCACAACCACCGGATAATGTCTATCAATATATATATATTGTGTGGTGGCATAATACCATCCACGCGACAAGGTTTCCCATTACGCATTACCCAATCGCCTATTAGAAGTTCTTGTACTGTCATGTTTGCTATTTCCCAATTTTAATCGTTTGTATTACAATAATTTATCGTCTCTTGTCAAAATAAGGCATTTGCAACATGCTTATTTAGCATTTGATTTTAGGGGTAAGGTAATTAAGTTGTCAAAAACCGAAAATTTTTCCAAGGAAACATCCAAGGTATCCTATTTCATACATCTCTTGTCTTGTCATGACTCCTTGACGAACCCATTCTTCTCCCCACGATTTGCCAAAATGGTATATTATATATAATAGTAAAGTGATCATTCATTTATGAGTTTAACTGCAAGTTCTGCGACATCTTTGTCTGTATAGACGTTAAAAAATTCTTCCTTACCATGGATAACATAAAAATCGTTTTCGCGTATAGGCGTCCTGTATACTACATACACACATATTTCAACCATATCGTTGACTGGAATGCAACGCTCTTCGATTCTTGCGGTATATCTATCTGCTTTCATACTTGAATCCTCTCGTGTTAAGGGTCACCTCAATGCGATTTAGTTATAGACTTAGAATCAATTTGTCGATATACGCGCTCTTGTTATCTGTCATAGCGTTCAGTTTGTCCATAGCATCCTTGCTGATCCTTATCGAGAGAGGCACATCACGCCCTGACTCCTTGCGCCCAGCGCCTGCTCTATAGCCGCCACGTTGTTTCTTGATCTCTTCCATCATTCGACGATTGCAAGTTCTTTGCCGTTTCTCTGCACCTCGTATCGTACACCACGCTTAGATTTATTATCGTACGCCACCCAATAGTCATTGGCATTAAACTCCCAGCCGGCTGCCTCTATTTCATTCTGTATGTCGCTCCAACGGATATATCCATCTGCGATGCGATCATCATTGTCATTCAGCCAGATTGCAAGTTGCTCGATTGACTCAAACTTTGAGTCTACATCTTTGATGTCCATTGGGTCAATGATATTGCAAAGTTTGTTATAATCCTCTTCGCTTACATAAATATCCATGTCATCGTTGCAAACAATGTTAATGTTCTGCTCCTCGATGGCTATTGCAACCGCCTCATTGCTCAGAATTACATTCTCGATAAAAATCTTCTTCATAATGTTTATTGTTTTTAAGTTGTTGTTTTATTTACGCTGTAAAGATAGCGCTTTTATTTGATATATGCAAGGATTTATCAAAATATTTTCAAAAATCATCGTTTGATTGATGCAATAAACAGTCATTTGTAATGTGTATATGGCAAAACAAAAGCAGAGCAGCCAAAGTAAATATTATCAATACCATAAAGTCGCAAAATCCTTCGTGTCAAATATTCATAGAAAGTATTTTACCAAACTCAAACAAAGAGAAAGTACCGACTATTATCGATCTGAACGAAATGCTGCAATCATTATCAAATGAAAATGGAATCACATTCATCGATCTATACAATTCATTTACGGACAGCAACAACCTCTTAAAAGAAGAATATAGCAAAGATGGCACACATATCAACGAAAACGGATATAAAGTCTGGTACGACATAATAAAAGATTATCTATAATCGAGTAGGAGGTAAACGCTAATCGTTGGCGTTTACCTCCTACTCGATTACTTTTTTTTACAATAGCATATCCTTTCCGCTGCCATCAGTTATACCCGTACGATAGTTAAAACCATTAAGCGAATTTCCATAGCCACAAAGGTTCATTTCGTTATCGCCTGTATAACCAGACAAAGAATAGAAATTGATTTCATTCGGAATCTTGCACCCCTTGATAGAAACAATATCTCTCTGGTGCGTTCCTTCGCTGCCGATATAGAAAGCTCCATACTTGCCTCCAATCATCTGACATGACTCGAATATCCACTGGCATGGCTTCGTCGAGTTTTTTCGGTTGTGAATGTTTACACAATGGTCAGTATTCGCTGCGTTGTTGAAAATGCAGAAACGAAACTCCGTCACCCTGCCATTGCAGGCAGCCGAACCTATAGGCCACGCAGCCGCCTTTGTATCCACATCTGCATCTTGGTAACTATTGAGAATAATGCTATCGTACAACTCATAGGCATCATCAACGTGCATTGAATTAGGAGATTTGTCATTATGTATGCAGTATCGCATATTCGTAGCGTTGATGGTGATATTCTTATAAGAGTTGTTCCTCCAAGAATTAAACACCGCTACGCTATTTCTCTGATACGCAAATCCAGACATATTCTTTGGCAATGCTCCGTTTATAATCACCTCGCTTGCGCTTCCATTTCCCACAATGTTTACATTGTTTTCAAGCGTCAAACCCTGAAAAGTGCTATCTTGTTGAGATAAGTTTATTCCTTCAAACGCATCGTATGTACCCTTGTCGATAACAATATCAACATTATAGCCATCGATAGCAAGAACATTCGCTGTATCTACAGCATCCTTAATAGATGTTATTGATCTTGTAGATCCTACATTCACAATCTTTTTGACATTCGATTCAGCAATGACATTTCTTTCGTTCTTGATACTCTTATGCGTTCTCAGATAATCATTGTCATGACCATCAGCAGGATTAACCAGCGCATACCACTGTCTCCAAGACATCGGCTCCAAAAGACCCGCGTCAATCTTCTGTTTGATATAACCAAGAACTAACTCGAATCTTGCCAACGAGATGTTGATACCGTCAGTGCTTACAGTCGTATCAAGCACGGAATGAGTAAACAGCGCACCAGCAGTCTTAGACTCGCACAGATAATCAATAAAATTGTAAATACGACCTATTGAAGTGTCCTTAGTTCCACTCTCAGCAAATCCGCTATGCGAAAAGCATACGATGAAATTATCCTCCTTGACCGATTGCGACATATAGTGGTCATCAAACGTATATGCGTATTCCTCGGAATTGTCAGTAGCAGAAGATTTGCCGCCGCGAATAATCTTGAAGCCATGAGCCTTGACCGCATCGATGAGAGGCTGAGTGACTTGCAGCTTACCACACGCAAACGTCGTAATGTTATGGATGCCCAGATTGGCGAGCTTACGCAGACAATCATCAAGCCATGCATTCCATTGCTCCTCTGTCCTGTCTGTAGCAATAGATGCAGGGTAGAATGCAGCATCCCATCCTTCCTCAACCGCTTTCCAATAATCGTTCTTAAAATCCTCGCTTGCCCAATCAGTCATATCTGCATTGAAGCACGAAGGATTGATACAGAACGAACCTTTGACAATACCATATTGCTCACACAGTTGCTTTCTGTAGCCGATTATCGACGGTTTCCCACCTCCATCCAAACCGTCAAAGTGGAAGAGCAGCGTAGCCTTTGGCAGCTGACTCTTCTTGGTGGTGAAATACACCTTTGGAGGGAAATAACTACCAGACTCCGAATTTGTTTTCTTGCCTACGAATATGATTTTCGACGCATTGCCGCCTACATCGAATCCAGCCAGCGATGCCTCATTGTTTGCATCGTTCTTGGCTACATATTTCTGCAAGATAGTATTCTCGCCATCAACGACGTAAGCCCATCGTAGCACATTCTCTATGCGCACAAAGCCGCGCATTCCCTCCACGCTAACCTCCCATACAGAGAAGTATGACGATGCTTCAATCTCTATCTTTTCCCCGATAGCCTTGTCGGTGAGTACAGATGCAGAGTTTCGGATATTTGTATCGAGTTCGGCATCGCCACTATCATCTGCACCTCCACCAGACTTCAGCGCCTCTATCTCGTCTACAATACCCTTGACATCTTCCACGTCGCACTCAATGGTCAATTCAAGCACCTCTTTAGATGTCGACGCATAATTTATATCACGATCAAGCACCACACCTTTGCTGACCGACAATGCACTGCTGTCTGACAGTTCCGTTCTGCCGCTAAAGTTAGATATATAACTTCCATCCGTAGAGTAACCATCAACTTTCTTTATCAATGTGCCAGCAGGTATAGTGCAAGGCAGTTTGTCTCGCTGATAGTTACCCGTAGTATGGATCACCATACTCTTGTATTCTGCCACCTTGCCATTCAGCAGCTCAGAAATAGCGTCTATTTCGCCCTTATGCGCATCAATACTTTCCGACAAAGACTCGATGTGACCGTTCGCCTCGCTCATGCCCCGTTTTACAGACTCCAACTCTTCTGCGATAGGCGCAACAGCCAAACCAGACGGCCTGACAACATGCAAAACAATGGATCCATCTCCTACAACTTTGGATGCATCGGCGTACAAGCCTATATACGCAACATCATAAGTCAAACTAATACCTATATCAGCATTCGTTTCGACAGTTTTAGCCTCCAACAAGGTATTGCTATCGTCAAAAAACTGGACACTACACCCGTTCATAGTCGGGTAAATCACACCGCTGGCATCCTTAACCGTGACGATTATATCATCGCCATTCTTGAGCTCCACAGCAAATTTGTTTCGAGACGCAGCAATTCCAACGCCAGTAGTTGCAGTGATGCTCTGCTCGTATCTCAGTTCCTTGCCATCACCACCATTTATCTGCTCATCAAGTTTGCCCACTTTGAGTCCCAATTCGGCAATCTTCTCCTCCGCCTGCATAGCCGCCGCCACCGCCGCATCACGCTCAGCCTCCTTGCCGTCAAACGTAGCCTGACGATTCCGCTCCTTGTCCGCGAACAGTGTGGTTCTCTCATTCTCCTTCTCCTCAAAAAGCGACCCACGCGCAGCCTCCGCATCCTCGAACGTCTGCTGCATCTCGGCCATCTTACCCTCGGCAATGGTCTGCGCCTCCTGCTTGACAGCCTGCTGGTCCTCGTCCGTCCAGTAGTCGACACCCCGAACAGGAGTCAGCTTACACACCTCGTTCATGTACGACCACGCTTTGTCGTACGCAAAGTCGCCGCCAACCTTGTAAAGCACACCATTGGCAACAACATAATCGAGATCTTCCACGAGATTGCCATCGGGTGCTACAGACTTCTTTACAATCTTTCTGCCGATATACGACGACACGTCAGCCGCACCTGCTGCATAGATGTTAGATCCATCCTCGCCATTCAGGTCGGCTATCTTGTCAAAGATGAGTCTGACATTCGCCACGCCTTCATTGATCCTGTTGGTGACCTTATACAAAACGCCTTCGACAAGCACGTAATCGTCAATCATGTATGTACTACCGGCAATAGACGTGTTAGACGTATAGACATGGTAGCACTCTTTGCCCACCTGCCCGACATAACCATATGGCGGATGCACAGATTGTGTATATATCAAAGAGCCCTTGTCGCCCTTGTCGCCCTTATCACCCTTCAGCTCCACCGACTGCCTCTCACCATTACGAGTGGTCACCACAAGTCGCGTGCCGTCGATGTTGGCATCAACCTTTTCCGCTCTCTCCGAAACCACATCCGCATCCGAAGCCGCCTTGTTCGCCAAAGCGACAGCAGCGTCTACAGCGCCCATGCTGCGCTCAAACGTCTGCTTCCTTATCTCTTCCTGCTGCTGACGCTTGCTCTCCTCTTCCTTCGCCTCGTCCGCAAACTCGCCAAAGCCATCCTTGAGCTCCCGCATCTCGGTCTCGAACGTCTGCTGCATAGCTGCCTGATTGTTCTCAAACCTGCGTTCAAGAGTCTCAAGATGAGCATCAAAAGCGGCCCCACGAGTCTCATCTTCTGCAAGTCGCCTTTGCTCATTCTCTTCACGCACGGCCTCCGCGTCTTCACGCAACTCCTCCTTCCTGATTCGCTCAGTCTCGTTAGCCTTGCGCTCCTCCTCGCTCTCGTTTCTCGACTCCTCTGCAGCAACCCTCGCAGCCTCATTTTCCTTCCTGATCTCCTCTGCCTCGTTCATGGCAGCATTCAACGACTCTGCGTCGTCAATCTGCTCCTTGAGCGCATCAGTCAGAGCCTTAGTGTCGGTGGCTTGTATCCAGTTCGCATTCGAAGGGGACGGCTCACTGTTTATGTTCGCCTTATAAGACCACCAACCATCTCCGTTATGGAGAACAAAGGTAAGGATAGGATAACCCGTAGAAGCGTTCCACACACCCCCACTCGTTAAGGCCACCTTACCAATCCTAATCTGTCTCATACTAAAGTTGATTTAATTTTTTTCTTATTATTGTATCGCCAAGTTTGGCAATACAACTCTCTCTCCATTCTATTTCCTTGCCATTTCAGCATCCTATTTCGGCATGCCAAGTTTGGCAATGCCGATTTCATCAATGCCGATTTCGGCAATCACTCCAAATCCGGGTATTCCACACAGAGATACCCCTCATCGTCAATATCCAAGTTTGTCCCATCACCGCTGCTGTCCGGCACATCCATTATCAGATACCCCGCAGCATCAACCCTTACCGTAGGATACAGCAACGTGCCGTCCTTCCCGTCAAAGTAGTCGATGCCCTTCGTCGGAGTCACCTTGAATCCCTGGTCGTAATTCACGCTATATCCAAGTGCTTTACCCCAATATATTATCTCATGCTCGTTGCTTGTAAGCGGGTAGACATATCCATTAGGACACAGTATCCAATCGCCTTTCTTCGGCTTCTGCGTTTGCGAATCCAAAGGAAGTATGTCTTCAGACCTTATTCCGAAATACCTATTCCAATAAGTTGTTGGGTCTTCCGTAGCCCTGAATATCCTTGCTCCATCATTGCCGTTCAAGTCTACGACGACACGAGCCGTTACATAATATGTCGAGTTCGACAGCGCAAGTATCTTCCCTCCCTTCGAAATGGCAAAATCTCCCGTCTTCAGCGTCTCCTTCGTTGCTACTTGCCCGTTCTTGCTGAAATTTCCGAAATTGAAAATTGGCGATTCATTCTCATTGCTGTCAATCTCTGCCACCCAAAATTCCGTTCCTGCAGCTCCCTTCAGATCCGCAACCATCTCGACAGCAGCATAGTTGACCGTAGTCTTCTCCTTTATCCTGAACAGTTTTCCAGACGCAGTGATAGCAAGGTCTCCCACTTTGATGTCATCATACGTCCCATCGACACCATTATACTCAAAGCCCGTATATCCGAGAGTGCCACTTTGGCCAAGGTCTGCCTTCATCTTCCAGACTCTATCGCCTCTCTCTCCGTCCTTTCCAGGATCTCCCGGATCGCCTTTAATGATATTGTCGAGCATCTCTATATTGATGTTCGACATATCAAAGTCCTCGCTCATCCCACTCGTAAGCCTGACGCGATACTTTATTCCGTCAATATCGACGGTCACCGGCATCGTCCCTACCTTCCTGTAGTCACCATCGGGCATCTGACCATCGCCTATCCAGAACCACACCTCGACAGACAATTCACCTGTTGGCAATCCGTGATTGTCCAACAGGCACAGCACGTCAGTATCGCCAGCCATCTCGCAGTTGGTATAAGCCCCTCCGTCGTACTCGCAAGTATATGTGCTTGTTCCGAATTTTCCACTCTTGAACACAAGTCTGAATGGCGTTCCTGGCTCGTAACCCTCTCCAAGATGCACCAATGGTTTGAGGTCCTCAAACTTATTCTTATCCTTAAAGTTCATTCCACAGTTCATGGCCTTTCTCCTATGAATCATTAATTTTCCGCTGCAAAAATACACAGTTTTTTCGACAACACCAAATTATTCGCAGCAATTCGTTAAAATCATTTTAAAAAACACAAAAAGGGACGAGTTTTTGACCCGCCCCGACACACTTTTTTCGAAAATTTCCCGTTCCTTGTTCCATTTCCGTTACCCGTTGATTTTCAATCAGAATCTCTTCGTGAATCCGACAAGCACAACAGGGTGATACTTCTTCAGTCCGATATTCCCCTGCCAATCTCTCCATACCACCATAGGCTTCACATAGATAGTCCAGTCATCCGTAGGATTGTATGCGCCTATAGCACCAATGTTATAAGTATGGAAGTTATGATCAATCTGCTTCCCCTTCCTGAAGTCGTGACCCCAGCCGAAGCCAGTCACCGCCCACAACTCGAAATATCGGAAATGATCACCAAAGAAGACAGCCGAGATATTCGTGTTCAGCGAAGGGTACATATTCGAGTAGTCCTCCTCAAACTCCCCATTCAGCGCCACCTCAAACATATAGTTCATCGGAAATGCCACCACCGCCTCAGCCGACAAACCATCGTTCACCACGCCAAAAGACGCCCCAATCTTCACATCACCCAACTCCTGCGCCCAAGCGCCAAACGCGGCAAGTGCCGCAATCAAAAACATCAAAATCTTTTTCATATCTCAAATTTAATATTAGTTATCCGCGTAACAAATCAGTTCGTTATCTCAAAATGCCTTCGCAATAATCTCCTGCGCCACCCTCTTTCCTCCAAAGTCAGAGAAGTGCAGTTCGTCCTTCGTCAGCCATTTGTAATTAAACTTGTTCACTCCGTATGTCTCTGCAAGGTTTACGAAAGGCAAGCCATACTCCCTGGCGATCTTTTCGATTACGGCGTTCTTTTTCGCCACCCAATCGTTGCTTGTTCCAACGAGGTTTGTCTCTCCAAGGCCTCTTACTGTTCCACAAAGTATTATCCTGCAGTACGGCATATCTGTCAGCAACTGCTCTACCATACCTCTGTAACTTGCACCGAAAGACGGCACAGAAGCAGACGGATTTGAAATCAGGTTAATCTCTCCACCCTTGTAAGGAGCGTCGTTTATGCCATAATCATCTGGCACTATAGCGGAGCCTCCGCTTATGTAATGTTCTCCCGCATGAGTGTCGTTATAACCTGCAAGAACGATAAGCACGTCTGGCTTCCAATGCTTAACGTCTCTTGCTCTCATATATATACTGTTGCCGCTTGCTCCAGATCCGCTCGAAGACCACACTACTGGCACGACTCTCGTTCCTCCCATAGCAGACCTCTTGTATTGCCTGTCGTCGTTTATTTCCGATTGCCCGTCATACTTCATTCCAAGGTGCTGCGCTATATAAGGCTGAAAAGAAACCGTTTCTGGCAACGAGTCTCCAAGGCTCTTTAGGGTCAGTCCGTCGTATAGAAGGTTTGCTCTCGGCTTCGCTATTGTCATACTTTCAAAATTGCCAGCATTTTTCAATATGCTTACAAAGTCGAGCTCGGTCAAATCGTAGTATGTTTTTGGTATCTTGAAAATGATAAATTTCTTGAACAACACATCCAATATCCTGTCAGTTGTTCCAGTATTGTTGTATTTCTGCAACCAAAAATCCACAAGTCGATAGGCTTCTGCGTCTCCAGTAGTGAAGAATTGTACCTCTTGCAGTTTCCTCGTCAGACCCTCTTGTATCATCTCGCCTACATGGAATCTCACCTCTTTGCTATATGTCGCCGACGCTGGATCCTGCTTCATGTGGATTGTCAGAGCAAAGATGTCTTGCTCGTTCTTCAGCTTTATTGCCTCTGCTGTGATATCAATATACACTCCGTATTTCGAGTTTGGCTCAAGTACAATCTTATCGTTCATCGAGAACGTGTTTGTATATGCTCCGCTATGACCGCTTGCCGTCACCATCACTCCGTTGTCTCTCTGCGTATACGAGAATCCTCGGTTCTGTCCAGCGATCATCGCTCTATACAAAGTTCCGTCTACGCAATCTATACCTTTAAGCGCATTCTCTATCAGATTGCTTTCTCCACCACCTTCAAGAGCGTTCAGCCTTTCTATTACGTTTGCGCCAGTTTTTATATATAGTTCGAGCCCAACATAGTCACCTTCGTTTTTCAGCATAGAGCGCTCGAACAAGAAATAGGCAACATTCGGATTATAAGTAAATTCATACTTTATCTGCGTTGTTTTATTTTTTGGCGCATTAAACACAACCCAAGCTATCTTTGTGCCATCTACATTCTCAAGATCAGCAGAGTGAGCCATAGCAAAATCAACAGAAGCACAGTTAGTAACCCAACCGATAACTTCGTATTTTTTTCCTTCTTCGAGGCCCATCTCGTTAATTCTGAATCCACAACCTCGGCCTCCTGTCTCGTTTGCCAAAGAAGTAAATATTGTTATCTTTCCTGCTTTCGAATAATCTATATTGTCTGCGCTTATCGCTATATCCGAAATAGCAGCCTTGCCGTACATATCTTTTTCTACACTATTCGCAGATGAGGATATTCTGTCTATATCGTTTCTTAACAATGCCTCTTCAACTCTTGCTCTCAATGTTTCTTCCGCTACCTTTGCAGCAAGATTAGCAAGCGCTTCCTGCTCGTCCGTATACGTCACATCCATCAAAGTATCCTTGATCTGCTGCAACAAATCTCTTGTTTCTGAAACAGAGGTACCTGCATAATTGGCTGCATACATCGCCTCCATAGCAGAATTCGATGCCTGTTCTGCAGAATTTTCTACAGAACTCAGATATTGAGCGAATCTATTATTGTACTCGTTCGCTATCGACTGTATATTCGCCGAATTGTCAAGTATATGCTGCTTGACCTTCCTCGTATAGGACAAAAGGCCATTAGCGTCTAAAAATGGAGCGTCCATAATATGTATTGTTAGTTTTGTTAATCAATCAACCAGAGTATGTCTCATTCCATATCTCGTCTATCTGACTGTCTGTTATGCTAACGACATTCGACTTATTCTCGATGCTTTCATTCATCTCCCCCAACACCTCATCCAGCATCTTGTCCCCCACCGACACCGCCTCCGCCCTCGTATGTGGGTCGTAAGGCGTGCCGTCTCGCATTGTTTCTTGCATTATCGGAATATCCATTACTGTAATATTTTAGATATAGACCTCGACTGGCCAACGCTCCACTTCGGGTTCGACATAATCAGCTGCTCGACAGTCTCTGCGTCAAGCGCAGCGTTTATCTCGACCTCTTCTCTATACATCTCGTTTACGAGAGCCATCACTTCCTCCCTCTTCTCCTCTGGCACAACACCATTTACCGAGTATCGCTTCAAGATGTCGATGCGCTTCATGTCGGTCATCTCTCCCTCATCCTGGATACCCCAGCACACGTTCAGCACCTTGAGTCTATTCTCCTTGCTCACCCCCTCTATACTTGCCGACGCAAGCCATGCACCGACATTCTTTGCATCAAGCCTCTTGATCTTGTCCATAGTCTTATCCTGTATATTATATTTTGTCTTCTATTGTCGCCAAGTTTGGCGACAATCACTTCTTCCACTTGTAATGGCGATATATATCGACAGCTACCACCCAAGTAATAAATGCAAACGCCACCACAATGACCGTTCCTGCAATAATCTTTCCCATAGGTTATGTATAATTAAGGGTAAATGTATATGAGTATATCTTACCAGATGTTGGTATCAATGGAATTTCGATAGGCAATCCGCTCAAACCTCCCATTTCGCTATAATCCCATCGACTGACCTCCTCCGGCTTGACGCCATCTAACGGATAACTGCTTGTAATGGTTTCGCCGCGATTGCCGTCAGCCAACAGCTCGGTCTTCGACAATGTTATACTACTAAGCGTATAGTCTCTGTCTGGCTTGTGATCCCACGTAGTGTTAGCTCGAACATAGCCGTTCGAAAACACAACGCTGTTAAGCACGACATTCAAAGGAGGTTCGCCGGGGAACCTCGTTCGTACATAAAAATGATTCTCGTACTTCTCCACCACACGTATGGTAGAAACAGTCGGATAGTCTCTTGTAGCCATAGAATAAAAACCCGCTGTAGTAAAGTTGTCAGCACCGTCAGACCAATTCGTAGTTGCCTTAGAGCAAAATGCAATATACAAGGTCAGTGTCGCGCCTTGCACAAATAAAGGGCAGTTGGCAATATTAAGCGTGGGAGAGTCAGACGGAAACGTCTTATACATCGTTTCGCCAGTCTCATTCTTGACAGCTACACAAACATACGGACTTTTATTACACAGCAAATCAGCAACCGTGATATTTCCTGTCGGCAATTCGTTTTCTGTGAATTTTCTGAATGTAACCAATACGCCAGCCGTGTTCGCAAAGAATGAGCCTTCAGGCAGCTCAATCTCCCAAGGACATTTGCAGCGATGGTTGTACCCATCGAAATCCGTAAGCCTGTATGGCGATTCCATGCCTCCTGTAGGCCTCAAATATTCAATGGGCAGCTCTGCAATCTCTTCAATCGGGCTACCTCCTGACCATGGCCTATAAAGGCCATAGATGTGTCCATTTCCTACATCGACCGTATCGCCTTTCCATTCATTGTTGTTCTTGAGATCCGGAAATCTGACAGGCTTGCACTTCGACCACATGTTAACATTTCTATGTGTACACAATGTGCCCACGTCCGTACTCGCCGCCCCAAGCACGGTTCTTACATCATTCACGCTCACAGGGGTCGTGATTATTCCATTGTTATGTCCCATAATTAATTAGTTTTCAAAGCAGTCAAACCTCCAGTTGTGCATAGGCCGATAGCAAGAGAACCTCCGATCTTGTTCGGGTCGTCATATCTCCTGACCATAAGCACCTTGCTTGTCGGGTCGTATTCGATGACCGCGTCACCTATCCTTATCGAGCCAAAACGAGGCGACGTGTTACTGTTCGCTCTGTCCGACAGTCTTTGGTCTGCCCAATACAGACTACTCCAATCTCCTGTTATAGCTCCACCTGTTCCTTCTTCAGAGCCACCTCCGCCGCTGCCTCCTTCTCCATAAGGCACGCTCTTTGTGAAGTTCTCAGAGTCTATCTCGCTCAGCCTGCTCTCTATCGCACTAAAGCGCGCCTCGAGTCCCGCGCCGCTTCCGATATTGGCAATCTCTCCCTTGAGGGCCATCACCTCGTCATACACCCTCGCCGCGTTCGCAGCAAGCGAAGACGTCCAACCGTCCGCAGAGAAGTCGTCGTATGGTGCCAGATTCAGCAACCCCGCATCTTCCCCCTCATCATTCTTGCCAAGTGCCGACACAAAGCCATCCACCCAAAGTCCACCCTCTCCAAGGGAGCCAAGTTTGGCGACCTTCAAATGCCCATGCCCATCATCCTCAAGCGTCACATTCCCGATAGTTATCTTTCCGAAAGTAGGCTCCGCGTCAGTCTTGCCCCTCTCCCCAAACGTCACCTCCTGGTCAGCCCACCACATCTTAGGCATCTTCGACGACAGCAGCATTCCCTCTTCATCCACATATTCCTCCTTCGTCAGATACCCATCAAGATCGCCAAGTTTGGCGTATCCATCAAGGTCACTCCTTACAAGATATCCATACCCAGCAACAATGCTCCTCACAGCCGCCTCATCAAGGCTCCCCTTGCCCGCCTTGATCGTGTATTTCGCTTCACCGACCCAAATCTCAGCAATAGGTTCACCTTCGTCTGACAATATATCGACTCTTACGTCCAGTCCCTCACTCGCGCCCTCACCATTCTTTCCAAGCGCCGAGATGAATCCATCCGTCCATATTCCACCACCATTAGGGTCGCCAAGTTTGGAGACCCTAAGATGCCCCTCTCCATCATCTTCGAGCATCACGTCCCCGATCCTCACAGACCCAAACGTAGGCGCAGTCTCATCCAAAGCCCTGTCAGACACCTCGATATTTGCCCAATATATCTTAGGCAGCTGGCTCCATCTGATCGGGTCGCCCTTGTGCATGAAGTCGAGGCCACCGAGGTCAGATGCCCTTACAAACTCCTTGCTGTCGTTATAGAGAGCATACAGCAGGCCTGCTCCGACCCCATATTGATTCCACTCTCCACTATCCATTTCCTCGAGCTGCTCCCACCTTTGTATCAGCTCGAAGCCAGCGCCTCCAGCGCCTCCTCCACCTTCGCTCTTGCCAAGCGCAGACACAAACTCCTCCGAGTACACACCAGCGCTGAAGCGCAAATGCCCCTCCTCATCCAACGATATAGTAGCCGAGTGCCCTCCATTCGTTATCGTGATGGCTCCATCCATAGCGATGTTGCCAACGCCCGTCATGTCTCCAGACACCCTCTTTTCTATAGCGCTCTGTCCCCACCAAGTATATCCCGACAAATCAGCAATTCCGCTACCGCCTTCTCCTCCACCTCCGCTATTCTCCTTCAGCTCCTCTACAACATTGTAGAGGTCATACAGCAGATTCGCACCAGCCGCACTCGCCGCCCTATACTCATCGTCAGCCTCCTTCAGTGCATCCCACCTGTTTATCAGGTCAAATCCCGCGCCTCCAGCGCCAAGGCCATCCTCCTTTCCAAGCGCCGAGAGCCATCCCATCGTATAGGCACCATCGTACTCCTCCGACAGCATCACAGCATACGCCGTAGCCTCCATCGTCGCCCTCGTGTCCGTCACCTCAGTAGTATACTCGCCGTCATTGGCGATATACACAGGCACGTTCTCCACAGTGATCGTGTTACCACTCTCATTGACGGCATAACCCGTCTTGTCCGTAGTATACACACCAGTAGAGGGGTTCTGATACATCGGCTTCTGCCTTGTGCCGTTTTCCACGACCTTCCAAGGAGACTCTCCGCTGCTGCTTCCTCCTCTCGTCGTCCACTCTCCGCTACCCGTGATGTCAACAGTCATCGCCTTCGATGCCGGGTTATACGAGCCGACATAAGCGCCGTTCGACACAAAGTTCAGCGAATACAGCTCCGTCAGCGCCGTAGCCTCAACGTGCTCGAGCTTCTGCTGCGTCCTTGTCAACTGGCTTCCCTGCGGGTCATCGTCGAGTGTCAGGCTTATCCTTGGCAGCAGTCCCTCGCCCTCCGAAATCTCAAGCGAGTCGATGATTACAGACACATAATGGTTGTCGGTCGACGCGATGTCAATATCCACAAACCTCAACCTCATGCCCGCACATATCGTGTCGTAGATGCTCTTGCCCGCATCAGCTATATCCTTCTGTCGTGCAACGAATACAGCATCGAGTTCGATGCTGTACTTATACACCATCTGACAGTTGTCGTGCAGATACTTGTCCGCCTCCTCGAGCAGCTTCCTTGCCGCAGCCTCCACATACTTGTCCGGCAGGCTTATGTTCAGCAGCACGAACTTGTCTCCCGGGTTTATGGCGTGACCACCATTCGCAGGCCCATACGGGAAGTACAAATCCATGTCCTCCACCCTCTTGCAGGTCAGCTCGTATGTCCCATTCTTCAAGTCCTTGCATCGGGTTATCTCAAACTCGCGTCCTCCGCATCCTCCATCCTTCATCGCGATGGTCGGTGTCTGTCCGTCCTCCCTGTAGTCCCAAGGATTGAAGTCAAGTTTGACGACAATCTTAAACGAAGGCACATTCTCCTCCTTTCCGTCGAGGCCATACATGCCGTTCGAGTCCTGATAGCCACTCGTAGAGATTATCTCTGGCCTCGCGCTGTCATCGTCGCCATAGTTCTCGATCGAAGGATATATGTCTCCAAGCTCGTCGTTGTCAAAATAGACCACCGCCTCCCTTATCCCGAGTTCCTCGATGTTGTATGAGTCAATATACGGGTCGCGAGGATCATCACTCAGAGTACATCCGCATCCCGTAAGTCCCGCCACGCTGTTCAATGCCTTTGTCGGGAATCCTGGCAGCATCAAGTTCTTGACGTTGATAGACTCAAACTCCGCGTTCGTAGCCTCCGGCACGTTCATCTTCTTGCAAGGCCAACTGTTCCTGCTCTGACCCCTGACGATGGTTATCCTCGCGCCATCAGCCTCCATCGCGTCTGCGACGCTCTTGTCCACAAACATCAGCGTCACATAGTTCGTCTCTTTCTTGTATTGTCGCGACGAGTCGCCATCAGTAGCCTCTCCTGCCCTCGTGGTCGGATAGTCCTTCGATGTCTCATTATCTTCTCCACCTCCTCCGATGCCTCCCGTGCCGCTGTTGCCGCTGCCGTTGTTGCTTCCATGCTCTCCTCCAGACGGAGAGCCAATAGAGTGTGTCGCGTCCTCCTCGATGGTATATCTCCTGCAGACGACAGGCACCTTCATCTCTACCCCGTTAAAGGCAATGAAGAACTCTCCCGTTCCGTTATCCTCGTTGAAGTTCGAGAAGTGCTTCGGTGCATACGACTTATGATACACAAGCATGGTCTTCACCTCCGAAGCGCCAATATTCTCCTTCAGGAAGTCATCCATGTCCTGCGTCCACACGTTGTCTATCGTGATGTAGTGCTTGAATACGTCGTGCGAACCCGCCGTATATCCATCCTCCCTCTTGTACGTGCCATAGGGATTGCTCCCCTCCGTACCAACAGAACCATCTTTCTTCGTCTTCTTGCCCGGCAGGAAATACTCGTAATTCAGGTTCTGGTAATACCTCAACGGCAAGTTCGTCGTGTTTCCGTATGCGCGGAGCCTCGTCACCACCAGCTGGTTCTCGTCAGCAGTCCTCTCAAGCGTCTTGATGCCATTGCCCTTGCCGTATTCTACGCTCTTTCCAAGGTCCGAGCCGGCAGCCTCTCCCTTGATCTGCTCTACCGCATCATCAATGTTCTCTTCGACCTCTCCGATCGTGATCGTCCTTCCGTGTATGCTGAAGTTCAGATCGAAGTCCGACTGCACCTTGAGCAGAGCATCCCAACAAGTGTTCTTCGATGCCGTTACTACGATATTCTGCTTTCCAGGATTGCTCGCAAGGCTCTCTGATTGTACGATTTTCCACTTGCCCTTTCCGTACACCCTGTCGAGGTTGGCCTGTATTCTCCAGGCGAGAGCCATCACGTCCGAAGCGTAGAAGTTGAACTCAGAGGTCTTCGAATAGAACAGCTCATTGTTCACGTTCTGCGACTCATGCACATAGTCCAAGAACATACACCTCGTCAGCTCGTCGCTTGGCGCACAGAATTTCACCGAGTCGTACGTAAAGGCATTTCCTACAGAGTTTCTCCTCGCAATCTTCTTCACGCTTGGCAGCGCCTGTATCGAGTACGGCACGCCTCTATACATGATGTAGTCGCCAATCTGAAACTCTACAGGCGACTCGCACTCAATCGTTGCCGTGACGCTCTCCTCGCCCATATACTTCTGCGAGTAGGTCAGCCTCTTTACGACCACATCCTTGCCAGACGCGGTCTTCACCTTTTCGATAGGTATCGCATCGATGATACCGTTGCTCTTCCTCGATCTATATACCTGCCAGCTCATACCTCCTCGCTTGTTTCTTCATCATCCAACGAGAGTGCCGAAGCGCCCCTCTCTTCCACCAAGTCCCCTCCGCTCATCAGCACCACACTTACCGGGTCGCACACCTGCAGCTTCAGCTTGAATGCATGCACCGCATGTCCGTCCCAGTCCCTGTAGAACTCGTGGTCGCCCGTCCCCTTGAATCTCACATCTTTCCTGCCATAGCCAGTCCACGGGCAGTATACCATCATCAAGGTGCCCTTGTGGCTTCCCTTGCCTGTAAGGTAACGTACCAACTCGCGGACCGCGCTACGACAGCCGTCAACACTCTCCCTGACGCACACCAACGGAATGTCAACCTCAAAATCCTTCAGATAGACCTCGTCTGCATCGTATGCATCCAAGCCGTCCTCGTCAGGCCAGTCTTGAGCGTTGCCTTCATCCTTGGCCTCTGTCGGATCCATAGGCGGCAAGTCCTCGCCAGTATATATGCCAAAGTCGGTGGCGAGATCAAACATCGTCGCGCCACTCCTCTGCTTCTTGAACTTAATCGTGTTGTTTATATCAATCTGGCTCATGTTCACCTATATCTCCAAATGTTCGACACTCTCAATATCACAACGGCTGTCATCACACATCCCAAGACAAAGCCCAATACAGCGAGCCTCGCAGTGCTCGTCCCGTTCTTTCTCTTCTCTGTGACGACCTCCTTCCTTACGTCAACAGAGTCGGTCTTCTCTTCGACCAACTCCGTCACGCATTCCTCTTCCTCCGTCTCGACCCTCTTTTCTTCCACCTTTACAGAGTCCCTCTTCTTCTCTTCCTCCACGACCATCGCCACAGGTGCCGACCATTCTCCCGTCGACTCGTCCTTGATGGCCATCGAGTTGTCATACACCACAACCCTCCTTTTCATCACCTCCCCAATCGAGTCTGTCGTTGTTGTCGTGTCCGTCGTGTACCTGCTCATCCGCTGCATCGTCAGCTCGTAGAGTATCCTCTGAAGGTCAAGCTCGCTCTCTTTCGTCTGTGCTATGCTTTTCTGGACGCTGCACGAAGTGAGGCTTCCGACCACCAGCGCCGTCAGTATCATGGCGAGTATCACGCCAGCATAAAGCTTCAGAAGTCCCTTCAAATCAAAATCGTCCATTTCCTCTTCACAAGTTATCGTTTCGCAGACTTGTCTTTTCCGACCCTCTCTGGCCTTGCCTTCTTGATTATTCCGTCGCTGTCCTCCAGGTCGATGTCGGCATGCTTCTTCAGTATCACGCCAATCAGCTTGTTGAAGTTCAGGTCATAGCCATGCCACCTCATGATGTTCGAGATCATCGACGCTCCCTCAATGAAGCAGATGATCAGGCACGCCCATTTGTCAATGCCGTATTCACCACCCGATGCCACATCGACCATTGCCACCGACACGCAGAAGGCAAAGTATACTATCGACTTGGCAAACGTGTCTCTCACCGCCTTGCTGAACCTCACCTTGACCCCCAGTTTCACACACCTTGCCAATCCACTGAAAAGGTCACACAGTATGATGGCAGCCATCACCATAAGCCAAGGCAGCAGGTGTTCCAGGCTCTCTATAACGAATGCGCTTGCTATTGCACCGAATGTGCCGCTCGAATAGTAAGCGTATGTAGTCTCTGTACTCATTTGAATCTGAACGCTCTTTAGATTATGTAATTAAAGTAACAAATCCCCCTTCAAGCCGGTCAGACTCCCTGCTTTCCCGCCGCAAAAATACACACTTTTTTCAAATATTCCAAATATTTATTCGTATTTTATACACCATTCCAAATATTTATACCCCTTTCATCCACTTTTGCCCCCATTCCCCATCACTTTCCCTCCCCATTTTCCTCCTAAAGCACCCCAACCACCCCACTCTCCCAAACCCAAAACAAGCGCCAAGTTTGGCGCCCCTCAAACCCAAGACAGCCGCCAAGTTTGGCGCTTGTCAAAAACAAGATGGGCGCCAAGTTTGGCACCCATCCCATCCCCAATCAAACATTCAGCCTATTACTACCATAAGCACTAATCACCGAATGCAAGTCATGCCTAACCTGAGCCAAGTCGTCAGAAATCACCTCGCTAAAATTTCTCATTGCAAGAGTATTCTCGGCAATCATCTCCAGCTGCGTCAACTGCGCCTCCGTAGTAGCGCTTATCTCCGGAATCTGAGTATAAGCCAGTGCATTCAGCGCATTCGACATCGAAGCCGTATTCAGCGCTATCACGCTCGCATACTCCATCACACCCTCAGCATCGATAGCCCCATAGTCACGAGTCAAAGCCCTCGCAGCCTCCACCGACCCATCCGTATCAAGCAGACTGATAATCTCAGGCATGAGTTCATGAGCAATCAGATGCACATCGCTACTCTGCACACTCAAATCACCCCTCATTCCATTGATATAAGCCGCAAGCACATCCGCCGTCTCCTCCGTCACTCCCTGAATGCTCGACTTGGTAGAAGAGGAATTCTCGCCGTCATAACCAAGTATGTCTGCCCAGTAGTCGCGCTCATCATACTTCGACTCGACAAAATCCCTTGCCTCGTCCTTCATACCATTGAGCATCTGAGCCCTTTCCTCTTCGGTTAGGCTCTTGTCAGACATTATCCTTGTCCACCTCGTGTGCCAATCCCTCAGCCAAGCCTCAAACTCATCACCAAAGATGAACAGGTCGACTATCGAACTCATCATAGCCTCCGTGAACGAATCCGAAAAACTGTCGACGTCGGAGCTCATGTCCATCATGGCGTCGTGGAATTTACTTCGCACGGTATCGAAAGACATTCCTGTCATCTTCTGGAAGAGCTTGTCGTCAAAAGAATCCAGACTATCGTAGATTTCCACCATGGCATCTACATATTGCCCGACGCTGTTGTCCCATCTATCCTTGCTCCTTTCTGTCGAAATCGTTCCGTATTGTGTCGGAGCGAAAGTCATTATCGCCTTCCACTCCTCTGGGGTAAGATCCCACAACTGAGAAGCGTTGCTTATAGTTTTGTCTATTCCGGCAAGAGCGAATGCTTGGTTTATCTTCGTCCAATCTGAATCAAGGAGTTTGTCGTCCAATGAGTGTGTTATCGAATGATGCGAACCATTACTCCAGTCTGCCTCGTCCTTCATCTCATCTCTCTTTTTGTCGATATACTCTTCGGCAAATCCTCTGCCCTTATCAGCGAACAAAGATAGATTTGAAATGTCGTATGACTTGTCTATTGCATCAGAAAGATTTGATATGGCGCCCTTCAATGCGTCGAGCTTTTTGTTTCTGACCTCATCCCTTCTCGCTCTTTCTTCTTCGTCTCTCTTCCTTCCGTCTTCGATTATCGAAGCGATGGTAGACACAGAAGCTTCAACGCCTCCAACATAATCCTCTTCTGCGAACTTCCCAATCGCCGTAGTAAGCCCGCTAAGCGAATTGAATATAAGTCCGACCCTGTCGGCATCCTTGCTTCCAGAACCTGAGAATATTGATGCTACGCTATTCCCAATCTTCCCAATCTCGTCAATAGAAGTAGAAAGACCTTCGTATATGCCAGAAAAGTCAATCTTCTGTTCTCTTTTCTTTCCTCCAGTTGCCCATTTCCAAAGATTCTTGAACGAATCAGCGACTTTGTCTGTTGTATTACCTAAAGACTCTACTGTATTCTCGAGTTTCTCTATTGTGTCAAGAGTATACATTACGTCTCCAACCTGGAATCCGGCAAGTATCCCATTTTTCGAATAAGCCTTTCCGTATTCGTCTATTACTTTAAGCCTTGCCTTGTTCGCATCCCTTACAGCTCTCTTCTGAGACTTGCTATAAGTGCTTGTATTTACAAAAATACCGCTTCGTTCGAGTTCGAGATTCGTGAGTTCTTCTCCTGCCTGAATCTGGAGCATCTTCTTCTGCTCTTCAGTCAAGGCCTGCTTCCTTAGGTTCGAATACTTTAATATTATTGCAAGCCTCTTGAGTTCGTAATCAGATGTCGTCTCAAGCATCTGCTTGTAGTGATTCTGCCTTTCAGACTCTTCGTTCTTAGTTGCAGAATCAAGCTGTGAAACGATATTTTTTATCCTTCCCAGCTTAAGCAGATCTTCTTGTGTGGTTTCTGTCTTGTCTGCGCCAAATACAGCATCGAACAGGTCATTTTCATTAATTCCTACGAGAGTTTTCCAGTCTACGTCAGTTTCCTTTGACAACTGACCCTCAAGCCATTCGACAACATTGCTCGAGCCGTCTATAGTCATGTCTCCAAAAACCCTTCCAAGCTCGTCTGAGAATTTGCTTCCAAGTTCGGTAGCCGCCTTTACAAAGTCCCATCTCCTGATTATTTCCTCAATCCATCTGTTGTATTCACTTAGACCTTTCTCTACCTGCTCCTTGCTATAAGACATTTTCAGAGCTCCGGCCCAATTGTCTACATCGAGACCAAGAGAGGTGTACTCGTCTGCTTTCTTTCCGTGGGTCGAAGCGTAAATGAGATTCCTAAATTCTTGAATCTTTTCTATGAACTGTTCGTAGCTAAGCGTAGCGTCAAGCCCGAGCTTTCCGAATGCATCGAATTCTGTCTTCGTTCTGTTCCACGAAGCATCAGATCCCATTCCGTTGCTTATACCATTCTTATAGGTATCTTGCACTTCCTTAAACCACTTGTACCTCTCTCTCAACCGCTTCAACAAAGGATCCTCTTCCTTGCCCTCCTTCTTGTCCTTGCTCTTCAAGAAGTCGTGATAATCCAAACCAAACGAACTGAAATACTCAACGATTCTATTGTATCTGTCAGTATTGTCTCCCTTTGTTGTTTCAACATTCTTAGTGTCGTTAGAGCCAATAGTTCCCTTAAGTATCTTGTCGAGATTCTTATTGTCGTTTTCGAGTCTCTCTGCGTTTTCTGCAAGTTCTACAAAATAGGAATGCATGTCTGCTAACTGGTCGGTAGACTCTGCGACCAAATCATTGTAATCCAAACGGATTGATTCTCCGTTCCAGCTTGGCGTGAAAATTTCAATAGAGCGCCTTGCGTACTCTTGATCAAGTCTTCTTCCTATTTCGTCTATACTTTGTTGTGCGGCGTCTCCGGCGGCCTTGAAGCTAAACGGCTTCGGAGTGTTGAATACGCCTGCGCCGTTATACCAAGCATCTGGATTTGTCAGCGGATTGATCTGGTTTGCACTAGTATAAGTTGCGAGTGCAGTTCTTACCTTTCCTGCGTTTGGAGCATTCGGGTCTGCTATTCCTATAGCGAGATTATAGATGGTCTGATACATCTCTCGCTCCTTTTCGAGCTGTCCGAGTCGAGTCGTCTCTTGACTTATAAGGCCACCGTCACCCTTATACATTTCTATGACGGTCTTCTTTGCGTCATTCCACGCTACATTGAATCCGTCAAAATTGTCGTCACCAAGGAGTTCTTCTTGTCGCTCTTGTATGTCTCCAAGAACCTTGTAATACTTCTCTACTCCGTTTATATCAACCAACCTCGCGTCTTCTCCGAAACCATATGTTCTCGATGATGTCAACGTTGCTATAGTAACGCCAAATGCATCATTCAATATTTCAGAAAGCTTGTCCTGCTTCATGCCGCTTATTATCATATTTTCGATAGTAGCAGCAATCCTTTTAGCCTGTTTGTCGCTTATGGATTTTCCTCCCTGCTTGACATTTGCCTTTACATTATCTACGATTTGACTCCTTGCGTCATCAAGTCTTCCCTTCTCGTCGTCATATATTGCCTGTTCCTTCTTTTGAAGTTCCTCAGCTCTGTATTTCCTGATTATCTGCTCAGTAGCACGAGACGCAGCAGCGGCTATTTCGTCATACCCCTCTGCTTCTGAAACGATGTGGTCAAGGTAGTCTCCATACCTCTCGTTGAGTTTCTGGATCAACTCCTTTCTCTCCATCGTTCCTTCGTTTGCGTTCTTTATCTTTGCGACGAGAATGTTCAGATTGGTCACCTCTGACGCAATATTGCTTTCGGCTTCGTTATGGATTTCATCCATCTTATTATTGAAAGCATTAAATTGCTTTATAGCAATCCCTATTGCTGAAACTATTCCGAGTACAGCTCCTATAACATTAGCGCCAAGAGCAATCTTGCCTGCCATCCCTGCGGCAAATATGGCTTTCTTAAGATTCTGTACATACAAAATAAGTGCTGCGACTGCACCTCCCATTGCTCTGAATGTAGCAGTAACTGCAATGCCAGTAACCAACCAAGCGAACTTTTTCCAGCTGTTTATCAAGCTTGTAATCCATCCAATAATCGTCCTTGCTGTTCCGTTGAACATCTCGGAAATCTCGCTCAATGCAATCTGCCAAGAGTCTTTCATCTTCGTCGCACTACCACTCAGTGTATCCGTGAGTTCAGACTGCATGTTGTAGAAAGTTCCACCTTCGTCAGTCATCTCCCATATGATATCCTTGACCATGCCGAAGTCCACCTGCCTCTTCGATATCCTCTTGAATACCTCTCCAACAGATACTGCCCTTCCTTCGAGAGCCGCAAACTTCTTTGCCAGCTTATCGAGCAGAGGAATGCCGGCTTCCGTAAACTGACGAAGTTCCTGTCCGCGAAGAAACTCCGCAGACCTCACCTGACCATAGGCAAGTATGATTCGCGACATGTCAACGCCGAGACCAGCGGAAATATCCGAAAGCCTCTTGGTTGTGTCAAACAACTCTTCGTAAGGTATAGAATATGCAGTGAGCTGCTTCGTGAAGCTGTTCAACTCCTGGAATGTGAATGGAGACTCAATCGCGAGCTGCTTCGTCTTTGAGAAAAGCTCATCTGCCTTGGCCGCATCTCCAAGCATCGACCTCAACGCTACGTGCTGCTTTTCAAACTCGCCGCCAATCTGAATCAGTTGCTCACAGAACCTCTTGATTGTATATACAGAGAAGATGTTGCCGAAAAGTCCCTGAAGTCCTCCCGCATGCTTTGCAAGCTCCTGCAGCTGCTCATCGACGCTCTTTGTTTCCTTCTTCAATCCACTTGCGTCTTGTATGGCGTCCCTGAAAGTCTTGAACTCTTCTTTCCCGAGTTCGTCCTTTCCCGACAACTGAGTCTGTATATCATAAAGCCTCTGAATCCTGCCTTCAAGTTCCTTCTTCTCGTCTCCCTCGGCGCTTGCGATTTTTGAAGAAAGCACCTCTATGGCAGCAGAGCATGAAGAGATAAGCTCGGTCAGCCTTTGCCTCGCAGCAGCGTGCTCGTCTGCGGCCTTTTTGGCTTTTCTTTCGGCTTCTTCTCTTTCCTTCTCTGCCTTCTTCCTCTTGCGCTCAGCTTCTGCCTCTGCTGTTCCAGTACTCGTTCCCTTTCCTCTTTCGGCATTTTCTCTTATCTTCTGGAGCCTTGCGGCTTCTGCTCTTGCAGCCTTCCTCTCGTCTCCTTCTATCCTTTCTGCCTCAGAATACCCGAGACCTCCATCCGCATCCTTTCTGGCAAACGCCCTCTTGATTGCTATATCTCTCTCTTCTGCTTCAAGGTCTCTGAGTTCGCGTACCTTTCTGAGTCTTTCGTCAAGTATGGCTATTGCTTTGTCGTTTTTAACGTAAACAGTATCAGTTCCATGCGAACTTGTTATAGTCTCCTTGTCCCATTTCTTTCTCAAAGAAATGAGCTTCGCCTCATAAGCATCAAGTCTGTCAAGCTGACTGTCGGAATACTTTCCAAGAGAACTCTCCTTACCTTCAAGTCCAAATGCATTCCTTATCTCGCGCTTTTCGCGCTTCCACGAATTGCCTTTTCTCGAACCATAGAAATCGCTTGCCTTCACAGCATCTTCTGCGTCGACAATCTTCTGCATTTCGCTGACAAGGTCA
This sequence comes from Prevotella sp., assembly GCA_045600325.1. GTDB lineage: Bacteria > Bacteroidota > Bacteroidia > Bacteroidales > Bacteroidaceae > Prevotella. Next base: position 44,909 of record JAZRXS010000001.1, read on the forward strand.
TCGAGGTCTTTCTTGGCATTCTTTGCTCCATCTCCAAGCAGATTTCCGTGTGCCTGGTCAGCCTCGACCATTTCCTTCAGATGCTTCAACTCCTGAAGGTCTGTCTTCATTTTGTCAAGGTCATTGTCAGATGGTCCACCACCACGAGCAGGGGGCGTCGGAGTTACAGGAGGTACATTCTTTCCATCGATAACGGCCTTTCTTTCCTCGTGCCTTGCGACATCCATCCATTCCTTGTAGTTCTTGGCGATAATGTTTCCATCTTCGTCAAGTTCAAGAGGGACGTCGAGGAACCTCTCCATCTGACCAGTCATACCAGAATCCTTTACCTCTTGCATCTTTGCGATAAGGTCTGTATATTCCTTTATCGCATCAGTTGCTCCAGGATTCTTCTTTTCGAGTATTTCCTTTGCCCTTATGACTCTTTGCAGGCTATGCTCAAACTTCTCCGCTACATTTTCACCCTCGTCTACATCATCAACAAATGGTATTATGCCAGCCCTTCTGCTATTCTCTGCCGCATTTCTGATCGACATTTCGCGATTACGCATGTATGCGTCCGAGTGCTCAAGTATTCTTTTACCAAGATCGGTTCCGTTTGTGTCTCTTACGAGCTTCAGATACCACCCAAGTTTGGCAATCTCATCATCTATATCGGCAGTTCCATATCCAGCCTCAGCCATCGAGACGCTCTTTTTCTTCGTGTTTTCAATGGTTCTCTTGATGTTGCTCACCAACTCCTTATACCTGTGCTTGCTGTCTTTTTCCGAAAGAGTCACATCGGTTAGCGATTCGCTTGTCTTGTTTCTCATGTCGGCGACCTTCAGCGGAAGCGTTTCAAGTACCTTTGAAGTCTCCGTAGCGTTACCCCTCGCCTTTTCAAGTGAGTTGACAAGTGTCTCGATCTCCTTTCTGACTTCAGCCGTAGACTCTCCACCCTTCTTGTCTATCTGGTGCAAAAGACCCTTGAGGGTGCCAATAGCCCTTACAAGTGCTGTTTCGTCAGCAATCTCGTCCGATACAGATGTCTTCGAAGAGCCCGAAGAACCCTTCTTCTTTCCACCGGTTTCCCTAATGCTGTCGTCACTCCTTGCTGTAACTGTCCTTCTTGCACCTGTTGTCTTCTTTTCTTCTTTCCCTTCCTCCTTCGACGCTTCGACAGTCTTCTTCTTGGCTTCTTCTACCTTTTCTTCGGCCGCTGCCTCTTCTTTCTTGGCTTCGACTACCTCCTTGACGGCCTCTGTTTCCTCTTTTGCCGCCTCTGTTGCTTTCTTGAATCCTCCTATATTGGCCAACTTTTCCGTTACAGAATCAGAGACTCCTTCCATGCCGAGGAACATGGTCTTTATGTAATCAAGGGCAGTCTTCAGTTTTTCTTCAGATTCACCATTCTTCGATCCCATGAAGTCAGAAGCCTTCATCGAAGAAACCATCTTTGAAATCCTGATGTACTCGGCAGCCTCTTCGGTTCCCTTGTTTTCACCTCCAAATGCGTACGCCGCGCCTATAGAAGAAATAAGATTCTTTATCGCAGAATGCGAGTTGTTGAGATTTACCTGAGAACCATTTTTCAATGACCTGTCTGCCTTGAGCGCGGCATCAATCTGGGAAACTGCTCCCTCCTCTGTTAAGGTAGCTCTTGAAAAGCTACCCTTCACTCCAACAAGGCCAGAAGCCTTTTTCCTCAAATTCTCAAGCTCCTCCGCGTGCTTTCTCGCCGCCTCTGCTTTCCTATTTGCTTCCGCTTTTTCTGCGGCAATCTTGGCAGCCGACTCCTCCTCTGCCTTTCTGCGAAGCTCGTCGGCAACCTTGTCTGCCTCTCTTTGCTTAGACTTGTTTTCTTCCGAATTGAGAGCGTCAAGCAATGCGTTTGGCTGTGCCTTTGACACACCAAGACCTGCAAGAGTGTGGCTAAGCATCATTTTGTTCATCGCGCCACTTTGCATCCTCTTGCTTACATTGGCTATGGCCTTTTCTGCCAAATCAGCCGGAAGTACAGACCTGACAATCCGTTCGAACATATCCTTCGCATATCCGAATCCATGCCTATACTTTTCTTCGTCTACACCGGCGTTTCCGCCTCCCGAGTGACGCTCTATTGCACCAAAGCTATTTATGTCTGAAAGTTCATCCTTCACTTCTATGATTTCCATTGCAGACATTACGGCGTTCATGATTCTTGCTTGCAGCCCTCTTTTTCCTTCCTTGCTGTTTGTTATCGAGCCGTCGTCGTTTATCGCCAAATCAATAGATGCGGAAGCTCCTGACAAGTATGTTATAACACCTTTTGTCTTCTCGATCAATTCGTCATATGACGACACGTCGCCTCCTGCTTTTTCTACATCTGCTCTTGAAGGAATGGTATTTTCTAAAATATCTAAAAGTTCCTTGTTTACAGATGCAGCCTTTTGCTTTAGATGTTCTAATATATGGGTTGGAGCGTAGTTTTTGCCTTTATCATCAACGATTCTTCCGCGAGAATATTCTTCCCCTATATAACCGAAATGTATTTGACCCGATGCTAAGGATGCAAATTGTTTGAAATCTTTTGACTTTCCCGTCAAATCCATATCAGACTCGTGAACGTCAATCGCAGATTCAAACGCACTAACAGTGTCGTCGCTATATTTTCTATATCGCTTATCTACTGCTTCTGCTATCTGTTTTGCCCTGTTTCTTTGTTTTGAAACATTCAAAAGAACAGTACCTCCTGTTTCTTCGTCTACTACATGAGCTCCTTTATCAACACTTCCAAACAATCCAAGCAACGCCTTCTCAAGCGCCTCGAATTGCTCCACGCCAAGCACGGCTCCACACTGAAGCGCATTCAGAGAATCAGAAAATGCCTTAACCTCAGGATGAGCATTACTCAACCCGACCAAAGCACTCTCAAGTTCCTTGGTCTCCGTGACTCCACCCTTCACGCCGTTCATCAAATTGAGAATAGGCCTGAATACGTCCGTCGAGAATGCGTTGACGATATACTCCCCATTGCTTAGCATGGCGGGTATCGAGTCGCTCGTTTTTGTTCCAGGGCCATAGACAGGTCCACCTACGCTATGAGCCGCTCCGTTTATCTTCGAAGCGTAAAGATTTACCAAGGCAGCCTCAATCCTGTATTGGGCGCCACCTGCCTCTCCACCAGTAGTATGATGCTCTATGGCATTTATTCCGCCAGCTTTATCAATGAAAGAGTTTATCTCTGCTATCTTGTCAATCCATCCCGAAGATGCTTCAAGGTCATTTATGTCAGTCGGTATCTTGCCAAGAGACTGCAAATGTCTCGTCGCTCTCGATTTTGTAGTAGCGTCCTTGGAGCTTTTGTATATTTCATCGAGTGCTTCTCTTAATGATCCCTTCAGACCTCCAGACAAGACGTCGTTAATCAGTGACTCCAGCGATTCCAAGTCGTCGTTCTTGAATCCAACTATCTTCTTATGAAGCCCAGCCGAATCGTACTTGCCTCCAAATATGTCGCTCGCTGCTCCTTTTGCTCCTTCAGAGGCTCCCTTTACAATCTTCTCTACAGCATCGCCTACTTCTTTCTTAACCTCCTTGCCAGCATCTTCTGCTTGTTTTTCTGAGGCTTCCTTTGCGCCGTCTGACGCTCCGTCTACAACCTTCTCTACAACCTCCTCTATCACGTCCTTTACCGTTTCAGACACGCCGTCTGCAACCTGTTCTGTGTTGAACGCTCCGCTTTCTGCAGCCTCTTTTGTGATCGAGAGCAATTTATCCGCGTCATAGATGTATTCCTCCGCACTGTCTGTTCTTCCAGATGGATAGTCTTCCTGCTTCGTGTTGAATTTCTTCAAGTAAATCTTAGAGCCGACATTCTTAGACTCAACAGAATCCACAATCAGCTCCTTGAAGTCTCCTATGAGGTTGTCGATTTCTGTAATCTTTCTGTCAGCCTCTCCTGATACAATATCGTTCCCGTTAGACAGATTCTTTATTTCTGTCCACTTCTTCTTTGCATCTTCGAGTCTGCTTATGTAATCATAAGCTCCGCCCTTCCTTTGGTCTTCCTTTGTTCCATCAAATCCGTACAAGGCATCTCTCCTTGCCGAATTACTATTGACATCATAACCTGCAGTAGCCTCGTTGAATGCATCTTTCGATTCTTTCTTTAAGCGATTCAGCTCTTTTGTGTCACGATATCCCTTTTCGTTAGAGATTGTCTTTATGTATTTCTGAAGAGCACTTTCCACCACCTCTTCCACTGACCCATCTTCACTTCCCTCTTCTGCGACTGGGTTCTTTCTTGGACGACCCCTTCTTCTTGGTTCTTGTACGCTGTCTCCATCCGCCGTATCGGATGTTGTTTTTGTGCTTCTTTTCTTTCTTGGAGTTACTTCGAAAACCTTGTCTGTAATGTCGGTCTGCACCTTCTCTACGATCTTCTGTATCTCGTCAAGAGAAGCTCTTAATGCCTCGGGTATTGATTTCAATGAATCCTTCGCATCGTTGATGTTTTTAGACATCGTTTCTGCAAACTTGCCCGCAACGCCATCGAGAGCTGTCTTAGTGCCATCAACATACTTTTCTGAAATGGAGAACTTCAAAAATATAGGGTTCTTTACGAAGTATTCGTTTGCTCGCTGTCTGAGCTTGCCCATAGCTTCCATCATTCCTATGTCCCTCACAAACATCTTGTCAAACACAAGAGTCTTTCCGGTAAGGAACTTTTCCTGCTTCTCGAAATCAAGACCTATCTCTGGGAATGGAATGTCAAGCTTCTTGTAGAGCCTGCTTATCTTATGGACAGAACCTTCAAGATGATTCACCATAGAGGCGAATCCGTTCTCCATGTTTTCTATTCCGAACATATCCTTGAATCCTATAGAATCAAAGAGGTTGATAAAGTTCTTCCTTATCTCCTTTGCTTCTTCTTCTGTAGCATGATTCAACGCTTCGAGCTGCTGCTTTACAAACGGTATAACCTCAGAGGTCATAGCGTTTAGCATGGCTGGGTCGATGTTCAAGAACGATGGAGGTTCGGCTTTTCCATAAACCTTCTTTACAAGGTCTCTCATCCTGACAAACGTCTCGATGTATTTGTCGCTGAGAGCAGTCAACTGCTTGTCTATGTCCTTGACGTTGTCCTTTAGGTCTACACCATCTCCTACGAGCTTCAGCGACTCGTTGAATTTGATTATATCGTCCCTGAGATACTTACTGAAGCCCTTGCTTATCTCGTTAACCGCAGCACTTACCTCATCCTTTGTCTTGTTTATCTCTTTCGCAGCATACGAAAGTGTGTCAAGACCATCAATGTCTATGTTGGCCTTTACATTCACAGAATACAAACTCGACAGGCCTCTGAGCCTCGATTCAAGCTCAGTTAACGCCTTGTCGTTTACGGTTGTTCCTATCTCAAAATTTACAGAACCTAACGATGCCATATATATCGTATATTTTTTTATTGTCAAAAATTCGAATTTCGCTTTAGTTGTTCAAGCTCTCTCGCAATGTCGTCTATCCATTTCATGTTGTCACTGAACTCTCTCGCTCTGTCGTCAACAAAAAACGACTCTCCATTTTCCTCCTCGAAATGGCCGCCTGTCATTATCTGTCTAAGCGTCTTACCGGTTATGTCCCTTTTTTCTTCTGTATGCTTGCCGCCTCCTGCCGAAAAGTCAGTTTGCTCTACAATTCTTATAAGATCGTGCTTTACATTGTATTTTACACTTTCTATTATATCGAAGCCTCTTTCCTTCATAAGGAATTCGGCGTACGGAACAGCGTTCACTAATACTACAGTCACCTTGTCGCTGCTTGACACGGCATAAGAAGAAATCTCCCTCTTGGCGTCATCTGTAGAGTTTCCATCTCTCACGTTTACGAACCCATCTCCATTCTTGTAGTTTCTCACATATGGAGACCTTTTGTTGCCCGGCTCGATAAACTCATTTGTTCCATAGTCCTGAAAACCTGTATCCCCAGGCTTTGCGTATCCACGAGACGGAGGTCGTAGCTCCGGACAGGCAGCCGCAGCTGTGATTATCGGCTTTATCAACTTACCATTCGCGAATACCCCTGCGGCAAATCCGAACGCCGTGTTTCCTGTCAGCTGCTTATGACCAGAACTGTCGAGATAATTATATACACAGTCTCTAACAGCCTGCACGGCGTACGCTCTACAAGCCTTTATCAACAGAGCGTCTGTTATTGCCTTAAGGTTTGCTTTCGCTTCCTTCATCGCCTTTATCAATCTCGACTTGTTCTTGTTTGCTAAACTTCCCTTACCCATACACCCCCTCCCACATCTTCATCACCTCATCCTCCCCACACCTTCCGAACGCATACCAGCAAGCCTCCTTCACCCTCCTGACTTTCAGCCCCATCAGCTCCTTGCCGCCCGCGTTCTTCCACTTCGCAAACTCCTTCACTATGCCATTGATGTTCGATGGGCTCGCCACCACCATCTTCAGCAGCGTCGACCTCCTCAGGTTTGCGCTGCCCAGGTTGAACGTAAACGACACCAACGCATCAAACTGCCATTGTGTCAGCTTCGTCCTGCCGATCGCCTTCTCCACCGCCACCTCGGCCACAGCCACATCTTTCCTCAAGAGTGCCTCCGCCTGCTCCTTGTTAATGACCAGCCCGGCGTAAACGTCCTTGCCAGTATGGCCGTAGCCAATGGTCCAGACGCCCGCCGGGCATTTATACGCCTTCGGCTCGAAGCGTCCCGACGCCTCGAAGTCCTTCAGCAACTCTATCATACCTGATGATACGCGCATATCCTCGTGTATTATGATTATTCTTTACTCTTGTTCTCCGAACGCATCCTCCTGTTCCTCTCCATGATGGCATTGAAGTCAAGTTTGACTGAGCCATCACTTCCGAGTCCGTGCTTCTGTGCAAACTTCGCCTCGGCCATCTTCACGTCACCGAGGCTCGACTTCACATTGTCTTCAGTAGAATGCCTTCCCTTCTTTCCACCGCCGCCCTTCTTCTTCTTGTCGTGATCATACACCACCAGAGGCTGGTCTGCCAGCAGCAGTTCTATCTGCTTGTCCGTCATACCCCAGTAGTATAGCCACATCCTTACTTCGAAGAGTCCTCCGCAGAAGTATCTGCTTGCTGTGAGGTGGGGGAATTTCTCTGCTGTTGCCCAAGCTGAGCCAAGGTGCTCTCTGCTCGGATACGCTTTGCTTCCTCCCTCGTCTTCGCCATTCCTGTGTCCTTCATCGCGGTCGCTAATATGGTATTCATCGTAGATGCTGCCGTTGCCAAGTCCGCTTTTTTTTTAAGCAGCTGGAACACCGGTATCAGCTCTCTGTCCGAATACTGCTTCACATAGTGATACCACATCCACCGCATCCTCCACACAATGCCCCAAAAGGCCTTCAGTCCCCACCAGTTGTTTATCACCATCGCCGCCACGATCTTCGCCGTGACCTTCGGGTCTCCCTCATCCGTGTTGCTCAACTGTATGTCGGTAATGAAGCGTATCGTGCCCTTCTTGAGGTCGCTCACCGTCATCTTCCTTCCCCTCACCAACACCGACTCGGGCTTATCCTCAAGTACGGCGTTCAGCGCAGCCTCAAACTGCACAGTAGGCTCCGTCATCGTCTTCTGTTGCTCTGCCATTCCCTTTTATATTTTTTTGTTTGTTTCATACCGCCACCGTTCCCTTGGCTTCTCCCGAGGCTCTCAGCCCCGTCCATTCATCCCGTCCCGTTCGCCGAGACTCGGTCTTGGTGCCAATATCCCCACCTATTGAGCCGTACTTGGCTCAATCAAAAATAGGGATGGAGCCGGAAACTCCGATTCCATCCCGTAAGAAACCCAGCGTCCTCTCCTGATCAGCCGAGGTAGAAAGAAGCACCGTCGGTCTTGTTGACTTCGTCGCCGGTAGCCGCCATTGGAATAAATGAAACAGCCCAGTAGCCGGTGTTTGCATCGCCGCCGCCGACAGGATTGAATGATGCCGAGAGGGCAGCATTTGGGAATACAACCATGTGCGAGAAGTCGCCGTTGGCGATAACGATTACACCATGCTTTGGCTTCATACCGGTTGAGTACGAATGGAGGTTGCATGGGCTCTCGGTATCTCCATCGATATCCACCTGAGCTGCAGTGCTGCTGAGCCTGTTACCGAGGAGCTCGGCTATCTTAGAATTGATAGATGCCACGTTGAATGAGCAAGAAGGGTCACCCTTGGTGAACTTACCTGCTACGATGGTACCGTCAGTCAGCTTGGTGTAAGCCGCATCGACAGAACCCATGTCGACCTCGATAGATTCCTCGATGACAGGAAGTTCGGTGAAGTTGTTTATGGTCTTGAACTCAGTCATGTTTGCGACACTGCCTGGCCTCCAAAGGACAACCTGGGCATCGTCAAGCACCTCAAGAAGAGTATCCTTCTTAGTTTCGATCATACTTGCCATAATACTATAGTTTTTTAATTGTTAATATTATTATCCTCTTCCAAATCAATAATTGCGAATCTGTCTGTAGTGTTAACCGAAAGACTCCACCTCAACCTCCAAGCCGTGAATCCAAGCTGGTCGTCCCCCGAAAGCACAAGCTTCGGGCTTCTCATCGACCACCTCTTCTCCTTCGAGTCTTCAGGATATTTGCTCCGATAGTACGGAAACCTCTCCGTCAGCTCATCGCAGATCTCCTGCAGCCTCCACGTCTTCTCTATTCCTCCCTGCGCGTTCTTCACGTAGATGTCCATATAGACAGCCGCGTTCTGATGCGTGCCGTGCGAGTATACCGACCTCGACAGGCTTACGACGATAAACTCGCTATGGTTGTCCGTCTGCGAAGGCCTGCCATTCGTATAGACGGTGTCAAGCGGATCGCCTGCCCTGTCCCTCTGTGGCTCGCATACATCCTCTACCAAGCCACACAGCTCCTCGAGGATGTCCTTGACATAATATCGTACCGGCTTTGCCATATCAGTTCATTGTCTGGTTGAAGTAGACCGTAGTACCCATCCAGAAGACCTCGTCGGGTGTCGCCACCACTACCGGCCACTCGAAGCACCTGTCCTCCACAGAGATGATGTCTCCGCTTCTCGGCAGGTTCTCGCAGTTCAATACATACGGTATCTCTACGCAGAAGTCCGCCATCACGACGCTTCCAAGATGGAACTTACGCATCTGTCCCGAGCCGAACCACACGCACTCACCTTCGTAGAGGACGGTCTCCTCGCCTTTCTTGAAGCTGGTCTCCTTCGTCCTCCTGACTATCCTGCATTGGTTCGGATAGCCACCTTCCGCTCCGAGTGGAGTATACACTCCGCCTCCTTCTGGTCCAGTCCTCAGGTTCATACGTTGCCCTTTCTTTTCCAAGTCCTCATGCCGATGGCCGAAAGCCTGATGGTAGGCTTGGTTGTCGGTATCGACTCGGGCTCTCCGCACTCAGCATACAGCTTGCGCATCTCGGCGAGCAGTCGCTTCCTGTCGTTCTCAGAGAGGATGGTGTGACCCTCCTTCTGGCTCCAGGTTCCATTCTGTATGGCGTAGCTCTTGGTCGTCGATGGCTGCAGGTAGATATACTTCAGCAAGTCGGCGTAGGCGAGCTTCATCAGTCGAGTGTCGCTTCCACCTGCCTCCTCGAGTGGCTCAAGTCCTCGCTCGAAGCATACGGTCTCGACCACGTTGTCAGATATGGTGTAGTCTGCCACCTTACCTTTCAGGTAAGCCTTGACCGTATATGTCTGTTGTTGTCCATTCTTGCATCCGCAGTCCATAGCTTTGTGCGTTTAGTTGGTTAACACTGTTTTGTCATCACTTCAAGAGTGGCTCGTACTCGGTTGGAAGAGCAAACGAGTGGGTTGCCTGAGTGTTGAGGATGACGATGTTGCGTGGGTCCTTGAATACAGGGAATACCCACAGCTCGGTCTCGAAGATGTTCTTGATAGGACGCTCGACCCAAGTGTTGAGTACAGCGATGGCGCTGTTCTCGCCGATAAACGAATACTGTGCGTCTGGCGACTGACCGCCGTACTTCACACGCTCCTCGTATACCGAGCATGCGTTCTTGATGTCGAAGAGGTCGCCGCTCTGGCAGAGCACCAAAGCGTCCTGATCAAACGACTCTACATCCACCACGAGCTGGCCGTCGATCTCGCGAGCCGACTTCTCGTCCACGATGGCGATAGGTGCTACACCATAGCCGTGCACGAGGCTCATCACCTCGTCCTCTACGAGTGCGTAGGTAGCGTTGGTGGTGTTCACGAGGCGGTTGCGGCACTTTGCGATGACGGCTGGGTGCTTCACGAAACGCTTGTAAGCGGCCTTGGTCATCTCCCAGTGGTCGAATGGGATGTTGTTGTCCTCTGCAAACTTCTGAGCCTCGAGCATATCCTCGATAGGGTCTACCACGTTGCCGTTGTACGAGGTCAGAGGGGCATAGTTGTTGCCCTTGTCATACCAAGAGGCAATGACGGTCTTCTTGCGGTCGGCAGGCACGTTCATGTCTACGCCTACAGGGATACCGTCGTCGTCCCAGTCTACGATGAGGCCGGTCGACTTGGCCTTGTTCACCCACGAGGTGAGCTTGTTGTGGATACCGATAATCAGCTGGTCTGAGCGGCTGATGAAGGTCTCGATGATCATCTGGCCAAGGCGGCCCTGATTGCCGGCAGCAAGCTCCTGGAGCTTCAGCAAATCATCCTCAGAAAGCTCATTTGCATGACCGATCTTGAAGATGTTGCCGCCATAGTAGCGCCAGCCCTGGGTAGAGCGGATAGGCTTGTTGGCACCTACTGCGAGGGTCGAAGCCTTTGGCACAATGGTTGCCTCCTTTACATTGTTGCCCCATACGCGGCTCAGCTGCTTGGGCGAGAAGCTTGCGCAGGTCTGCCAACCCTTGCCGTTGTACTTCGCGTCAGAGTCGATATAGATCTGACGGAACTCCTCGGGCGAGAGATAGCGACGCATGTCAAGCGAGCCGTACATTTCGTAACTACGAATATTTGGCATAGTTGTTTCTCCTTTTCCTTTTAGTGGTTAATTACTTGTGCTTGTCAAAGCGGAAGTAGCACTGGTTCTCGCGAAGGGCCTTGATGACGGCTGGTGCGATAGGTGCGATGCGACGTATCAGCACAGCACCCGTAGAACCGAACACAGGGTTGCAGTCCACCATGAAGTCCTCCGCATGACGCACCTTGTCACGGTCGGTGAGTGCGTTTGGCACTACCTTCACGGTCATCTCGGTGGCGCTCTTCACCTCCCAGAGGATGGTGTCGGCAGCAGCGGTGACGGCCTTGTCGAAGGTCACGACATCATACTCGGCGTTGCTGCGGTCTACGCTGTCTACAGTATAGGCTGCGGTGGCAGCGGTGGCCACGTCGGCCTGTGCCTCTGCGAGTACCATGCCCTCCTTGATGGTCGAGCCCCAATAGCCCTTGGCGATCTTGACAGCCTTCTTGTTGCTGACCTGCTCTGCTACCTTGAAAGCATAGTGAATCTGCACCTTGCGGGTCTCCTCATCAAAGTAGATGGGAGTTGCAGCGGGCAGACAACCGTTTGGATAGAGTGGAAGCTGCTCCAGATCGAAGTATGCACCGCCGGTGAGCTGCCAAGGCTGGCCCTCAAAGACGGTATATGCGCCACCAATCTTACCAGAGAAAGTGAAATGGTTGTCTGCAGTGTTGAAAAATCTGCTCATAATTTTCTCCTTTAGTTTTGAATTGTTATATATATTCTCTCTATTCCAAGGGGTCTCCTCACCTGATCATCAACGGATCACTTCCAGTTGCTGCGCTGTGCCTCCCGTGCCTTCTGCTTCAATGCCGACTTGGCTTCGGCCTCCTTCTTGATGGCTGCATAGTTTCCGCCGAAACCGCCTACACCATTGCTGTTGCCGTATGGGTCAGTATCTCCGCCTGGGTGACTGGCTGCAAAGCGCTTCTCGTACTCCTTCTTCACCAGCTCGAGCATCTTGTCCGAGGTGATGTCGTTCTTTCCGTTGCGAAGGGTGACGAGCTCCAACGAGGTTTCCCATTCAAGCCTATCCACGTTAAGCTTCATTCCTGCTTCCTTTATCGACTCCACGATACCCTCATAAGCAGCCTGTGCCTTGGCCTTCTTGCTCTCCTCGATAAATTCCTTCATCTGTGCGAGCAACGCCTCGTGCTCCGGGTCTTTCTGCTGATGCTGCGCCTTGATGGCCGCGAGCACATCCTTCATCGACACGCCGCCATCCTGCTGCTTGTTCTCTCCCTTGATGATGGCGAGCAGCTCGTCTATCGTCTTGGGGCCATTGTTTTCCTCCTTCTTCTCCACGCCGAGCATCTTGAGCAGCTCGTCGATGCTTTTCGGAGCCTCTGGCTTGTAGTCCTTCTTGAATGCCTCGAACTTCTCGTTCGCCTTGGCGTCCACCTGAGCGTTGACCTGTGCCGCAACGTCGTGCGAGAAGTTCCCGTTCAGTGTCTTCAAGAAGTCGGTCGCCCTCGAGAAGAAATCCTTCCCTGGTTCTCCTTCCGCAGGAAGCAATGGTGCTGTTAAAGTCGTGATTGTCTGGTCGCTGAGATTGGTCGTTCCAACCCTCTGCCTTAGTTCGGTAACGATTTGTGCTTTATCCATCGTGAATAGTTTTTTTTTGTGCGCTCCCGCATTTGCGGTTCTTCCGCAAGTCGCTCTTGCGCTGGTTAAAAATGAGTTTCCACAAGACTTCATAAAACTCAAGCAATTAAGAAGATGTTTAATAGTGCTATTTTAAGTATTCTGCGTCTTGTGTGTCTTCCGCATCGAGGTCTTCAATGCTCAGACTGCGGTTTTTCCGCTTGCGCCTCAGGTCGGCATCGAACCGACGTGTCAAGAAGACGGGCGGATAAGGGGCGGTGAGGAAGCCCGTCTTCTTTTGCTCTCCCAACTGAGCTACCGAGGCATATTTATGCTATTTTCGGGTGCAAATATACATCTTTTATACATTATTTCCAAATTTTAACCCTAAAATCTTAATTTTTATACGCTTTTCTTGCAGAAATACCCATTTATTCGTATATTTGCACCGTCAAAATACTCATTTTTACGAAGATACATATGCTGATGCAGGTAGATGATGATAATAAATATTCTGGAATAAAAGACATCTATGGAAACGATGTTTTGACATACGAAGCGCTTGACGAGATGAGGCGACGCGACCGCGAACGTCCCATCAAGAACTTTATATGCCCTAACGCAGGCGGACAAGAGCGAGCATTGTCGTCAAATGCCAAGATTCGCATCTTCGGTTCTTCTCGTGGCCCCGGCAAGTCGTTTGCAGGTCTTCTCGAATGCATCTACGATATCGAAGATCCGAATTTTACGGCCATCGCTCTTCGTGCCGAGAAGCCCGACCTCGACTCTCTCATCGAGTGTTCTCGAGGCATATTCAAAGATTTCGGTTATTTCGTTTCGAGCGACAAAAGTCTTTGCTGGAGGCTGAATTCCGGAGGTACTATTTACTTCTCATATCATTCCGGAAATATCGAGGATTTCAAGCAAAGATTTCAAGGAAAAGAGCGCTGCTACGTATTCGTAGACGAAAGCACCCATGTCGACGAATTTGCTAAAATTCTGTATCTTACGACAATTATGCGCAACACTACAGGCATCCGTCTTCGCATGATGCTTACCTGTAATCCAGACAACAAAAGCTACCTCCGCAAGCTGTGCGATTGGTGGATTGGCAAAAAAGACACGATATACTCCGACGGTCTTATGCATCCCGAGCGCGCAGGCCTTCCAATCCCAGAGCGAGACGGAATGCGACGCTATGTTTTCTTCGCCGGTGGCGACAGTCTAAACGATGCCGTATGGGGAGACACAGCCGAAGAGGTATATAACAAGGCAAAAGCAAAGATAGACTCGCTTTGGAAGCCAGAATACGAGGCATACGGCAATCCTCAAGACCTGTTCATCCATTCAATCGAGTTCTTCGGAGCAAAGCTGTCCGAGAACATAAAACTCATGCAGTCCGACCCATCATACCTCGCCAACCTCGCCAACCAATCAGACGAGATGATTGCACGAGACCTTGAAGGCAACTGGGATTACGAACAGTTCAACGAAGACTACATCTCCACATCCGAAATGGAAGACTTCTTCTCGCGTCCTCCTGATTATGGTGACGGAGTCCTGCGTATGAGTCAAGACCTCGCCTTCGAGGGTGGTGACCTTTCCATCTCTTGGCTTATTCGAGGCAACTGCATCATCGACATAGACGTAAGTCAGCTCAACTCTCGCGACAGCATCAATCATACAAACGACCTCAAGCGAAACTGGGGAGTAGACGACCGCAATCACGTCTACGACTCAAACGGTCTCGGCCAAAGCTACAAAGGCTTCTTCCCCAAGGCTGTTCCATTCAACAACCAGGAATCTCCGTATGGAGCAACAGCCAACGACCTCGAAATAGCAAAGAAAGACTTCGACTCGCTCAAGTCTCAATGCGCCTACAATCTCGCAGATGCTATAAAGTACGGCGAAATAACAATATCCCGTCACTTGCTCGAACGCCGATTCAGCGGCAAAGGCTTCGAGAATATGACGCTTCGAGAAATCTTGATGCAAGAACGCAGGTTTTTCAATGTAGACGAGACCAAGCGCGACCGCGGCAAAGGCCGCTGCCTCTCCTCCAAGCCCGAAATCAAGAAGTGGCTCCACCGCTCCCCCGACTTCACCGAAGCCCTCGTCTACTCCCGCGTCTTCTGGGTCAAGAAGCAGCAGACCCGCCGCATGATCCCCCGTGGTCACGCCCGCTACGTCAACTACCGCCCCTACAGATAGTCGCATTCCCTCGTTCCGCGCCCCTCTCCCCATCGCCAAGTTTGGCGATACCCGCGCCCCTCCATCGCCGTA
>JAZRXS010000002.1:0-5305 GCA_045600325.1 Prevotella sp.
TGTCCTTACTGATTTCAAGAAACTTGTTATAGCCGCGCTTGTTGACTTGCTGCTTGGTGATGTGCCCGCTCTTGTAGGCCTTCCTTAGTCGTGCAATTCCACGATCACGGTTGTAGGCATCTTTCTTGGCTTGTTTCTCGGAGTAGCTTACAATGAGCCTTTCACCGTTCTGCCGCTTGTATTCGTAGCAGGCATGGTCTGTTTTCTCCAGCGAGGTAATCCATTCCTTGATACTTGTAGCCTCACTTTTGATGCGGGCTCCCAGAATGTACTTGTAACCTGCCTCCTGAAGCAGGCGCACGTTATTTTTATTCATCAGACCGGAGTCAGCCACGACCACAAAGTCGTCACCAAGCGTGAAGCGTTGCTTGAAGTCGTCAATCATGGGAATCATGGTGAAGCCTTCATATTGGCTGCCGTTGAAGAGGGAATAAGAAAGCGGATAGCCTCCTTCCGACACAAGCAGTCCCAGAACGACCTGCGACTCAGCCGTCTTGCCGTCTTTCGAAAAGCCAGGTTCACGCAGTACGTCCGTTTCTGCCGTCTCAAAGTACAGAGTGGTCACATCGTAGAACATCAAGCCAATCCTGCCGCCGAATATCTGTCGGGTGTGTTCCACGCTGATCTGCTGTGCCAGTTCCATCTGCGTGTTGTAGAGCTTGTCCATATAGCGGTAGATGCGGTTGAGGTCAACATCCTCGTCGTAATATGACTTGAGATAGTCAACTGTGGCAAGCTTGCTTCTGGGTTGCGATACTCTTGCTATTACAAGATGACGCAGAATTTCATCGGGAATCCGATTGAAGCCGATGCTGTCATAGACCTGGTTGAGCAGCAGCTGGGTGCCGTTTATCAACACGCTGTCAATGTTGCCAAGGAAACGCTCTGTTTCCTCAACTTCTTTCCCACTGCGGTCATCGAAGTCAAGTTCCTGCTGGCCGTCATGGGTGCGGAGCCACAACTGGCTTCACGATACATCTTATCGGACTCAGCTTCCGACTTTGCTACTCCGAACTTCTTTACTTCGATGAATTTCCCATGTGCTTTGCTCACCACAACGACACTGATAGTGCCTGAGCGATTGGCTTTCTTGCGTATAAACATGGCGCAAAGGTACGAAAAAATCGGCTTGCGTCACCCAAAGTCACCCCAAAAAAATTACGTAACTCATTGATTTTCATTCTACGCTATATGATGGCGCAAAAAAAGTGATGAAGTCAGGAAAAGAGAAGCCGGTTATAAATAGTCACTGAATTCTGAGTTATAAATGGCAATTAGCTGCAAGGAATTGGCAACTATATGGTAAAAAAGTGAAGAAAATACTATTAAAGTGTGGAATTTTTATAGAAAAATAGACTACATCGTCTTTTATTTAGCTAAAAATGATTAACTTTGCACGCGTAATATTAATAATGTGTGTTCTTTGTCAAACATCGAACACATCAAAGATCAGGCATTATGGCAAATCAAAAAATCAAAGAAGTTACAACCCGACTTTGGGGTAAACAAGATGTTCACTTCACTGCAAATGAAGATGTGAATATCATTGTTGGTGTAAATGGCAGTGGTAAAACGATGTTGCTTAATGCCATCAATAAACTAGCTCTCTATAATCTTGAGGACAAGACTCAGATTGTTTATGTACCATCCATAGACAATCTTATCATGCGTGATAAACGTAAAACGGCGAATGCATTGACTCAGGAGCTTGAATTCTTTATGTATGACATGAAGACTGGCCCTTCAATGATGTATCATCGAATGGCAATGATAGATGCCTCTGCAGAAAAGCAAGCAAAAATGAAGGCTCGAATAGATGATTTTTGTTCAATCATCAATGAACTCTTTAAATCAACTGGAAAGCATGTTGAAATAAAAGGAAGTAAGTTCAATGTAGTATCTAATGGTCTGGTAATTCCGCTTGAAGCCTTATCTTCTGGCGAAAAAAAGATTCTTTTGATTTTGTTTCGTGTATTCCTTCTGGACGATAAAGAAGCCGTTGTACTGCTTGATGAACCCGAGAATTCTCTTGATGTTAGCTGGCAGTTTGAGTTGATTAATATTCTTGTAAAACTCAACTCTAATGCACAGTTCTTCATCTCCACTCAGTCGCCTAGCATATTCGGAGATGGATGGGGCGACAAGGTTATATATATGGAAGAAGTAACCACTCTAGCAAAATAATCGAAGATAAGACACTCAATGTAAATGGGCACTTAGAGATAGGCAACGTAAAATAAATAAATTCAGCATAAAATGGAAAACCGAATAAAAGTGGTTCTTGTCGATAAAAAGAAGACCAATAAGTGGCTTGCAGAGCAAATGGGATGTGCGCCAACAACAGTAAGCAAATGGTGTACCAATGCTTGCCAACCACCAATGGAGACATTCGTCAAGATTGCAGAACTCCTCGAAGTGGATATAAACGAGCTTCTGAGGAAGGATTGAGAAGCATTAAAAACCAAGACCGCAACAATAATGAATAAATTCACCATACAGCAACTCCAGCAGATGCGCGAATCTGAAGACCGTGTTGAGTTCAAGGCGGGCGAAGGAGGCAACGTTTCCTACGATGGTCGAGGCAAGACCAATCCGAAGGATCGTCGCCGCTGCATCCTTGGCTATGTCATCGCCCTTTGCAATGAAGGTGGCGGTCGTTTGGTCATAGGCATGCATGACAACTATCCGCATCGTGTCACAGGCACTCGCCAGGCACAGGATGCTATCGGGCAACTGGAGTCGGACATCTATCGCGACACAACTATTCGTCCTGAGATTTATGAGCTCTATGACGAAGAGAACCGTCGTGTGCTGGTGATTGAGGTTCCTTCACGCCCTATCGGTAAGGTCTTCAAGTTCGAGGACGTGCCATTGATGCGCGTTGGTGAAGAACTCAAGCCAATGTCCGATGCCATGTATCTCAAGATTCTGCAGGAGTCGGAACCAGATTTCTCCGAGAAGATATGTGAAGGACTTACCATTGAAGACCTGGATGAAGAAGCAATCCGTGTGATAAAACAAGGCTATGCCCAGCGCTGGAACAAACCAGAGTTTGAGAGCACACCCACTTTGCAGGTGCTCCGTGATTTTGCTCTCATGAATAAGGATGGTCAGCTGACCAATGCTGCCCTTATCCTTCTTGGCAAGTCAGAAGCAATACGCAAGCATCTGTATTGCAATCGCGTGACCGTAGAGTACCGCCTATATCACTCTATGATAGAATACACTGCACGTCAGGAATTTCAAGAGCCACTCGTGCTGATGGTCGATTCGGTGTGGAACTACATCAACCAACCAGCCAGCAACCCATTGCAGCACTACAATGATGGCTTCCGTATTGGTGACATCCCTACGTTCAATCATGAGGTTGTGCGAGAAGCAATCCTCAACGCATGTTGCCATCGTGTGATGTATATCCAAAGCGATGTGGTAATCAAACAGTACCCCGACCAACTCGTCATCACTAATGCCGGTGGTTTCCCTGTTGGCGTGGATGTTGACAACATTCTTACGGTCAATAGTATGCCTCGTTGCAAGCTCATTACTGAGGTTCTGCAGAAGGCAGGCTTCATAGAGAAGAGCGGACAGGGCGTTGACAAGATGTTCTACCATTGCCTGATGGATGGCAAGTGTTTGCCTGATTACTCTCTTACAGACGAATGGCAGGTATGCCTACGACTCCCAGGCGAAATCAAGTACCCAGCCTTCATGCTCTATGCTCGTGAGTTGCAGAATGCACGACCTGCAAACAACAAACTCAACGTCTTCGACCTTCTTGCCCTCTTCCGTGCTTCGCAAGGCGAAAGCCAACGTCACACAGATGAGGTGACTTTGCGCAAACTCACTAACGAAGGATTGCTTATCTCTGCACAAGATGGCTACAAGTTGTCTGATAGGTATTATGAAATCGTCAAGAATGTCGGAATTGTCGATAATACACAGAAGAATGATACTGTAAATGTCCCTGAAAATAACACGGTAAAATTATCGCAACTCACTGAAAGACAACGTAAGATTTATGAGACAATAGAAAATGGCACAGTCAATGTCCCGATAAATGTCCCGATAAATGTCCCGATAAATGCATCCGGTCTTGCAGTAATGTTTAACGTTTCCGAGAAGACTATAAAACGAGACCTCTACGTTCTCCGAGATCTGAATCTCATTAAGTATGTGGGAAGTAACAAAACCGGGCATTGGGAGATTCGATAAAAAGGTTTATTATTAACGCTATAATATAAACATGGACAAAGCACAACAGATACTGAAGTCGGTTTATGGTTATGATTCATTCAGACCATTGCAGAAAGACGTCATAGATTATGTCATTTCTGGTCATGATGCGCTCGTGCTGATGCCTACGGGTGGAGGAAAGTCTGTCTGTTATCAGATTCCAGCTTTGATGCTTGAGGGTGTTGCCATTGTTGTTTCTCCCCTAATTTCTTTGATGAAGGATCAAGTGGACGCTTTGCAGGCAAACGGAATCGCTGCTGAGGCCATGAACAGCAATAATGACGAATATGCCAATAGGACTATACGAGAGCGTTGCCAGCGTGGAGAAATCAAGATACTTTATATTTCTCCAGAGCGTTTGATGGGCGAAATCTCATGGTTGCAGCAATATGCTCATGTCTCGATGTTTGCCATTGATGAAGCACATTGTGTGTCGCAATGGGGACATAACTTTCGACCAGAATACACGCAGTTGGGGACATTGAAAGATTCTTTTCCTCATATTCCTATTTTGGCTTTGACGGCGACTGCTGATAAAGTCACAAAAGCAGACATTCTTGAGCAGTTACATTTGTCTGAACCTCGTGTGTTCATAAGTAGTTTTGACCGTCCAAACCTTAGCCTTGATGTTCGAAAGGCTTATCGCAAGCGGGAAAGGATTCGTACTATTCTTGAAGTGATTGCACGCCATAAGAATGAGAGTGGCATAATCTATTGCCTTTCAAGAAAAGGGACAGAGGAAATGGCTGCCGAACTAAAGAAGTACGGTATTTCAGTTGGTGTTTATCATGCAGGATTGTCAGCACAGGAACGAACTCAGGTACAGGATGACTTCATAAATGATCGCGTCAATGTTATCTGCGCCACGATTGCGTTCGGCATGGGTATTGATAAGAGCAACATTCGTTTCATCATACATAACAATCTTCCCAAGAGTATAGAAAGTTTCTATCAGGAAATTGGACGTGGCGGAAGAGACGGTCTGCCAACAGAAACCATCCTATTTTATAATCTTCAGGACTTGATAACTCTACGCAAGTTCGCAGAGGAGAGTGGACAACGCGACATCAAC
>JAZRXS010000003.1:0-8319 GCA_045600325.1 Prevotella sp.
TTTTTCTTTTTGAAGTACAGTATATTTCTGTTTGGCATTTCATGAGAGCTCGCTCTCAAGGAATGACGAACAGAAAGATACGGAATCTTGCAAGAGATTCTAAAAGGACTTCAAAAAGTGTTTTTCTTGTTTTTGTTAAAAAGATGGGAAAGTTTAGTTATTAATTATCCGTTATAAATTCTTCGCTCTTCACTCCATTACTACATCTGCCCCGCCTCTATCTGCCTTACGATGAGTTCTATATCACGATCCTCGCCTTCGGGATCATACTTCTTGTTGAGTGATGCACCGAAAGTCCACGCAAAAGCCTGATAGAAACCGGCACGAACAGGTCCCAAGAATGCTTGAAGCAAACCGTAACCAGAAGACTGCGTCTCGCGATGGACAAGCTTTATGAGCAGCTTGCCTTGGTTGAGCGAGAGCTTCTTCATTCGTGGAGTATAGTCTGCCTTTATGTCCTTCTCCACTTGCTTCATGTGTTTGTCTCGTTCTTTCTTGCTTGGTATCTGCTGAACCACCTCGTATGTTTCAATGACAATGCCACGAATCTCCTTTGAAATAGGCAGAACCTTCTTGACATTGTACACCAACCTGTTGAATTTCTGCTGCTCCTTGTTGCTCTTGAAAGTACGTGGAGGAGTGATAGTCAACGTATTGAGCTTGACGCTGAGCACGTCTTCCCCACCAACCGTCGTCTCTTCCACAGCCACCTTTGGCACAAATGTCGGGGTGTTGAGGTTGATACCATTGTCCTCAGGATTATTCTGGGCGAAGGCAGCACGCCACACGCCCCCCTCTGACTCCCCCACAAGGGGGAGGGATACCATCCGGAAGAATAAAACGTCCAATTGGAAAAGGAAGGTAAAGATAAATATGAATTTCAAATACTTTTGCACAATATTCAATATATGGATTTGTTTTTATCAGCGACGTCTGAGTCCCTCCCTTGTGGGGAGGTTAGGTGGGGTCTTAGAACGGCAATCCTACCGCGAAATGGAATGTGAAGTCACGACTAAGCTTTGGATGAATTATAGCCCAATGCTCCTCGTTTGTCTCGTAAGCAGGATTGATAGCCTTCATGCCACAATCGAAACGAAGAATGAAATAGTCGAAGTTCATGCGGAGACCCGCACCATATCCGACAGCCAATTCCTCTATGAAATGTGCTATACGGAACTTTCCGTTCGGCTGGTCCTCATATGAACGAAGTGTCCAAAGATTGCCGGCATCGACGAAAAGAGCATAGTTGAACTTCCAAAACAGCGGTCCTCGCAGCTCAGCGTTGAGGTCAATCTTCAAGTCACCCGTCTGGTTGATGAAGTCAATGGCACCATCCGTACTGCGGAAACGTCCCGGACCAAGCTCTCGAACGCTCCAACCACGAACGGAATTGGCACCACCAGAGAAGTATCTCTTCTCAAAAGGCAGGATATTACTATTGCCATATGGGAAGGCTACACCCAAATCCGTATGCAGAGCGAGATCAACTTTCTCACGGACTGGCAAGAGTTTCGTATAGTCAAAATCAAACTTTGCGTACTGTGCGTATGCTATTCCGAACATCATTTGCTGTCCATCTTCATTGGTTCGTGGATTTGTGAGCCTGCCAATGGCATTGAGTGTGTTGCCCGCTGTCTCCACACCAACACGGAAAGCCTGATTGCGACCCTTGTAAGACATGCTCATACCAATCTTCATGATGAAGAGATCTTCATAGTTATATTTGAGAATGGCATTGCGCTTACTGCCGGATTCAAGATACGTTTCCTTGAAAGTCTCTGATATCCAAGGCATTGAGATGAAGTTCAGGTCGAGCAAGTCAAACACGTAGGAATGTGATTTCGAGGTGCTCTGCCAACGATAGCGCCACGTACTACGAAGCACACGACGATGAAACTCCGGTCTGTTCTGCGTATTATAGCTCAACGAGAGTTCGGAAGAAGCCAACTGCCTACGACGGAACTCGCTGTTAATGAATGGCGCAAGGAGACGAGGGAACTCAAGTTTAGCCTCCGCACCGATTTCCTTGTATTCGCTGTCGCTATAGCCTTCCAGTCCTGTTATATCTTCGTATGCACCACGAAGCTGCAGACTGAAGGTCTCACTGCCACGGAAAACATTGCGGTTTGAATATGTAAGGGAGGCCGCTGCACCGAGATTTCCCGCCGTATTCGTACCTTCCGGCATGAATGAAATGCTGTTGGCGAGGTTCGGTTGCAGCCTGATTTCCGCATCAATGATGGTAGTGTCAGGGCGTTCCGAGAGAACTACCTGCGTGGAACGTAGCGCTCCCAATCGTCCGAAACGATTGTAAGTGTTCTGAAGTTCAGAATATTTGAAGAGCATTCCTTCCTCAAACATCGTGTTCTCTGCAAGCACACTATTGCGGAAGATCTGCCTTTTGGCAGGAATGCTATCCTGTCCCAAAGCCATACGTCTGGCGTTGAGCGTCTTATATGTTATATTTCCTATCTTGTACTGCGGATGGTCTATAGGCTGCATCTTTGAATTAGCCCTGTATTTCTCTATCTGCATTATCAGCCAGACCTTGTCTTCGCCCTCCAACGTGTCTGCTTCTACGGTTATGAATTCCTTGTTGAAACGGCTGTAGCCTTTCTCAAGCAGATAATCCGTGATGCGCTTACGCTCGCTGTTGAGGCGGGTGGCATTGAACGGCTTGTTGACAAACAAGGTAGAATGCGGAAGGATATTGTTCTTCCTGAGCAAAGAGTCCATCTTTGGGTCTTCCACAGTCACATCAAATGAGCCTACGATGAGTTGCTTTCCTGGATGAAGATGATACGTTACGTCCAGTTCCCCGTTCTCATTCAATACGGTGTCTATGCTGACATCCGCTTGCATATAACCATTATTGTTGAGAATAGCCTTGAAGTCCTGGCGGGAAGTTTCGGCTTTCTGTGGGTCAAAGATGTTCTTCCTGCCCTTCTTAGACAACTTGCTCATCAAGCCATTGGAAGAATTCTGACGGAGATACGGCATAAACTGAGCCGTGGAGACAGCAGCATCAGAGCTCTCAATATGCACTTCGCCTATGTAGTGTTCACCTTCTGCGAGCTGAACGCTTGAGCAAGAAGCAAACAAGCCCCACCCTATCATTACAATAAGGAGGAGCGACAGTAGTTTGGCTATATTTGAGTTTAGTCTTTTCAGTTTCTTAATTAGATCTTTTTGTAGTATTATTGCCGTCTGAATTCAGAGCAAGTGATGGCTGTAGCTATCGCAACATTCAGGCTTTCAGCAGTATCGCCATCAGAGAAGCTCGGAATGAGAAGCTTATGGGTGACCAATTTGCGTACCTCTTCCGATATCCCATTGCCTTCGTTGCCCATAACAATCACACCTTCCTGCGACAGTTTCTGCTCATAGATGTTCTCGCCATCAAGGAGAGTGCCGTAGATAGGCGTTCCTTCAGGCAAGGATCCCAACCATTCTGCAAGGCTTTCCACATATATTATATTTATGCGCACGAGACTTCCCATCGTAGCCTGTACGGTTTTCGGGTTGTAAGCATCGGCTGTATCCTTGCTGCACACTATCTGCTTTATGCCAAACCAGTCGGCAATGCGGATTATGGTTCCAAGGTTGCCCGGGTCTTGCACGCCGTCAAGGGCGAGGAGGAGCCCACGAAGCCCTCCCAGCCCCACCCCGGCCCTCCCCCCAAGGGGAGGGGGATTAAAATTACTTTTATCAATTGTTTCTTCAATCTTAGAGTCATTTGTTAGACTCCCTCCCCCTGGGGGGAGGGGCGGGGTGGGGCTTTGGGGGGTCTTGGTGGGACTTCTAAACACCGCAAGCATTTCCTGCGGATGTTTCAGGAAGCTCACCTGCCTGATTTCCTCAATGTCCGTGAGCAGAATCTCGGGCTCCTGGTATTTCATGAACTCACGCACAGCCTTCGGACCCTCCACAACAAACAAGCCATGGCGGTCGCGATACTTCTTTTGCTCAAGTGAGCGTATGAGTTTCTTCTGTGCGTTAGTGAGCATTTTTTCGATTTTTCGATTTTTCGGAATATCCGATATTCCTGATTTTCCGGAATTATAGAGCCTTCAGTTCGTTGATTCTTGCGTGTGGATCGTCAGCACGGAACACATAGCTTCCTGCTACCATCACGTTTACACCTGCTTCAGCAAGGCGTGGGGCGGTTTCGTTCTGCACGCCGCCGTCAACCTCGATGAGAGCTTTTGAGCCCTTTCGAGTGATGAGTTCACGGAGTTGCTTTACCTTATCAATGGTATTTTCAATGAATTTCTGTCCGCCGAAGCCTGGGTTTACGCTCATGAGCAGCACCATCTCTACGTCGCAGATGGTGTCTTCAAGTACGCAAACAGGTGTCGCCGGGTTGAGTGTTACGCCGGCTTTCATGCCAGCATCGTGGATTTCCTGAATGGTGCGATGCAGATGTGTGCAAGCTTCGTAGTGAACATTCATCATCATTGCACCGAGAGCCGCAGTTTGCTTTATGTAACGTTCAGGTTGGACTATCATGTAATGCACGTCCAAAGGCTTCTGGCAAATCTTTGCAACCTGCTCAAGGACAGGGAAACCAAAGGAAATGTTAGGCACGAACTTACCGTCCATCACGTCCAGATGGAGCCAGTCGGCATTGCTTGTATTAAGCATTTCTATATCCTTGCGAAGATCCAGGAAGTTGGCTGCAAGGAGTGAAGGTGATACGAGCATTTTGTATTAGGAAAAAGTAAGGTTAGTTTACGCAATAACCAATGGTCTGGTTATTAGTCTTGATAACTCTGAACGTGTGTGCGAACTCACGAAGAAAAGACAATGTACGTTCAGAAGGTGTGGAATTTTGTAGAGGAGTAGAATTTGGCATAGGCAATTTGTTTTTGGGTTCAAGTTGAGTTTACGAAACTCGAATTGTTTATATAAAAAACGAATATATGTAAAGAATATTTTGTGTTTAGCGTAAAAAAAACAAAAAAATATTTGCTGGTTCGGTAATTATTGTTAACTTTGCAGCGCAATGAAGGGCAGAATTGCTTACATTATGTAACAAAAAGCCCTCAAAATCTTACATTTTTCTATGAAATCAGTTAATTATATTGCATGGTGGTGGCGCAGCTCAGGATTGAAAAAGTCGTGAGAAGCATCCCTCGTATGCCTTATAATGGATAAGGAAAATACAAAAAAGGGTCTGTTGCTTATCGCGACAGACCCTTTTTAAGATATAAAACCAACTACAAAAATCATAAATCATACCTCACAAAATCATAAATGAAACAATATCTTGATAAAGTGCTTGCCGGCGAACCTCTCCGCCGCGAAGAGACGAAGGACATTCTCGTAAACATCTACGAGCAGAAGTATAACGATGTGCAGATTGCTGCCATGCTTGCCATGCTTCAGATGCGTGGCGTTACCGTTGACGAACTCCTCGGTTTCCGTGATGGCATCCTTGAAACTGGCGTGCCTGCCCTTCTGAATGTTGACCGTTATGTGGACATCGTAGGTACTGGTGGCGACCAGAAGAACACGTTCAACATCTCCACTTGCTCATGTTTCGTGGTTGCTGGTGCTGGTTACAAGGTGGCAAAGCACGGCAATGTGGCAGCTACCTCAACATCGGGTGCTTCGGATGTTATCCGTATGCATGGCGTTGAGTTCACAAACGACCTTGACAAACTCAATCGTTCCATTGAGGAATCAGGCTTCGTTTATCTTCATGCGCCATTGTTCGCAAAGGCGATGAAGTTTGTAGCGCCTATCCGTAAGCAGATAGCCTTCCCTACCCTCTTCAACCTTCTCGGTCCTATGGTAAACCCATCGCAGCCAGCTTGCCAGGTTCTCGGTGTGGCTACTCTCGACCAGATGCGCCTTTATACTAATGTTTGTCGCCGTCTCGGACTCGACTTCGGTATCGTAAACTCTATCGATGGCTACGATGAAATCTCGCTTACTGGCGATTTCAAGGTATCGACAAACAAGATAGAGCAGATCTATAACGCTGCTGACTTCGGTCTTCCATGCACAAAGGAAGAAGACCTCTACGGCGGAAAGACTCAGGAAGAGGCTAAGCAAATCTTCGACAACGTTCTTGACAACTGCGCAACAGAGTCGCAGAAGAATGTTGTAATGATGAACTCGGCTCTTGCAATCACCGTTGTTGACCAGTCAAAGTCGCTCGAAGAGGCACTCGCAATGGCAAAAGAATCTATTGAAAGCGGCAAGGCAAAGCAGGTTCTCAAGAAGTTTGTAGAGATAAATTCCTAAGAAAAGCATTGGGAAAAGAACACCAATCGTGGGAGTTTTAATCCATAACTCTTAGGGATAGGAAAAAATTCGTATACAAACTCACTTCAGTTTTGTATACAAACTCACTTCGGTTTTGTATACGAATTTTTTCAAAACTCATAGAGATATTTGTGGAAACTCATAGAGTTACCATTCAGAACTCCCACAGAAATACAATAAAACCCCTTCAAAAAGTATGGATATTCTTGAAGAAATAGTTGCTCATAAGCGCATTGAGGTGGCGAAAGCCAAAGAGATACTCTCCGAAACTGCCATCCATAAGCTATGGGAAAGCAAGGCTTCTGAGTTGGAAAAGTATCATCCGTCGCTTGCCAAGGCATTGGTAAATGCCCCCGGAGGCGCAGGCATCATCTCGGAATTCAAGCGCAGGTCGCCTTCCAAGGGATGGATAAAGGAAGAAGGTCGTGCTGACATTATCCCTATCTCTTACCAACAGAACGGTGCTGCCGCCCTTTCCATCCTCACCGACGAGAAGTATTTCGGCGGAAAGGATGAGTTTATCCAGATAGCTCGCCAAAGAGGAGTTACCATTCCTATATTATATAAGAACTTCGTTGTCGATGAATACCAGCTGTTCCAGGCTGCTCTCTGCGGAGCTTCTGCCGTACTTCTCATTGCTGCCGACTTGAAGAAGCCGGAATGTAAGGCTCTTCTTCAGACTGCCCATGAGCTTGGTCTTGAGGTTTTACTGGAGATGCACAGCGAAGAGGAACTGGAATACGCAGAACTTGAACCGGATGTTTGTGGCATAAACAACCGTAACCTCGGTTCTTTCGTCACTGATGTGAAGAACTCTTTCCGCCTTTCAGAACTTCTGCCAAAAGATGCTGTCAAGGTTAGCGAGAGCGGCATCAGCAATCCTGAAACGGTAAAACTCCTCATCCAAGCAGGCTTCAACGGCTTTCTCATAGGCGAAAACTTCATGAAAACAGCCAATCCAGGCGAGGCGTTGAAGGAATTCATTAATAATATAAACAACTAAAATTGCTGTTCCCACCGCAGCATATCGCTCCCCTCCCATTAGGGGGAGGGGATGGGGGTGGGGCTTTTATGATAATCAAAGTATGCGGAATGCGCGAGGCGCAGAACATTGATGAAGTAGCAGCTCTTGGCGTTGACCTCATTGGTCTTATTTTCTATCCAATGAGCCGCCGTTATGTGTCACAACTGCCAACACGAGCTGGCATCATTCCAGACTTGGCAGGCCAAGGTCAAAGCACAGCCCAAGTGAAGAAGGTGGGCGTATTCGTTGATGATATGCCACAAACCATTCTCACTCGCGTGGTGAACTACGGTCTTTCGTATGTTCAGCTCCACGGCAACGAGTCGCCAACGATGATAGAGAATCTCAAGCGCACACTCATCCCGGACTTCGTTCCAGAGATTGGAATCATCAAGGCGTTGAGCGTACAGAGCGAAGAGGATGTGAAGCGATGGCGTCAGTACGAAGGACTCGTTGACTACTTCCTTTTCGACACCAAATGTCCTACTGTCGGCGGCAGTGGCAAGCGTTTCAACTGGGATCTCCTTAAGGCATACGATGGCAACATTCCGTTCCTCCTTTCAGGCGGTATCGGACTTGAAGACCTTGATGATCTCAAGGCATTCTCTCATCCAATGCTCGCCGGTTACGACCTTAACTCAAAGTTTGAAGACGCTCCTGCACTCAAGAACATCGAGAAAATCAAAGCCTTTATAGAGGCGGTAAAATAACTCAAGTTTCGCATGTAAAATTTAGATTTTTATAATGATTTTCGTTTGGATTTCGAGGAGCTTGCGACGATCCCCTAAAAAGCCTTACTCAAAGCGAGGTATTCGAGCGCATTTTCAGTCGAGATTTTCGTTTGGATTTTTATCATAGTTCAAAAGAACAAAATCTTAAACTATAATCCTTACAAAAATACGCTCCAGTACGTCGCTTTTAGGGACGATTTTATATTGGATCGCCTAACGGCTCGAAATCTAAACTAAAATCCTAATAAACATCTTGGAATCAATAACATGTGAACTTGCGAAAGTTGAATA
>JAZRXS010000004.1:0-4482 GCA_045600325.1 Prevotella sp.
TTTCACTGCCAACCCTAACGGTGAGGCGGAAGTGATAAAGATTACTCACGATTTCGCACCAAAGATCAAGAAGATATTCTTTGAGAAGGATTTCTCTGAGGTGGCCATAAAGGGCAAGACTGCCAAGGGCAATATCCTCACCAAGCAGTCCATCAATCGCATCACGCTCAAGCAGGCAGGACGCTCTACGCTTGGCGGCCGCAAGGTATGGTATGACAAGGATGTCAACCGCCTGAACTATGACTCCCACGGCGAACTCCTTGGCGAGTTCAACGACCAGGATTCAATCCTCGTTATCCTTGACAATGGCGAGTTCTACATCACAAGCTTCGATGCTAACAACCACTTCGAGGACAATATCCTCTTTATTGAGAAGTACAATAAGGAGAAGATATGGACAGCCGTTGTGGAAGATGCCGACCAGGGCAATATGTATTATTTGAAGCGCTTCCCATTGGAGGCTTCAAAGCGTCATCAGAGCCTTATCGGCGACAACCCAAAGAGCAAGCTCGTTACGCTTACGGATGAGCCTTATCCACTGTTCCGCATCACATATCTCGGTCCAAACAAGTACGAAGGCACCCTCGATGTTGATGCAGAGGAGTTCATTATGGTAAAGAGTAGCAAGGCGAAAGGCAAGCGCATCACCACTTCCAAGGTTACGAAGGTCGAGCAGCTTGAGTCCGTTCGTAAGCCGGAGCCAGAGCCTGAAAATGACGATGACGTTGACGTTGACTCTGACGCGCAGGACGAACCGGAGAACCTTGACCCGGAGGCAGATAAGTCCGAGCAGCAGATCATTGACGAGATGACAGGTCAGACTAACCTCTTTGACAATCCGGAGTTCAAGTAATAACGGTTAACCATGAACAAATTTTATACCGCATAGAGCGGAACATTCGTAAGGTGCTCTTGCTCCTTGTAAGGAAGCATTGAATAGCGCTCAGCGTGAAGTTTCGGTCTGTTCTGTAGAAGTTTGCTTAGAGAATTGCTGCGTACATTCCCCTCTGCTTTCACCTCTATCGGGATTAGGTCTGCGTTTCGCTGTACAAGGAAGTCTATCTCAAGGCGTGATTGGTCTGTGGAGTGATAGTAGATTCCACCTACCTCACGACTTGCCATCTGCTGAAGCACGTATTGCTCTGTCATACCACCCTTGTACTCCTTGAAAATATTGTTGTTTACCAGTATTTGCGATGGCTGTACCTCTGCCATTGCACCAAGAAGACCTATGTCCGAGAGGTAGAGCTTGAAGGCATTCAACTCTGCATAAATCTTCAATGGCAGCTCGGGCTTGGAAACCCTTTGCACACGATACACCAACCCCGCATCACAAAGCCACTGAATGGCAATCTCAAAATCCTTGGCACGTGAACCAGGACTAACAGCACCAAAGATGAACTTCTTGTTCTCACGAAACAGCTGGGCAGGTATTGTCTGCCATACCATGCGTATTCGTGCTACTTGATTGGCTGGAGCATGCTTTGAAAAGTCTCTGTCGTAACCTCTGAGAATCTCCATCTGTATGTTTCGTACAGCCTGAAGACCTTCGTCGTCAATGTATGCTTGCACAGCTTCAGGCATGCCTCCCACATAGAAATACTGTCGCAAGAGATCCACATATTTTTCATGCAATAGACTTATTGTAGGGAAATCCCTTGATGCCAAAAGTCTGTGCATCTGCCCTTCGCCCTTGGCAAGAAGAAACTCCTCGAAGTTCATTGGATAGACATTGATGGTGCTGACTTTGCCTACAGGGTATGAGGTGCCTGCATGCACCGAAAGCCCGAGCAGCGAACCTGCCACAGCAACATGATAGTCAGGAGCTTCCTCGCAGAAGAACTTCAACGCTTCCAAAGCATCAGGAACTTCCTGTATTTCGTCCAGAACAAGAAGAGTGTCGTGGGGCGTAATGTCAATGCCTGTCAATGCGGAGAGAGCACGCAAGATTCTGTCAACATTGAAGTCAATGCTGAATATATCCTTTACCATGGCATTCTTTCTGCACATTACGTATGCCATCTTGGCATATTCTCGTTGCGCAAACTCTTTCAGCAACCATGTTTTTCCTACCTGACGAGCACCATTCAGTACCAAAGGCTTCCTCTTCGGACTGTTCTTCCATTGGCAAAGTTCTTGATATACAAATCTTTCCATAAGTAATCTTGCACCTTTTAAGACGGTTGTTTACATTTTTCCGCACTTAATTCGGTGCAAAATTACATTTTTCTGCATATAATTCAAAGGAAATTTACATTTTTCCGCACATAATACAATGAGATTTTACATTTTTCTGCACTTAATTCAGTGCAAAATCACATTTTTCCACACTTAATATGATGATTACTGCACTAAGTCCAAACATCCTGCTCCACGTATTCGTCGAAAATATCGACGGTGTTTGGAGCAATGTTGCTGATGACTAAAGCGATATACTCCTGGTCTTCGGGAGAAATCAGTCGCGTGCCTTTGCGCATTTCGTAATATGGATTCTTGCCGTAGTGAGCCAGTAGCTTTTGCTTTAGGGCATCAAATTTGCTTCTTGGTAGTTCGTCTTGCAACTTCATGAAGCCCTTAGCGAAGCGTACTGTTTCAAGATGTGAATACATCGGACAACTCTCGTCGTTCGTTGTCAGCATTTGGTTTACCATCATGAGCGTCTTGTCCTCATCTGTTATTGTCTTAAATCCCATTGCCCTGCGGCAAAGGTTGGCTACCTTGCAGTCTTTACTGCTGCAAAGTGCCACATTCTTATATTCTTCTTTCATAATAGTTCAACTTTCGTAAACTCAGGTTGAGGCTAAAAGCTAAAGGCTATATGCTAAAGGCATAGCCTGCGTATGAGTTCACTTCTTTGATTTAATTTTTTTTCGTACTGGAGATTGGCCTTTAGCCTTTAGCTTTTAGCCTTTAGCCTTCGCGAGCGGAGCTTGCGAAATTAGTGATAGATAATACTTGTTTCCCTGCATGTCGCGTTCTTTCTTCACCCTCAGCTTGGTCATTACCCTGCCGAGCTTCTGGAGATTACCCTTGTCGTTCTTGTTGAATGAGCGTGACGTTGAGAGGATATCTATGATTTCTGTTGTGCGGAACCATGTGCCGCAGCCTTCCTTAGGCACCTCAAACATTGAGAGCAACACCGATTCCAGTGGCGTCTCGATGCAAAAGCCGTCGTTTATCTCACGGATCAAAGCCTCGTCCTCATCGTTCAGCCAACAGCGTTCGCCACGATGAATCAGATGAACCGCCTGAGCATAGAGCTGGCTGTATTCTATCGACTGCTCCGTATGTATCGGTTCGGTCACTTCCACGCAGATATAGCGGCGGTTGCCCGTTGGATCTCGCAGTATCTCGTGGTGGTTGCTTGTGCCGATGAAAGACGCATAGCGACGCTGGCGACCGATAGTCTCGGAGTACATGCGGCGGATGTTTGTCGCTGGCTTTTGGAACAAATGCTTCACGAAAGCAAACTGCTTCTCGCTAAGCTGGTCAAACTCGTCGATGTTCACAAGAAGAAAACGACTCAACATGCGCTCTGCCTCTATGTCCGAACGGAAGTCTATGCTGTCCGTGAAATACTCCGATAGCTCTGGCGGCAGAAGTTGTCGGCAGAATGTTGACTTCCTGAAGCCTTGCGCACCGATGAGAATCGGAGCAGTAGCATTGGCGTGCATGTTATCGTCTGTCAACCAATGATATACGACGGAGAGGAACCAGCGGTAGAACAGCCTTTCCCAGTAAGGATTGCTCGTTGGAACCATTCGCGCCACGTCCGCTATTCGGTCTTTTCCATCCCACTGAGGCAGGGAGTAGAGATAATCCTCTATTGGGTTATACTTCTTCACGAAGTTCGAGTGAATCAGCTCATCGACCTCGTTCGACGAAGTGTTTATGCCTGCTAAGCAAGCCTCATGGTGGATGGTGTTTATGTCGCGGTTGCCCAGTTCCTTGAACATGAAGTCCAATGCTCTGCGTCTGCGGAACTCGGTCATCTGCATCACCTCGTTGAAGCGAATCTCAAAGCGTTTCTCAAGGAACTTCGGCAGCTGCGTGGCAACGAGTTGTCGGCGACCCATCACTCTGCTTGGATGACCTTTCACCTTTGCCTCGGTATAAGCTATCTGCACGCTTCCTCGCAGCTCGGTTTCGCTAATGTGGTGGAAATGTCGTTGTATTCTGACGAAGGTCTCCTCTTCCGGTATTCCGCCTTTCTGGCACAGCTCTGCCAAGACAAGTATAAACTCCTCGTCGCTCGCCTCGCATCCCTGCCAGTCAGGCACCTTCTGTATGGCTTTTGAGAAGGCAGCATTGAAGAGCTCGTTGAAGGTAACGAAAGTCTCCGGCGTTGCTGGCAGTCGCTCAAGACGGTTCTCCGGATCACCATGTTGCAGTAGATCCTTCACATCCCCCTCCTTTGGCTGCTCTATAATATAAGGTGCAGGGTGAGGATTGATGTAAGGGTTCTCGTCGAGAGGCATCAGG
>JAZRXS010000005.1:0-5178 GCA_045600325.1 Prevotella sp.
GTGTCACCTGATGTTGCAACAAGCACATTCACGAGTCCTTCCTTGTTCTGCTTCTTAATGAAGTACTGAAGAAGGCGAGCCATGAAGCGTGCGCCAACATCCTTGAAGGCAAGCGTTGGACCGTGGAAGAGTTCAAGCGAATAGATGTCTTCCTCAACCTTGTTTATTGGGCAATCGAAACGGAGTGTGTCTGCCACGATTTCATAGAGAGCATCGGCATCAACGTCTTCTCCGAAGAAAGCGTTTGCAACCTGATAGGCAATATCAACGAATGACATCTTGTCGATGTCGTCGAAGAACTGCTGTGGGAGTTTCTTTATTTGATATGGCATGTAAAGACCGCGGTCTTCTGCCAGTCCGTTTACTACTGCCTGCTCGAGAGTGGCATCGGCAGCCTTATGGTTTGTTGAGTAGTAGAGCATAGAATTATATCACAATGTAATGTATATTAAAAGAGAAAATTTCTTAGTTTCGGGTTATTTGTAGCAGCTTTATGTTCATTGATTTCAAGCTGCATTCGGTCTATGGCTGTTTGGAAGAAAAAGCGGATGAGATACTCGTCTGTGCGTTCTTTCCGTATAGCATTCAAACATCCTATGTACTCAGCCCTATCCTTGGCTTCAATGACTATCATAGTATGCCCCATGCGTTGCAGAATATAGTTGCTAAATAATCTGCCGAGTCTGCCGTTTCCATCGCGGAAAGGATGGAGGTATTCGAAGAATCCGTGAAAGCGAGCAGCAATGATCATCGGATGTTGCGTAGCTTGCTGTATTGCATTTTCAGTAGATCCCAGCAATGACGGCACGCGTGCAATCAATATTTCATGATCGCCAAAAATGGTTTCGCCAGCACACATGTCTGTGTTTGTATATTCACCAGCTACGGCATCCGGCACACGATACGTAAGGGTGTTGGACATCAATATGCGATGAGTTTCCTTAAGCAACTCTTCGGAAAGAGGACGAGTGGTGTCACTCATAAGGAACTCGTATGCCTTGAAATGATCAAGAATCTCGAAAGCCTCAAAAAGAGTCTTACCATGCGGAATGAGTCCCAAGCCTTTTTCCTTCAGTTCCTGAGTGTCGCCAACGGTAAAGCTATTGCCTTCGATAGCGCAACTGTGGGCGGAAAAAAGCACCTCATGGCGTGTACGCAAATCGTCTGCTGATATTTTCGCCGCAAACGTCTTGCGATACTTCGCTAAGACAGATTCATATTTCTTGATTATTTCCTGCATTCTGTAACTGTGCAAAAAAGATTTTTATAATCGTAAATGAACACTAAATGTTTTATTTTTTCAACGCGAGTTGCACGAGTAACACGAGTTCTTTAACTCATATAGTCTTTAAAAGTCACACAAGTATTCTTTGCTATAAGAAAAACTCATGAACCTTTTATAAACTATAAAAACTCGTGACACTAGTGAAACCCGTGTTGATAATTAATGTTCATTATTATAAAAATAATTGTGTTCACTTACTTATGTTATTCCTTCATGAATGTTTCAATGAACTCGCGGAGACGAAGTAAGCCGTAAGCGCCTGATACGCAGCTTTCTTCGTTGTATTCCTGCACACTGTCGGGAGTGATTTCCTTGTGCCAAATGATGAAAGGCACCGGCTCATTGACATGAGTGCGAGTCTCACATGGGGTAGGGTGGTCAGGGAGAATGGCGATGGAGATGTTCTCATCGACAGACATGATGTATTCGTAGATAGGCTTAACGATGCGGTCGTTGAGATATTCCGTAGCTTTAACCTTGAGAGCTACATCACCATCATGACCAGCTTCGTCAGTAGCTTCCACATGAACGAAGACAAAGTCGTCGCCGTTCTTCAGAGCATTGACAGCAGCCTCTGCCTTGCCTTCATAGTTTGTGTCTGCAAGACCAGTGGCACCTTCCACATTGATGATATTGAGTCCTGCGTAATGTCCGATGCCTTTGATGAGGTCAACGGCAGTAATGACAGAACCTTTCTTTATCTCTGGGAACTGCGATAGAAGCGTTTCCATAGAAGGACGATAACCACCGCTCCAAGGCCAGATGGAGTTTGCCTGAAGCTTTCTGTTGGCTTCACGCTCTTTGTTGAAAGGATGAGCGGCAAGGAGTTCTTGAGAGCTATGGATAAGAAGATTGACGAGAGTAGCTGTAGCGTATGCCTTCATGAGGTCTGCCTTTGGGGCTTTCGTGTCAGGCTGTACGAGCAAGCCCTCCCATTCCTCGTTTGGATGGTCGTGTGGAGGATTGCAGATGATGTTCTTGTTGCCGCCTTTTATGATGAGAAGGTGGCGATATTGGATGCCCTTTACGAACTTTACGTTGAATGTCTCGCCGTCTATGGAGTAATCTCCTGCGAGGTTCTCGTTGAGATAGTCAATGAGAACATGGGCGTCTTCCGTCTGAAGATGACCGCCGTGGTGAGTCATTATCTTGCCATCCTTGAGCGAGATGATGTTGCAACGGAGAGCGAGGTCGTCATTTGCCATCTCATAACCGATGGAAGCAGCTTCGAGAGGTCCGCGGCCTTCATAGACTGTGTTCAGGTCGTAGCCGAGGATAGCAGTGTTTGCCACCTCACTTCCTGGTGGAAAACCTTCAGGAACAGTCACGAGACGACCGGTCTTTCCTTCGCGTGCAAGTTGGTCTATGAGCGGAATGTTGGCAGCCTGGAGAGGAGTTAAGGAATTGAGCGACTCTTGTTTATGATCCGCCATTCCATCTCCTAATATAATAATATGTTTCATATATTGTTGGTCTAGTTTAGAAAGCCTCCACTTGTGGGGGAGGTTTGGAGGGGGTCAGACATTCGCAATAGACATTATGTTCGCGAAAACACCGGCAGCTGTTACGCTGGCACCAGCTCCGTAGCCTTGGATGAGCATTGGGTAGTCAAGGTAGCGCTTTGTGGTAAGAAGCACGATGTTGTTGCTGCCTTCGAGTTCGTAGAGTGGATGATTGCTTGGAATCTCCTGAAGACCGATGCTCAGTTTTCCGTTTTCCATCTTTGCCACAAAACGCTGGCGCATACCCTTTGCAGCAAGTTCCTTACGCTTCTCTTCAAACTCAGCATCAAGCTGTGGAAGATTCTTCCAGAAGTCTTCGAGAGTGCCGTCGAAGTATGACTGCGGAACGAAGAGATTCTTCTCAACATCGGTCTGCTCAACCTTATAGCCAGCCTCACGAGAAAGGATGATAAGTTTGCGCAGAACATCCATTCCGCTGAGGTCAATACGAGGATCTGGCTCAGCATAACCTTCCTCCTTGGCAAGACGAACTGTCTCGCTGAAAGGAACGGTTTCTGAGAGTGTGTTGAAGATATAGTTGAGAGTTCCTGAGAGAACAGCCTCTATCTTCAGAATCTTGTCGCCAGAGTTCACAAGGTCGTTGATAGTTCCGATGATAGGAAGACCGGCACCAACGTTTGTCTCGAAGCGGAACTTCACGCCACGAGCGAGGGCTGTATCCTTGAGAAGCTTGTAGTTCTTGTAATCAGAAGAAGCTGCTATCTTGTTGCAAGCGATGATGCTGACGTTGTTCTGAAGCAATGGGAGGTAGATGTCCGCCACTTCCTTGGATGCGGTGCAGTCAACGAAAACACTATTGAAGATGTTCATCTCCAATACCTTATCGCGAAGAGATGCGATGGTAGAAGGTTCAGCAGCGTCAAGCTGTTCGCGATAGTTTGAAAGGTCAAGACCATCACGGTTGAATATAGCCTTCTTGCTTGATGCAATGCCCACGACATTGAGCTTTACGCGGCGAGTCTTTTTTAGCTCTTCTTGCTGTGAACGGATCTGCTCAATGAGTTTTCCACCCACATTTCCCACGCCGCAAAGGAAGAGGTTGAGCACATTGTATTCACTCAAGAAAAAAGAGTCGTGAAGCACATTGAGCGACTTACGAAGCAAATCCCTGTTCACTACGAAAGAGATATTTGTTTCCGAAGCGCCTTGTGCACAGGCAATTACGCTGATACCAGAACGACCGAGAGTTCCAAAGAGTTTACCCGCGATACCCGGAGTATGCTTCATGTTTTCGCCAACGATGGCAACAGTAGCAAGTCCGCGCTCAAGGTGCATTGGGTACATCGCACCAGTCTCAATCTCGTTTGCAAACTCTGCATTGAGCACTTCTACAGCTGTCTGTGCGTCTTCTTCCTTCACACCAATAGAAGTAGAATTCTCAGAAGAAGCCTGACTTACCATGAACACCGAGATTCCTGCATTGGCAAGCGATGTAAAGATACGACGGTTTACGCCAATAACACCCACCATTGAAAGACCAGTAACCGTAATCAGTGCTGTGTCCGAGATAGAGGAAATACCCTTGATTGGCTTTGCATCTGTCGTTACATGTTCGCAGATGATTGAACCAGGGTTGCTTGGGTTGAATGTGTTGAGAACGCGGATAGGAATGTTCTTTACACAAACCGGATATATCGTTGGTGGATAGACAACCTTTGCACCGAAGTTGCAGAGCTCTGTTGCCTCAACGTATGTGAGTTCGTTGATGGTATAAGCTGAAGGAATGACGCGAGGATCGGCTGTAAGGAAACCGTCAACGTCCGTCCATATCTGGAGTTCCTCTGCATCGAGGGCAGCTGCGAGAATAGCAGCTGTATAGTCAGAACCACCGCGACCGAGGTTTGTTGTACGACCTGTGTTGATGTCGCGTGAGATGAAGCCGCCGCAGACAGTAATCTTTGGCATCTCAGCAAACGCTTCCTTGATGAGTCGGTTTGTTTCTTCCGTTACGAGAGTGTGCTTTCCGCCCTTGCCAACCTTGCGTTCTGTGCGGATGAACGAACGTGAGTCCTTCCACTGAGCGCCTTTGATGAGGGCTGCTGTAATCTGTGATGACAAGCGTTCACCGTAAGCCACAATGGCATCTTGTGTCTTACCGCTGAGGTCATGTATGAGGTAAACTCCGAAAAGAATGCTTTTGAGCTGTTCGAAGAGTTGGTCAACCGTCTTGAAAAGTTCCTCTCTCTGCTTGGCATGTGTGATGATTGTGTCTATCATCTGGTGATGGCGCTCTACCATCTGCTCAAACTCCAGCTTGTAAGCTTCGTCACCCTTGAGAGCAAGGTCTGACATTCTAAGCAACTGGTCGGTAACACCACCGAGTGCCGATACTACAACAATTACTGGTTGTCCACTCTGCTTAGCCTCTTT
>JAZRXS010000006.1:0-32634 GCA_045600325.1 Prevotella sp.
TGAGATTTTCGTTCTGGATTTTAAAATCTTAAACTATAATCCTTACAAAAATACGCTCCAGTACGTCGCTTTATGGAGTATTTTATAATGGATCGCCCTTAGGGCTCGACATCTGAACTAAAATCATAACCAAAATCCAAAAGATGGGAAAGTTTAGTGAAATTATTAACTTTGAAGCGGATATAAAGCATAAATCATAAAAAGACAGGAGGCAAATGCTTTGAGATTAGCATTTGCCTCCTGTTGTGTTTTGTTTTATTTATTACAGGCTGTTTGCCATGCGGAGAATTTCGGCAACGTCTTCCGTAGAGAGTGACTTGAAGTAGCCAGGACGGAATGTGCCGTTCTTTGTACATTTGTTTGCCATGAGAAGGATGTTCTCCTCTGTGTCTTTATGACCGAGAAGTTCTGTCAAACCAACAGGCATCTTCCAACGACGATAGCACGCTTCCATAGCCTCGATACCCTTGAGGGCTGTCTGCTGAGGATTCTCTGGGTCGTTCTCTACGCCCATTACGTTTACTGCGAAAGATACGAAACGACTGATGTCCTCGTTCATCACATAGCGTGCCCATGAAGACCAGATGGCAGCAAGACCTGCACCGTGAGCTACGTCATAGAGTGCGCTGAGTTCATGCTCTATCTTATGGCTTGCGAAGTCTGCAATGCCACGTCCCATGAGGTCGTTGTGAGAGAGTGATGACGCCCACATGATGGCTGCGCGAGCCTGGTATGTTTCCTTCTCCGAGAGGTTCTCTTCGCAGAGGAGCTTGTCGGCAGATGTCTTAACGGTACGGAGCAATGCTTCTGCCATTGCTGACGTGAGGAGCATGTCTGTCTCCTTTGTGAAATAGCGCTCCATGGTGTGCATCATGATGTCAACGGCACCGCAAGCAGTCTGGTATTCAGGGAGAGAGTAGGAGAGGAGTGGGTTCATGATGGCGAACTTGCAGCGACATACGTTGCTGTTGCAACCGAGCTTCTGCTGGGTTTCCTCGTTTGAAAGCACAGAACTGTCGCTCATCTCGCTACCGGCAGCAGGGATAGTGAGCACAACGCCAACAGGAAGTGAAGCCTTTGGTGTAGCCTTGCCACAGTAGATGTCCCAAACGTCGCCTTCGTAGCATACGCCATAGCCTGTAGCCTTGGCAGTATCGACAACGCTACCGCCACCAACGGCGAGGATGAGTCCGACGTTCTCCTTGCGGCAAATCTCAACGCATTCCCTTGCAAGCGAGATGCGTGGGTTTGGCTGCACGCCACCCTTCAGGATGTAGGCAATGCCGGCATCGTTGTACTGCTTCTCAATACGGTCGAGAAGTCCTGAGCGACGTGCGCTGCCACCACCGAAGATGATGAGCACAGGGCCGTCTTGTTTGTACTTTCTTGTGAAATCCACAAGCTGTGATTCTGCGTTTACTCCGAAAGCAACTTCCGTCGGAGCGTAGAAAATGAAGTCTTTCATATATTTGGGAAAAGTTTAAAGTTTATAGTTTATAGTATAAAGTAAGTGCGGACAATTTTTTATGATAATGAACACGAGTTATGTATTATATTTCAACGCGGGTTTCACAAGTGTCACGAGTTTTGATAGTTTAAAAAAGGTTCATGAGTTTTATATTTAAACGTAAAATTACCCAAAAATTAATCATAAAATTTTACGAGTCATTTTACGATAATTTTACGTTATACCTAAGAAAACTTATGAAACTTTAGAAGACTATAAAATTAAGGAACTCGTGTTACTCGTGCAACTTGTGTTTGATAATAAAGCCATTAGCCTTCGCAAGTAATTTGCGAAACCAACTCCTCTACGGCT
Source organism: Prevotella sp. (assembly GCA_045600325.1). Lineage (GTDB taxonomy): Bacteria > Bacteroidota > Bacteroidia > Bacteroidales > Bacteroidaceae > Prevotella. The sequence continues at coordinate 1,820 of JAZRXS010000006.1, forward strand.
TCTTCCTTTGTTGCCCATGAACAGACGAAGCGGACGACGCTTTCGGAAGTGCCTCGCGGTCCCCAATACTCGAAGGTGGCTATCTCGGCGAGTTTGTCGATGAGGGTGTTAGGGAGTTTGAAGAACTGCTGGTTTGTAGGGGAATTGATGTATGGCGCGTAACCTTTGGCTGCGAAGCCGTCGCGAAGCTTGATGGCAAGTCTTACTGCGTGCTGGGCAGCCTTGGTGTAGAGATTGTCGGTGAAGAGTGTCTCGAACTGGACGCCGAGGAGTCTGCCCTTGGCAAGGAGTGCGCCGTGCATCTTGACCATGGTGGTGAAGTGCTTGAAGCGTGACTTGTTTGTGATGACAACAGCTTCGCCGAAGAGTGCACCTTGCTTTGTGCCACCGATATAGAATGCGTCTGCGAGGCGTGCTATGTCGGCAAGCGTGACATCATTGCCTTCCGCTACAAGTCCGTAGCCGAGACGTGCGCCGTCTATGTAGAATGCCTTGTTCCAATGATGGCAGATGTCGCTCAACTGTTGGAGTTCTGCGAGAGAATATATCGTGCCATATTCTGTTGGAAAAGAGATGTATAGCGCACCCGGTGCAACCATGTGTTCGTATGTCTCGTCGGCATAGAATGAAGCGAGATATTGCTCCACATCTTCTGGCTTTACCTTGCCTTCGTAAGACGGAAGGGCGAGAACCTTATGACCTGCGTTCTCGATGGCTCCGCTCTCGTGGACATTAATATGACCGGTCTCTGCTGCCATTACTCCCTCAAAGCGGTCAAGGAGGGTGTCTATGACGGTCTTGTTTGTCTGTGTGCCGCCAACGAGAAGATGCACTTGGGCATCAGGAGCGTCGCAAGCCTTGCGGATGAGATCCTTCGCATTGGCGGTATGTTCGTCGAATCCATAGCCAACGGTTTCCTCAAGGTTTGTGGTGCAGAGAGCTTGCATTATTTCGGGCAAAGCACCTGCCATATAGTCGCTGTCGAAATGTATCATTAGGAAAAAATGTGGGTTATATATGTGCAAAATTATAAATTTTTCTTTTAATAAACAAAAAATGTTGTAATTTTGCAAAAAAAATAAGAATAATGACAAAAGAAGAAAAATATGGCGAGGCTTTTCTGTCGATAAAATCCTTGCTTGAAGCGGAGTCGGACGTGGTGGCAAACATGGCAAATGTGTCTGCCCTGCTGAAGGAAACATTCGCATTCTGGTGGGTAGGTTTCTATCGTGTGGAAGGCAACGAACTTGTGCTCGGTCCGTTCCAAGGTCCTATAGCATGCACGAGAATCCGAAAGGGTCGTGGCGTGTGTGGCACAAGTTGGGAGAAGGCGGAAACGATTGTCGTGCCAGATGTGGAGGAGTTTCCCGGGCATATCGCATGCAGTTCGGCATCAAAGAGCGAAATTGTCGTTCCTGTATGGAAGGATGGCAAGATAGTCGCCGTGCTTGATATTGACAGCGAGTTCCTCAATACCTTCGACGAGACTGACAAGGTCTGGCTCGAGAAGATTTGCAAGGTGTTCGAGTGATATCATATCAATAAATTAAACTTATATGACTGATGTTCATAGGTATAAGTATAATAAGTCGGATTTATTGAAATAATGTAACGTGTTTTATCAATAAATTAAACTTATATGACTGATGTTTATTGGTATAAGTATAATAAGTCAGATTTATTGAAAGAATGTAACGTGTTTTATCAATAAATTAAACTTATATGACTGATGTTCAAAGGTATAAGTATAATAAGTCGGATTTATTGATAATAATAGAAAAGAATTATGAAAAAGTTATTAGCCATAATCAGTTTCCTGGTGATAGCCATGGCGTGCGATGCGCAGGAGAAGGTGCCGTTCAATGGTATCGTGAAGGATGTTCTGGGGAATCCGTTGAAGGGTGTTTCAGTATATGTGAGCAATCCGCGTCTGTATGCTTCTACTGACAAGCAAGGGCGATTCGGACTTACGAACGTGAAGCCGACGGATGTTCTTCATGTGAAGGTAAGGAAAACGGTCTATGAGGTGCCTGTGAACGGAAAGAAAAGTGTCGTGATAATCGTGGCTGACGACAACAGCATTCGTGAAGCCCAAGAGAGTCAGGACCTTGTGGATGTGGGCTATGGCTTCGTGAAACGTCGTGAGCGTACTATGCCCGGCAACACAATCTCTGGTGAAGAACTTGTGAAGACTGGTCAGTCTAACCTCCTCAATGCGTTGGCGGGCAAGGTGCCGGGGCTGAACATTATCCAAGACAATCGTCCTGGCGGTGAAGCTACGGTGAATATTCGAGGCATCCATAGCTTGACGCTGTCAAACACGCCGCTGTTCATCGTGGATGGAATGGAGCGCACGACATTGGTGGACGTAAATGTTTATGACGTGGACTATGTGGAGATTATGAAGGATGCGTCAATCTATGGCTCACGCGGTGCGAACGGAGCGATTATCGTGCATACGAAAAGATAACGGGATTAATTGTAGTTGATAAGGATGAGGAGGATGGCGTGCCAATGGGCAAGACTGCCGAGAAGGACGAAGATGTGCCAGATGGCGTGGTAGTATTTGTGGTTCTTGTCGCGAGAGAAGAAGTATGTGCCAACTGTATAGAAGAGTCCTTCGAGGAGAATGCAGATTATTGGCGGCGTGTCCATTCGTTCGTAGATAGGCAAAGCAAGGAAAACGCCGCTCCAGCCCATGGCAAGATAGATGCCGAGAGAGAGTGCCGGCCATCTGCCGAGGGCAAAGATCTTGTAGAATGTGCCACCGATGGCTATTGCCCAAAGTACGGCGAACATCGTCCAACCGAGAACGCCTCCCAACGTTCCGATGCAAATAGGCGTATAACTTGCCGCTATCATCACATAGATGCTGATGTGGTCAAGCTTTCGCAACACGTTCTTCACCTTCTTGTTCACCCACCAATGGTAGAGAGACGAGCATGTGTACATCATCAACATTCCGCCGATGAAGATGCTTACGCCGAGTGTGTACTGCCAGTTTACGCAGTAGCCCAGCCATATCATATACCATGAGGTGAATACGGCAAAGATAACGCCCGTGAGATGGGTGGAGGTGTTCAGTATTTCTTCTTTTGTGCGACGGAACATATATTGGGTTTCGAATTATCGAATTATTGATTTTTGGAATTATTCCGACATGTTCTTTACGTGCTTTGGCACTTGGAGATCGCCGAAGCCATAGAATTTCTTTGCGTTTTCACCAAGGAAAAGTCGCTTTTCAGTGTCTGTGAGTTCGTTTGTCTTCAGCACGAAATCGTATGACATCTTATATGTGATGGCTGTTATCGTGCGCGGATAGTCGGAACCCCACATGAGCTTCTCGATGCCAACCATATCGGCTGCTTCCTTAATCTTCTTGACAGCCGTTGGGAATGGATAGAATTCTGAGTTGTATAGCCATGTTATGCCGCCAGATTCCACCATGACATTCTTGTTCTCAGCAAGCTTAACCTGCTCATACCAAGTCTGTTCCGTTGGCATTCCAAAATGTCCGATGGCAACTTTCAGCTCTGGACATTCCTGGATGACCTCGTGAAACTCTGCCGTCTGTTCGTTGTCTTCAAGGCAAAGAGAAAGGATGAGGTTGCGCTCTTCCATCTCCTTGAACAACTTCATGAAGTTCTCTCCGTTTATTGGCATGCGCTTGCCGTCCACGTAGATGCGATGGCCAGGGATGACAACGCCTTCCCAGTCGACCCAGACCCCCTCCGTCTCCCCCACAAGGGGGAGGGAAGAACCCGCATGAGGAGCGGGCAAAGTGAACTCATCGTTCATATAGTCGAGCATGCAGAAGCACTTCAGGCGGTCGCCATATTTCTCGTTGACAGTCTTGTAATAGTCGTTCTGAATGCCGTCAATAAACTCCTGGGTGACAACAGATGCTGCTACCTGAGCATAGTCCATATTGGAGAGAAAGACTTCAGCCGTGTTCGTTCCGTCAATCATGAACGGTGGACACATCTGTACTTCCTCGCCAAGGAACATACTTCTGCCGTTAGGAAGCGGAGAGATAGCCTTTCCGTTCCAAACCGTGTCTTGCTTGAGCCACAAGTGGGCGTGAGCGTCTATGATAAGATATTCCATGTGTTTGAAGTTTTATACTTAATACTTCATACTTAAATATTATGAATTTGCCCAGCGAACGCGCATCTGGTCGCCGATGAATGCTTGTACTTCCTTAGCGAGAGCTTCGTCGTACTCTGCGTTTACGAAGTCTATGTTCTTGAGAACATTTTTTGGATTGGCAGAAGAGAAGAGGGTAGTGGCAATACGAGGATTGCTTACGCTATACTGCATGGCAAGCTTCTCTATCTCAACACCACGCTCGGCACAAAGCTTTGCTGCTTCTGCACAACGTTGCTTAAGAGCCTCTGGAGCTGGATGCCATGCAGGAGCACCACGCTGTGAGAGAAGTCCCATGGAAAGTGGGGAAGCGTTGATGACGCCAATCTCGTTCTTCTCAAAGAAGTCAAGGTAGTCAAGGAGCATCTCGTCGTTAAGGCAATAATGGCAGAAGCAAAGCACGCTTTCAACCGTTCCCTTTGGAGTATGCTCAATAACCCACTTGAGGTTTTCCGGCTGAAGGTCCGTTATGCCTACATGCTTCACAACGCCCTCTGCCTTAAGCTCATGAAGGGCAGGAAGAGTCTCGTTTGCGATTATGCTGAGGTCAGAGCAGAACTCTACGTCGTGAACATTAATGAGATCAATATAATCAATATTGAGGCGTTCCATACTTTCGTAAATGCTTTCCTTGGCACGCTTTGCGGAATAATCCCAAGTGTTTACGCCATTCTCGCCGTAACGTCCTACCTTTGTTGAAAGGTAATAGCGAGATCGGTCGATATTCTTCAAAGCCTTGCCGAGAACCGTTTCAGCCTTGTAATGACCATAATATGGAGAAACGTCTATGAAGTTCAAACCGCCATCAACAGCTGTATAAACGGCTTCAATAGCTTCCTGTTCTTTTACGTCATGGAAAACACCACCAAGTGATGAGGCACCGAAAGCCAAGTTAGCCACTTTCATGCCAGTTTTTCCTATCTCATTATACTGCATATCATTATGATTTTGGTGCAAAATTAACTAATAAAAGTTTATTTGCAAGGTTTTTACTATTAAAAAATTTTATATAAGGTTAATGTTTTCTTATACGTTGCTATTTGCTTATCTTTCAATAATCTCCACTATGTCGAGAAGACCTGCTGGCTGGAGCGATGTAGAATAGTTTATTATGTTTGGATAAGCAAAGTAACTACGATTGTTTTCTGGTTTTGTTTGGTCGCCAACGAGAGCGTTTATTATCGTGTTTGTGACGCAAATAGCCACCCAGTTGCTACCATTCTTAACATAATCCGTAATGTCAACTTCCATAGGCGAAGCCCACAAAGCACCACATTTCTTGCCGTTCACCATTATCGTAGCCACATCAGCCACATTCTTGCATCTGAGAATGTAGCGCTTGCCTTCTTGAGGCGTGAGATTGAATTTGTTGTGATAGTCGAATGTGCCAGAGAAATATTGCATCATTCCGTTTCTTGCAGTCAACCAGTCGTGAGGCAAAGGAATGGCGTTGTTGAGGTTCTGCTCAGGACATTTCTCAAGATTTCCCCAGCCTGTTAGCCAGTATTTCTGTGCAAAGGAAATCTTGCGGCCGTCGTTTGTCTTCCATTCATAGCGTTTTGTGCTATCGTTCTGGAAACTGTCGCTTACCACGAGATATGCGCTTTCATCAGGACGAAGAACAATCTTGAACTGGTTTTCACCAACTGATTCCAAAGCGAAACGCTTGCCGTCGTATGGTGTCCAAAGTTCTGCCGAACGATAGTTTGAACGAACCGTAATCGTATCTTCCCAAACAGCCTCCGTTGGATTATAGATGAAGTACATGTCTGCGTCTTTCAAACGACGGTGGTGAGTGCGAGTGAAAGGCATCTTTCGACCAGTAATATCCAACGCAACAGCTTGTTTCTTAGGCATATTGGCAAGTTTCTGTTCTGCTTCAGGAGAGAGTTTCGCCCCTTGTGCCTTTACGTAATAATTATAACCACTTATGTTGCCATTAAGGAAACCATGGTCTGTAGCTACGTCAAAATCCATTCCTTGAGGAATGTTCGGAAGCTTGTTTGTGAGCAATTTCACAGGAGCATCATTACCAAGCAGAACGAGAACGTCCACAACCGCATCTCCCTGTCTTTGCATGGCAAGGCAACGAGCCTGGTAATTCCAGAACTCTCCGCTCGCTTTCCAAAGTGGATTTGTGCGAGTCAAGCCGTAACTTCTGCCGCCACCCGTAGAACCAGGCATTCTGCCGTCTGTCCAAGGCTGGTGGGGAGAAGCACAAACCACGAACTCCTGAATACCCATAGCCAAGGCATGGTCGCAGATGCGCTTGGCGTAGCTCAGAGGCTTGCTGAAATCAAAGTCCGTGAAAGCTTCTGCAGAAGCAATCTTCTTATTATATAAATGTGCAGCAGACGAAGCTTCCTTTATGTCGTAAGCTCCATCACGCTGGTATGCCCAGAACTCACCTTGTGGCTTTTCCACCATACCTTTCGCCATGATATTGTCGGAAACCATGCTCTGTCCGTTACCCATAGCCTGGGCGGTAAGCACGATTCCGTCGCGACGACAAAGGGAATCTATCGTTCCGAAATATTCCGTAGCTACAAGATCGGCAATCGTTCTGCGCACATCCTTGTAGAATCGGTCGGTTTCCTCCTTGCTGCCAACAATCATGCCGCAAGCCATGGCAGGCATATAAGGCGTGATGTCATAGCCACGAAGACGCTTGAAATGCTCTGGGAAACGCTTTGTCCAGTTCTGACTTCCTGCTTCGTGTGAATCTACAACCAAGCCCTCGATATTTCCTCCACATACTCTGACGGAATCCACAATCTGCTTGAAGTAGGAATTGTATTGAAGCTCAGCTGCTTCACGCGAAAGTTTGTCACATTCCAAGCCGTTCATGCCTGGTCTTCCGTGCTTTGTCTTAGCCTTTGTTGACACGCTTTGAAGGCACAATAATACCCACGGTTGGCTTGAACCTTGCGGACCTTTCGATAAATCCTTCAAGAGTTTCTTCTCGGTAATGTTGCCCTCCTTGATTATTTCCGTAACATCCACGACGCTCTCCTTAGCAAGAACGGATGTGGCCGCATATTGTGGCGTCAGGTCATTCTCCTGATACATGGAACGAATGCCGTTCTTCTGCTCAAAACGGTCGGAGAAAGCCATGGCAGAAAGCGATATGTTCGTGATATTAAGCGGATTGTCTCCCACGTTGCTCTTTAAAGCCTTGATGCGGAAATATCTTGCCGTAGTAGGCTTTATCGCTTTGTGACATTCGTTGTAAGTAGTGCTTCCACCAGAATATTGTGGGTAAAGACTATCCACAAACTGATAGTTTTCGCCATCATTTGAACATTCTATAATGCCGGCAGCAGAAAGCTTCACATAGCCGTAGCTATGGTAATCTGCATTTGCCTTCCACTCTTCGTTCACGTTCAACGGACGGTTCATGGCTATCGCAGGCGATTTCCCTCTGCCGCCGAGAGTATAGTTCACGCAACGGATAGTGGTCTTCTTGCCATAATCTACCACAGCCGATTCGCCTTCCTTCACTCTTGGAATGGACTTCTCGGAAATGTCCTTGATGTCCTTAGGCAGAGGGAAGGCTATGTAATAGTCGTATCTCTTCGAACAAGCGGTGGCAAAACGGGAGTTGAGGGATGTGCTGCCGCCGTTGAGAATGAACATGTCAGCGCAAAGGAGCCTTTGCATGCTGTATTCTGGAGTAATCCAAGGACCTCCACCAACATAGCCATTAGAGAAAGCCGCCTCGAAAGAAAGACCTAATCTCTTTGCCTCAAGAGACGCAAACTTAAGCATGTTCCACCATTCTGGAGACATGGCTTTCAGGGCATTCTCTGCAGTTCCATGCACTTGGTCGTAATACACCACGCCACCAATACCTTGCTCCTTGAATGCTTCAAGATCGGCTGTTATGCCTTCGCGAGTAGTTTCAGTTTCCCCATGAAACCACCACATTTTCGTGCGGCAATCGTCACTTGGATTCTGGAACGCTTTCCAGGCATCTGCAACCGTTTGGGCAGAAGATTCAAGGGCTATGAATAATAATGATAGGGCGAGTAGCTTGCGCATAGGTCTAAAGTGCATTTGTGTAGGATAAAGGTTGGGGCTATGAAACCCTGGATTAATTCTCTCCAATTTCTTCGATATTGTAAGGCGTTTGCTGGTAAACGTAATAGTTTATCCAGTTGTGATAGAAGAGGTTGGCGTGCGCTCTCCAGCGAACGATAGGCTCTTTCGTGTAGTCGTCTTCCGGATAGTAGTTTCGTGGCAAATCCACATCATCACGCTTGCCGAGGTCGCGCATATACTCGTTATGGAGAGTCATAGGCGAATACTCCATGTGACCGGTCACGAAGAACTCTCGTCCTTGCCTTGCCATTACTATTCCCACGCCGCTATCCTTGGCTTCAGCAAGGAGGGTAAGCTTAGGATTCTTCAGAACATCCTTGCGCCAAATCTCCGTATGGCGAGAGTGTGGCATGAAGAAAGTATCGTCAAAGCCGCGGAATATTGGCTCTGGGATAGGCGTGCATGTGTGTTCAAAGACGCCAAACATCTTCTTCTTCAAAGGATGCTTGTCTATGCCGTAATGATAATAGAGACCAGCCTGGGCAGCCCAACATATATATAATGTGCTATAGACATTCTTCCTTGCCCAAGAGAAGATGCGTGTCACCTCTTCCCAGTAGTTTACATCCTCAAACTCAAAGTTCTCTACAGGCGCTCCCGTGATGATCATTCCGTCGAACTTCTCGTGCTCGAGTTCCGAGAAAGGACGATAGAAAGCCATCATGTGCTCTACGGGAGTATTCTTTGAAGTATGGCTCTCAAGCTTCATGAGCGTGAGGTCCACCTGCAAAGGCGTATTCGAAAGCAGACGGATGAGATCTGTCTCCGTAGTAACCTTGATAGGCATGAGGTTCAGAACGACTATCTTAAGCGGACGAATGTCCTGGTTATGAGCTCTTGCAGAGTCCATAACGAATATGTTTTCTTCCTTCAGTATCTCTACTGCAGGCAATTTTTCGGGTATTCTTACTGGCATAATGTCTTTTTATTTGGCGCAAAGTTACAAAAACTAAGGCATTTACACAACATAATTTGCTTTTTTCTATCCTAAAGCCTTGCTCAATTATATTTTTTAAACATATTATGCTAAAAAAACTGTTAGCATTCTTCTTTCAATATATTTTAATTTCGTAAATTTGCAGCCGAAAAAATATCAATCCGTAATCTGATTGTGGATTTTTAAACGCTCAAACTGTTGGATTTTAACTTTCATAGAAAACGCAAGAGAAAGGTGCCGGGACTTAGTACAACCTCGACAGCAGACATTTCGTTCATACTTCTCGTGTTCTTCCTGATGGTAACTTCCATGGATCCTGACAAGGGACTTCCAAGGCAATTGCCGAAGCTTGATGAAGAGAAGGTTGAGAAGATTACGGATATAGACAAGTCGAACGTGCTGAGCATAAAGCTTGAAGCTGATGGCAAGGCGTATTTCAACGAGTCGGCTGAACCGGAAAGCGATCCTTTGAGTCGCATCGTGAACTTCATCATGACCTGTCCGCAGCCGAAGAAGCATATCCTTAGCCTTGAGATTTCAAACGAGGCTTCTTACGACGACTACTTCGCGCTTCAGAACAAGATGATTCTTGCCTATCGCCAGGTGCGCGAAAACTATGCGCAGAAGAAGTATCATGCCAGCTTTCAGAACCTGAATGACGACCAGCAACGTGAGATAAAGAATATGTATCCGCAACGAATAGCAGAGAAATATTAGTAAATGATGAATGATGAATGATAAATGAGAGTAACTTAAATTCTTCACTCTTTACTCTTCACTCTTCACTCTTTACTCTTCACTTTAAAACTTAATAAACGTGTTCCAACGAAAGAAAAGGGAAATGCCAGAACTCAATACGGCATCTCTTCCTGACCTGATATTTACCATCCTCTTCTTCTTCATACTCGTTACGCATCTGCGTAGCGTGGATGTGAAGTTGCACTATCAGCTTCCTGAGGGTCAAAGCCTTACGAAGATGCAGGAACGAAATAGCATCATTCATGTTTATGTGGATGCCGATGGTAATGTCCAGATAGAAAACTCGCTCGTGGAGATGGAACAGATTCCTGCTGTCGTGAACGGTTACAAGAAAAAACTCGCGCCTAACGAGAACGGACAATCTTCAATCCAGATCTCTTTCAAGGCGGACAAGAATACAAAGATGGGCATCATTACGGAAGTGAAGACACAACTCCGCAAATGCGGTTCTCTCAAAGTGAACTATAGCGCCCTTGAAACGAAAAAACAATAATTTATATATGAAACAACATTTAGACGCATTAGACAAAAAGATTCTCCAACTTATCTCAGCCGATGCTCGCGTACCTTTCCTTGAAGTGGCGAGAGCGTGTAATGTGAGTGGTGCCGCTATCCACCAGCGAGTGCAGAAGCTCACACAGATGGGTGTGATAAAAGGTTCGCAGTTTATCCTTGACCCAGAGAACATGGGCTTCCAGACTACAGCCTTTATCGGTTTGAATCTGAAAAATCCGGAATATTTCGATGATGCCGTTCTTGCATTAAAGAATATCCCGGAAGTAGTAGAGTGCCATTACACAACTGGCAATTATGACCTTTTCATTAAGATTCACGCAGTCAACAACAACGCCTTGTTGAAGGTTATTCACGACAAGCTCCAGCCTTTGAAGCTTGCAAGCTCAGAGACAATCATCTCTTTCAATACGGAGTTCTCTCGCCAGCTTTCGCCGGATTGTATTGAACCAGAGGATTATGAGGATTAGAGTTCAAGTTGAGTACGCTCAACTTGAGGCTAATGGCTAATAACTAATGACTAGTGGCTAATGGATTAATCCTCGTAAACGGTAGGATCCTCCATTCCAGCGAGTTGGAAGGCTTCCTTTCGTTCCATGCAGGTGCCGCATTTGCCACAATGCTTTTCGCCGCCCTTGTAGCATGAATAGGTCTTGGAGTAATCAATGCCGAGGCGCTTGCCAATCTTCGCAATCTCACTTTTAGAAATGTTTGTATAAGGTGCAAGGAGTCGCATATTATTATATGTGCCTTCTTGCATCGCTTTTTCCATAGCCTCAACGAAGCCGCTACGACAGTCAGGATAGATGGCGTGGTCGCCGAAATGGTTGGCTATCATGACCGTATCGAGTTCGCGACTTTCTGCCAAACCGCAAGCTATGGAGAGCATAATGCCGTTACGGAAAGGAACGACGGTGGATTTCATGTTCTCGTCGTCGTAGTTGCCTTCCGGTATGTCTTCTGCACCAGAGAGAAGGGAAGACTTAAAGTATTTAGCCATGAACTCAAGCGGGATGACGATATGCTCTATGCCGAGTTCCTGGCAGTTCAAACGAGCCATTTCTATCTCGCGGGCATTATGATTTGAGCCGTAATCGAAGGTCACGGCAAGAGCTATCTGTGAGGCGTATTCGTGGAGTAGGGTAACGCTATCCATGCCGCCAGAGAGGACGATGAGGGAGTTCTTCATTTTTAACGCAAGTTGTATAGGATGAAAAAATAAACGCAAGTTGCACAAGTTACACAAGTTTTCCAAGTGCAGAACTTGTGTTACTTGTGTAACTTGCGTTTTTTATATCTGTCATAGTTATTTTGTGGTTAGAATATCTTGAGTTAAACTTTACTCGTAGCGAAGCATGCGCTCTTCTGCCATGCGCTCGTATTTCGTGCCAGGGATGCCGTAGTTTGCAAACGGATGGATGGAGATGCCACCGCGTGGTGTAAAGAGTCCGATAACCTCGATATACTTAGGTTCCATGAGTTTCTTGAGGTCCTTCATGATGATGTTCACGCAATCCTCGTGGAAGTCGCCGTGGTTGCGGAAGGAGAAGAGGTAGAGCTTGAGCGATTTGCTCTCAACCATCTTCTCGGCGGGGATATAGCGGATTACGATCTCTGCAAAGTCCGGCTGACCAGTAATAGGACACAAGGAAGTGAACTCAGGGCAGTTGAACTTCACCCAGTAGTCGTTCTCCGGGTGCTTGTTAGAGAATGTTTCCAGAACTTCTGGAGCATAATCCATGCGGTATTCAGTCTTTTTGCCCAGACTTTGAAGGCGTTCGTTTTCGCGATTTGACATATTTGTTTTAGTGTTTTTACGATTTCTCGATTCTTCGATAGTTCGATATTTTGATTCTTCGATAGCTCGATAGTTCGATTTCTCGATAATTTTATAACTCGATTCTTCGGATTTGAGCCTTCAGCCTTTAGCCTTCAGCCTTCAGCCTTTTCCCTCGAAGCTTGCTTCGAATTCCTGTGCAAAATTAGTCAATATTTTTCGCTCATCAAATTAATTGTTTGATTTTTTCCATTTTATGCCCGATATATTATTATAAATGTGTAATTTTGCGGCTCAAATCCAAAATTGTAAATTGTAAATCCGTAAATTGTAAATCCACCATGATTGTAGCAATAGCAGAGAAACCAAGCGTAGCCAGGGACATCGCCCGCATACTCGGAGCCACCTCTTCAAGGGATGGCTACATTGAGGGTAACGGCTATCAGGTGACTTGGACATACGGACATCTTTGTACCCTGAAGGAACCGCACGACTATCTCCCACAATGGAAGCATTGGTCGCTCGGTCAGCTGCCCATGATACCTCAGCGTTTCGGCATTAAGGTCATCAATATGCAGCACATAGAGAAGCAGTTTGCCATTGTGGAAAAACTTATGCAGCAGGCAGATAGCATCATAAACTGTGGTGACGCCGGACAGGAAGGAGAACTCATTCAGCGTTGGGTTATGCAGAAGGCTGGTGCGAAATGCCCCGTCAAGCGTCTTTGGATTTCATCCATGACGGATGAGGCTATCCGCGAAGGCTTTGCAAACCTGAAGGATCAGGCGGACTATCAGCCGCTCTATTACGCAGGACTCTCGCGTGCCGTGGGCGATTGGCTTCTCGGAATGAATGCTACGCGCCTCTATACCATAAAGTACGGACAGAATCGCCAGGTGCTTTCCATAGGTCGTGTGCAGACGCCAACGCTTGCGCTTATCGTAAACCGACAGAAGGAGATACGTGATTTCAAGCCGGAACCATACTGGGTGCTCTCAACTCTCTATCGCGACGCGCTCTTCACGGCTACGAAGGGCAAGTTCAACTCCAAGGAAGAAGGCGAGGCTGCCTTTGAACTCATTAAGGACAAGCCGTTTACAATCACCAAGGTAGAGAAGAAGAACGGCAACGAAGCGCCTCCGAAACTCTATGACCTGACTTCTCTTCAGGTGGATTGCAACAAGAAGTTTGGCATGAGTGCCGAGCAGACGCTAAACACAATCCAGAGCCTTTACGAGAAGAAACTCACCACGTACCCTCGTGTTGACACCACCTTCCTTACAGACGATATGTACCCAAAGTGTCCGCAGATACTTACGGGCATTACTCCATACGCGCCACTCGTGGCACCACTCAACCTCCAGAAGCTCCCTAAGAGCAAGAAGGTTTTCGATAATTCAAAGGTTACCGACCACCACGCCATAATCCCTACTGGCATTAATCCTGCTACGGCTAATCTTCAGCCGCAGGAAAAGCGCGTATATGACCTCGTAGCACGTCGCTTCATATCCATCTTCTATCCACCTTGCAAGTACGCTACAACGACCGTCTTAGGCGAAGTGCAGCCACTTATAGAGGACGGTACTCCAGACGGCAAGGCGATAGAATTCAAGGCAACAGGCAAGATGATTCTCGAGCCTGGTTGGAGAGTGGTTTATGCCAAGGCTCCGAAGGCTCAGGACGAGGAAGGCAAGGAGAAGGACGACGAAGAGAAGGTGCTGCCGAACTTCGTGGAAGGTGAAAGCGGAGAGCATGTGCCAACGCTTACACAGAAGGAAACAAAGGCTCCTCCATATTACACGGAAGCCACTCTCCTGCGTGCCATGGAGACGGCTGGTAAGTTTGTTGACGACGAGGAACTTCGTGCTGCCATGAAGGAGAATGGTATCGGTCGTCCGTCGTCGCGTGCCAACATCATCGAGACCCTCTTCAAGCGAAACTACATCGTGCGCAAGAAGAAGCGCATAGAAGCCACAGAGACAGGCATAGAGCTCATAGGCCTCATAAAGGAAGAGTTGCTCAAGTCGTGCGAACTGACAGGCATCTGGGAGAAGAAACTACGCGACATAGAGCACCAGAAGTACGATGCAGGGCAGTTCATCAACGAGCTTAAGGAACAGATCACGCAGATAGTAAACCAAGTGCTTTCTGACAATAACCCAAGACGAATAGCGGGGGTGATGTAAGTATCATCACCTCCGTTTTTTCTTGTCGCCTGTGATGAAACCGCGTATGATGCTGCGGATTATGGCAGGAATGCCGAGGAAAGTGATGATCTTCATGATCGTTGATTTCTTCTTTTTTGCTTCCTTTTCTTTTTCCCTTTCCTCTTTTTCCTTCTGTTTTGCGGCTTCTTTCTCAGCCTTTTCCTTTGCTTTAGCCTCTATGGCAGCTTGCTTTTCGGCTTCCTTTGCTGCCTCTTCCTCTGCTTTAGCCTTAGCATCAGCTTCCTGTTGTGCGAGAAGAGTTTCGTAGATTGATTCACGATCCTTTGCCTTTTCGTATTCTCCGTAGATGTCGCTGTTCTGGATGGAAGCTGCTCTTTGCTCAGGAGTGATGGCACCAATCTGACTGAGAGGGAAGAGTATCTTTGCCTGTTCAACCATCATAGGAGCGCCCTTCTCGTCAAGGAACGAAACGAGAGCCTCACCTGTTCCGAGGTTCTGGATGGCGTCTTCTGTCTTGAATGCAGGATTGGCACGGAATGTCTGTGCGGCAGCCTTCACGCCTTTCTGGTCTTTTGGAGTGAAAGCACGTAGGGCATGCTGTACGCGGTTGCCAAGCTGTCCGAGAATATTGTCAGGAATATCGGCTGGATTCTGCGTGATGAAGTAGATGCCGACACCCTTTGAACGGATAAGACGGACTATGCGCTCAACGGATTCCAGTACTGCTGATGATGCATCCGCAAAGAGAGTATGCGCTTCGTCGAAGAAGAATATCAGCTTTGGCAACGGTTGGTCGCCCACTTCCGGCAGACGGTTGTATATTTGGTTTAGCAGACAGAAAAGGAAAGAGGAATAAAGTTTTGGCTTTGTGAACAGTTCGTCGGCTGCCAGAACATTCATTATTCCCTTGCCGCCTTTCTTTGCAATGAGTTCCGTAACGTCAAGCGCAGGCTCGCCGAAGAACTTGTCGCCACCTTGTGTCTCGATGGCAAGCAAGGCGCGTTGTATGGCGCCAACGGACTGAGGGCTGATGTTTCCGTATTGTACCGTGAACTCCTTTGCATGATCGCCGACGTAGTTTAGCAGCATCTTCAGGTCTTTTATGTCGATGATGTCCCAAGCAGGATCGTTGCCATTCTCAGCCTTCTTGTCGGCAGCAATCTTCATTGCTATGTTGAGAACGCCAGCCTGGGTTTCGTTGAGTTCAAGCATTCGTGACAAGAGAACTCCATCCATGTCTCCAATCTTCATGCGAAGCGGATGACCCTGCTTGCCGAATACGTCGAAGAATCGTACTGGACAACCTTCAAACTCAGGGTTTGGCACTTCAAACTCGTCTTTTCTCTTTTCGATGAAACCACTCATCTGACCAGCTTGTGAGATGCCGGAGAGGTCTCCCTTCATGTCAGCCATGAAGCAAGGCACGCCTGCCTGAGAGAAAGTTTCCGCTATTACTTGTAGAGTAACAGTCTTACCAGTACCTGTAGCACCAGCTATAAGTCCATGACGGTTTGCCATGTTGCCTTGCATCACAATGCGCTTGTCGGAGTGTGCGATGTAAAGTTCTTCGTTTTGATACATGATGTATTGCGATTTTTTCGGTTTTCGGTTGTTAATAATATTCGGATTCTCGATTGTTCTATTGTTCGGATTTTCGGATTATCGGTTGTTGTTCTTCCTTTTCTTTTTCTTTCCACCACTCTTTTTGTTGTCAAACTTGTTGCGGTCGCGGTTCTTGCTGTAGTCAGGATCGTAGTGTCGCCAATCGTCGAGGTCTGCGTTTGCTTCGATGTTGGTCTCGTTAGGCATTCCCTTGAAGAAGTCCAATCCTGTCTTTTGCTCAACCTCATCAATTGTGCAAACGTATGATTCCATCTCGTTATGCTTGCCGGCGTTCTTGTAGATGAAGCCGAGGCCGGAAGGATTGTCGTTCAAGCGAACCACACACTTGAAGAAAGCGTCAGGGATTCCTATCTTGTTCTTTATGCGATTCTTTACACCATTATTATATATAGGACCGCAAACAATGTAAACCTCCCCGTAAGTCTTTGCCCAGAAGCGGCAAGCTTGCTCGAGGTCGTTCCAGTCGCCTGTGTTCAGGTTGTGGTTCTGCGGACAGATGTTCGACAGTTTGAAGGTCTCGCTAAGCGCATTCTTGTCCCATTTGTTGTCGCCTGCAGGACACATGTGCCCGCGGTCATATCCGGACTGTATGTAGTCTTGATGGGTAGCCCTTCTTCCCTGTACTTGGTTGTCTTCGACGAACTTCTCGTTTTCACGCAGATTATTGCCCTTGCAATGTTCGCGCGTAAGTTTCCAATACACCCAGTTGCAGTTCACCCATTCCTTATTGTATGATAATGTATAGGCATTTCTTTCGATAATCTGCTCAGCCCTGTTCTTCGCGGGAGCAGGCAAGTATTCCAAGGCTTGGTGCTTTCCCCTTGCGTCCGAACCTACAAGTTCTTGGGTAGTTTCCGGCTTGTTTTCCTGCGTCGTGCAGCCGATTAAAGTGAAGGAAATAATGGATAATATTGATATGAATAGTCTCATTGTTTGTTTCTCTTTTTGTGCAAAGTTATATATTTTTAGGTATAAAAGTCATTTTTCCTTGATTTTTTTTGTCCATGTCGTTAAAAAAGCATAACTTTGCCACAAATAACACATAAAAATAACATCAAAAACACATAATACTATGAGAAAAAACTTCGGCTCAAAGCCTTGGACTTATCCACAGCCAGTATTCATTCTCGCCGCTTACGATAGCGATGGCAAGGTTCAACTCATGAACGCAGCATGGGGCGGTATTGACAATAACGACCGCATCAACCTTTGTGTATCAAAGGAGCACATGACCGTGAAGTCTCTTCTTCAGTCACAGGCATTCACAGTAAGCATGGGTACCAAGTCACAGCTTGTGGCATGCGACTATGTAGGCGTAGTTTCCGGTTCAAAGGAACCTGAGAAATTCAAGAAGACTGGTTGGCATCAGGAGAAGTCTATCTACGTGAACGCTCCTGTTATTGCAGAGCTTCCTATGACTCTCGAATGTACTCTCGTTTCTTACGACGAATACACAGGCCATCTCGTAGGCGAAATCCAGAATGTTTCTGCTGACGAGTGCATCCTCAACGAAAAGGGAAAGATTGACCCTGCTAAGCTTCAGCCAATCTCTTTCGACCCAGTTCACAACGACTATCTCGTTGTAGGCGAGAAGGTGGGCAACGCATTCCGCGACGGTCTTACCATCAAGTAATTTGTCATAACAGAATATTTCCATGTAAACAGGTGTTTCTCGTAGCAGAAATGCCTGTTTCTTTTTTGTCCAAAAAGCCTGCTTTACTTTTGTTTTGAACGGCAGTTTTAGCTTGGGATTCCATGACTTTTAAACCAAAACTTATGGAGTTCCAAAAATTTTTCGTATACAAACTCACTTCGGTTTTGTATACAAACTCCACTCAGGTTTGTATACGAACTTTTTCAGAACTCTATGACTTTTGTTTCAAAACTCTATCAGTTTTACTTCAAAACTCTATGACTTTTGCCCCGTAACTCTATCAGTTTTGTCTCACAACTCTATGACTTTTAAATCGCAACTCCATGCTTTTTGAGCAATAAACAAATAATACAACCTCGCAACCTTCAGACTGACCAAAATCTTTTTTATTGCAATTTTGTGAAAAATACTGCGGTTTTTATTGATGTTAATAAATATTTTATTAACTTTGTCGCGGAAAATAAACTAAAATCAACATGAACAAAAAACTTTTGTTAGTAGCAACTCTTGTTACTGCAATTTCAATGAGCGGTAATGCCCAAGAAGATGCAACAGCTGACTCGTTGAGTAGCAGACAAGACAATGCCTCGTTTATTTTCACTGAAGACCAAATCGGTGAGGATGACGATGTTGCGAAATCAGCTACTCTCATATCAGATCAGCACGATCCTTACATGAGGGAAGTTGGCTATTTGTTCAGTCCTATGCGTTTCAAGGTGCGTGCTTACGACTCTCAGTATGCGGGCAACTATTTCAATGGCATCCGTCTGAACAATGTGGAAAATGGTCGTTATAGTTTCTCAGGTATGCAGGGAGGACTTAATGACGCCGTAAGAAATCAGGAAGGTATTTCTGCTTACGACAGAAACAATTTCGGATATGCTTCCGTAGGTGGTGCTACGAATGTCAATGTCCGTCCAAGCCAATATGCTGCTGGTGACAAAGTAGGTATTGCTCTCACTAACCGCAACTACACAACTCGTCTCAACTATACTCACGCTTCCGGGCTAAATGCCGATGGTTGGGCTTGGATGGCTTCCGTTGCTTATCGCTACGGTAATCCAGGTGTGATAGAAGGTACATTCTACAATTCCTTCAGCTATATGCTTGGCATAGAAAAGTACATCAACGATCAGCATCGTGTAAGTCTCACTACTTGGGGCGCGCCAACGGAACGAGCTCAGCAAGGTGCTGCTACAGAGGAGGCTTATTGGCTTGCAAACAGCCATTACTATAATCCTTATTGGGGCTATCAGAATGGCAAGAAGCGCAACTCACGCGTGATAAACGAGTTCTCTCCTTCTGCTCTCCTCACTTGGGATTGGAAGATAGACGAAATGACAAAGCTCACAACATCGGCAGCTTTCACGTATTCAAACTACGCTTCTACTGCTTTGTCATACAACAATGCTTACAACCCTCGTCCTGACTACTACAAGAATCTTCCAAGCAGTATCTTGAATGTTTATGATACTGATGTTTATAACAATCCAGATTGGATAGCTTCCAACCCTGGAGTCATGGATCAGTATTGGTCTCTTTACAACCTTTGGCAGAATAAGGCTACTCGCCAGATACAGTGGGATCAGCTTTATGCTCAGAACATTGCGAACAACAACTTTGCCAAGGACGCGCTCTACTATGTGGAAAAACGTCACAACGACCAAACTGTTTGGCGACTTGCCTCAACGCTTTCAAAGGATATCAACAACGACATGAACTATGCCCTTGGCATTAGTTTGAATCATACAAACGGTATCCATTACAAGACCATGGACGACCTTCTCGGTGCAAACAGATTCCATGATTACGACTCTTACTCCATAGCCGATTATGGCATGTCAAGTCCAGAGGTTCAGAACGATCTTGTGAATCCCAACCGTGAGATTAAGGTTGGCGATAAGTTCGGCTATGACTACAATATTTATGTAAACAAAGCTCAGGCTTTCGGACAGTATTCTGCTGTATTCGGTGCATTCAGCGCAGTTGTTTCTGCTGATGTTGAAGGCACAATGATGTCTCGTTTCGGTAATATGAGCAACGGTCGCGGCTACGATACTGCACTTTGGGATGGAACATACAATTCAAAGTATGATTTCTCTCGTGGTTCAAGCGGCTGGGCAAAGTTCCTTGGCGGTGGCGGTAAGGCTATTCTTTCTTACAACATCGGTCAGAATATCTTGTCGATTGCTGGCGGTTTTGAAAGCCAGGCACCTCTCGCTTACAATAGTTTCGTGGCACCACGTGTTCACAACAACTTCGTAAACAATCTCAAGAACGAGCAGATTCTCTTCGGACAAGCTTCTGCAAAGTTCAAGTTTGGAATTGTTAGCGGTAAGATAACTGGCTTCTACACTCAGTTCAGCAATGTTACTCAGCAGAGCGGTTTCTATAATGATGATATGCAGTACTTCACTTATCTCACAATGACAGACGTTAAGCGTGAGCATTACGGAGTGGAAGGTGCTGTGACAGTCAAGATCCTTGATAACCTCAAGCTTAATCTCCTCGGAACAATCTCTGATGCAAAATACGTTGGCAATCCTTTCGCACAACTTGCATACGAAGGAAGCAATGCTGCTACTACAAAGACCATCAATGAGTGGAAGAGCCCTGTTACAAAGCAGAATCAGGACCTGCGTGTTATCATGGATGGCGTTCGCGTAGGCTCAACACCACTTACGGCAGCAAGCATAGGTCTTGATTACAACATCAACCGCTGGTACTTCTCTGTAAATGCAAACTATTATGCTGATGTTTACATTGATGCTTCTCCTTACAAGCGACTTGGTTACGTTATGGATAATGTAAAGTATTACACTAACGAACCTCTTGTTGACATTGATGGTAATGTGAAGAATGGCATGGACGAAGCAAAGCTCAACGGCGGTAACGTCTATGATTATCAGTCGGGAGAACTCGTTGCAAGCTATACACCTGAGCAGGATAAAGGCAAACCGGGCTGGATGCTCGATGCTTCTGTCGGTCATCAGTTCCGCCTTCATCACGGAAGAGTGCTGAACGTAAACCTTCAGGTAAACAATATTACAAATAACTGCAATCTCAAGACTGGCGGTTACGAACAGAATCGTAACGACAAGGCAACCTACCAGTTCTCAAAGAATTCGTTCTATTGGTATGCCAACGCAATCAACGCTTTCCTTAATGTAAGTTTGAGATTCTAAAAACCGATTATTTGTCATGAAAAAGTTATTACTATCATTTTGCGTGGCATTAAGCCTCACTGCTTGCATCAACGATTTCGACGAGGAATATGTTGAGACAAATGTCTTCACAGCGGAGAATATTGCTGAGGCTAATACTACCATAGAACAGATACGAACAGATTATAAGGCTACAATTTCAAACAGTACTTATAAACTGGTCAGCGAGGATAAGATTATTGAAGGTATTGTCACAGGAAACGACATAAGCGGAAACATCTATCAGTTTATTGTTATCCAGGACGTTTATGCTGATGGCACATGCGACAATACAAAGGGTGGCATCGAGGTTGCCATCAAGGGCATCGGTTCCTTGGCATCGGTTTTCCCTGTCGGTCAGCGTGTGCGCATAAACCTTAACGGACTATACGTCGGAGCTTACGGCAAATGTCCTCGTATCGGACAACCATACGTCAACACTAACGGTGCTATGCGCCAAGGTCCTATGACTGTTGACAAGGTAAAAAGCAACATCATGCTTGTAGGCAAGCCAGACCCTTCAAAGGTTGTTCCGCTTGAACTCACAAAGGCAGACATCAATTCGAACAATATCGACAACATCACTCCGATGTTTGTCCAGATTTCAAATGCCTCAATTCCAGATGCTTTGCTTACTGACAATCTCGAAAGATGCAAGTTTGCGCATACGGAAGATCCTGCGAATACTTATTCCATGGAGCATGATATAAAGATGTCTGATGGAGGAAAGGTTAAGCTTAACACAAGCACAAGTGCTACCTTCGCCAACGAGTTTATGCCACAAGGCACTTGCGATATTCAGGGCATCATGCTTCGCTATACTACAAGCTGGCAGTTTACTCTTCGTAGCCTTGATGATGTCAGGGCAATCATGAAGTAAAAACATCTACATACATTTTTTTTAACATTAAGAAAATAATTATATCTATGAAAAAAATATATAATCTTATGCTGCTCATGGCAGCTGTCGTGTTCGCTTCTTGTAGCGACATACCTTCACCTTACGAACTCTTTGATCAGGGTGGAACAGGTACTTCTTCAGAACCATTAGGAATAGGTATCTATGCAGACCCGTTCAACTGTGTTGCTGCCAATGCTTACATTGAGAATGGTGGTGATGAGACTGTTGATATGTATGTAAGAGGAATCGTGTATTCTATTGACATTGATACTTCATACGGCAATGCTACTTACTACATCTCTGATGATGGCACTTCAAAGAATAAGCTTGAAATCTATCGTGGTTACAGCAAGAATGGCGATAAGTTCAAGTCTGACGATGAGGTCGTGCCAGGTGATACTGTTATTGTTTGCGGTAAGCTTGTAAACTACAACGGTACTTACGAGATGACTCAGGGCAGCAAGATTATCTACCTCAACGGAGAAGTGTTCGGACATCAAACCATACAAGGCGATCCTAAGGGTAATGGTACTCTTGATGATCCTTACAATCCTGTTGGTGCAAACAATTATACAAACTCGCTTGCTGATAATGGAACGTCGGAGAAAGACATTTACATCAAGGGTATCATCTCTAAGGTAAAGGAATGTTCTGCCCAGTTTGGTAATGCTACTTTCTACATCACAGAGACAGGCTCTACAGATGAAACTGACTTCTATGTTTACCGTTGTCAAGGTCTTGGCAACAAGCCTATCGATTCTGACACATACGTGAAGGAAGGTGATGAGGTAATAATCTGTGGTAGGGTTACGAAGTATGTCAGCCAGTATGGTGGAACTCCTGAAACTGTTCAGAAGCAGGCTTATATCTACTCTCTCAACGGCAATGTTGTTCCTGCCGAAGGTGGTGGCAACACTACTCCTGATGTAACTCCTGGCACTCCTTCTGGAAACGGTACTATCGATACTCCATTCAACGTAGCTGCTGCCGTAGCTAAGTGTAAGGAAGTAGGCGAAACTGCTACTTCTGATTTCTATTATGTAAAAGGTATTGCTGAGACTGTCACAACTACTGGCGTTGAAACATACGGCAACATCACAATCGACCTCGTTGACGCTGCAGGTTCTTTAGAAGTGTTCAAGGCTTATCAGGTTAACTCTATCAACGGCGAGAAGTTTACAGCTGCCACTGCTGCAGGAATCAAGAAGGGCGACGAAATCGTTGTAAAGGGTAAGCTCGTAAACTATAAGAACAATACTCCTGAAACTACTGGCAAGGGTGAAGGTTGCGTTGTTTTTGTGAACGGCAAGACTACAATTGAGCCTGGCAGCACAGGTGGCAACGATAATCCTGGTGGAAACTCTGGTAGCAATGCTGGCGTAAAGCAGGAAGGCACTACTGTAACACTCACCAATTCTGATGCTACAGCAGGCAGCGAAACCATTACTTGCACACTAAATACTTATGGCTGGGAAAATGCTAAAGACCCTTCAAAAGTAACTCTTTCTGATGGCACTACAATAGAATTCGGCAAGGGCGAAAGCACTAATGCTCCAAAGTATTACGACGCTTCAAACGGTGTTCGTATGTATGCTAAGAACACTCTTACTATCAATGGTGCAAAGAAGATTGCGTATGTTGTTCTTGAATGCGATTCTTATCAGGGTACAAACTACGTGGGCAACCCTACAATGACAGTCTCTTTCTCTGGAAATAACTGTATTATGGTGAACGATCATACTCAAAACAGCGGTGGTGTTCAGTGTCGCGTAAAGGAAATAAAGATTGTTTACGCTCAGTAATCAGATCTATTTTTTTCTGGATAAATAAATCCCTCATCGCAGTTCTCTACGATGAGGGATTCTGAACTTTTCTTTATGAAACTTAAATATCTCTTTCTTCCATTATTTGTCCTCTCACTGGCGTTTGTTTCTTGCGGTGGCGATGATGATGATACTCCTGGTGGAGGAGGGGAGGCTATCTCCAAGAATGACAACAAGAATCTGTCTTCTGTAAAGGATGCCGATCGCTTGGAGATTCCTCGTCTCAAAGGTTCTTCCCAGGATGTGTTCATCGTTAACAAGACCGACGATGGGCTTTACAACTATTGCATGGAGTATAGTACTACGGCAATCCATTCGCGCTGGGTAGCCTACAGATACGACAAGAAACTTGCTGCCAAGAACTATACTACAAGAACTGACGCTTGGGCTCCAGACCCTTCCTTGAAGAACTATTCATTCGCGCAAGTGGGCATTCAAACCTTCAATGGATACCAGCGTGGTCATCTTCTTGGTTCTGCTGAGCGTTACTATAGCAAGCAGGCTAACGAACAGACGTTCTATATGTCGAACATGTCGCCTATGATAGCCGCTTTCAACACAACATATTGGGGAACTGTTGAAGACAAAGTTCGTGATGATTGGGGCAGACCGATAGCATCTGGTGACACGCTTTACGTTGTGAAGGGTGGCACAATAGAGAATGGGATGCTCAATACACGTCTTGAAGTCCTGAATACTAACGGATCTTCTACTTACATGGCAGTTCCAAAGTATTATTTTATAGCCTTGCTGAAGCAATCTTCTTCCGGCACGCTGACAGCCATCGGTTTCCTGATGGAGCATAAGGACTACAAGAATACCACAGCCAAGTTCCTCGCAGAGTTACCACGCAGCTGTGCGATGTCCATAGACGAACTTGAAGAGAAAACCGGCATAGATTTCTTCTGCAATCTTCCGGATAATGTGGAAAAAATTGTTGAATCAACATTCAGCCTCTCCCAATGGCCTGGATTATAAATTGGAAATAACGAAGAATCCCTCATCGTGCGAATGACGATGAGGGATTCTTCTTGACACAAAAAAAAGAATCTGCAAGTGTTGTTTGACAACTGCTTGCAGATTCTCTTTGTACCCAGAGCCGGGATCGAACCGGCACGGATTGCTCCACTGGTGTTTGAGACCAGCGCGTCTACCGATTCCGCCATCTGGGCATTTGCAGGTATAATTCCTTAAATTGCGGTGCAAAGTTATACATTTTCTTCAAAAATTGTGGTAAAAACTATGAAAAAAGATTAAAAATACAGTCAAACTGTTGTTTAATTGACATAAATTGCTTAAATTTGCGGAAGAAAAAAACGAATTTTTAGTCATTATTTTAGAATACTCATTTAATATCATGGCAAATAACAATAACAACTATGTACTAATACTTGCTGGCGGAAAGGGCAGAAGGCTATGGCCTGTAAGCCGTGACGCGATGCCAAAGCAATTTCTTGACTTTTTCTCCGTAGGCAAGACACAACTGCAACAGACTTGGGAAAGGGCACTGAAGGTGGTGCCACGAGAAAACATTTTCATATCGACCAACAAGCAATATGATGAAATAACAAAAGAACAATTGCCAGATGCCCTTGACGAGAATATCCTTGTAGAACCAATTTTCAGAAATACGGGTCCAAGTCTTGCATGGGCTACATACAGGGTTCAGAAGACTCAACATGACGGAAAGATACTTGTATTGCCTTCTGACCATGCCGTAATGGATGAAGCACGCTTTGCAGAGTCTATGAAGCAAGCTTTTGAATATGTGGATGGCAATGACATACTGCTCACTGTCGGCGTTGCTCCAACACGTCCGGAACCAGGTTATGGCTATGTACAAATAGGGGAGCCCGTACCTCCTCAAAGTGATATGTTCTTCTCAGTGAAGTCGTTCACTGAGAAACCGGAACGAGACTTTGCGAAGATGTTCATGGAAAGCGGGGAATTCCTCTGGAATACAGGTATGTTCTGCGGAAATGTGAACTTCTTCAAGAAAGCATTTGCCAGCATATTTCCTGTCACATTCCGCCACATGGAGCATAATAGTGACATCTATTACGGCGATATGGAGAAGGAACTGGAATTCGTAAACGAACAGTTTGCTTTCCTTCCAAATGTGTCAATAGAGAGCGGTATTCTCAACAAGACGTCGGACAACTTCGTTATGAAGGCAGACTTCGGTTGGGCAGACCTTGGAACATGGCATTCCATCTATGAGTCGCAAAGCATCAATGATGGCGAGAATGTGGTGATTTCTTCTCGTGTCTTAGCTGACAATAGCCGAAACAACATCGTGAAAATCCCTGAAAACCATGTGGCTATCCTTGGGGATCTCAATGGCTATATCGTGGCAGAGAAGGACAATGTGCTTCTGATTTGCAAGAAGGAAGACTCGTCTGCGTTAATAAGGAAGTATCGTAGCGAAGTGGCTTTGGAGTTCGGAAGGCAATTTGTGTAAGATAAAAAAATAATAAATCAGATATTGATGAAGAAGATATTAACGATAATGGCATTCTTCGCAATGGCTTTAGGTGCTTTTGCTCAGGAGGCTACAGACGAATGTCATGAGGTGCTGTTTGAAACAAGCAAGGGCAACATCCGCTTTATATTGTATAATGATACACCGCTCCATCGTGATGCGATGCTGAAACATGTGAGTGAAGGGTTCTATGACGGTACGTTGTTTCACAGAGTGATAGAAAGATTCATGATACAAGGTGGTGATCCTGACAGTAAGGATGCCAAACCAAATATACTGCTTGGCGAAGGTTATGACAAAAGCATGGAAGAGATTCCTGCTGAAATAATCTATCCGAAACACCGTCACAAGCGTGGTGCCTTGGCAGCTGCCCGTGAAGGTGACGACACTAACCCAGAGTTCAAGTCAAGCAACTGTCAGTTCTACTTTGTCTGGGGACGTCGTTCTACTGAGGGCGATATGCTCGATGCCTACTATCGTAACCAACAGGTGTTCTCGAAACTTCCTGAAGAGCAGTGGGAAAGCATAATGAACTACTACCAACGCAATCCTGGAACTCCTTGGCTTGACGGCACTTACACCGTGTTCGGCGAGATCGTTGAAGGCTTGGAAGTGGTGGAAGCTATCCAATCGGTAGAGACTGATGACAACAAACGCCCGAAGGAAGACATAAAGATTATCAAGGCAACCGTTGTGAAGTAACTCTTTTTTATAACCCTATAATACACAAAAGCATTTCTATCCATGAAAGCGAAATACATTGTGAGTGGCTTGATGCTGGCATTTGGTTTGCAGGCATCGGCGCAAAAGATACCAGCTGTGTTTGATTGTGAGAACAATGCCAGCAAATACGCAGTAGATATTCAGCCTTGTTCGTTTGACAACCTACCGCGTATAGAGAC
Organism: Prevotella sp.; assembly: GCA_045600325.1. Taxonomy (GTDB): domain Bacteria; phylum Bacteroidota; class Bacteroidia; order Bacteroidales; family Bacteroidaceae; genus Prevotella. The sequence continues at coordinate 28,809 of JAZRXS010000006.1, forward strand.
TCTTCCTGATCCTTTCCTTTTTGCCAACGGTCAGCGTAGTGCAGAGTATAAAGACTGGGAGAAGCATCGCGCTGAGATTATCCATTATCTTCAGAAATATGAGATTGGCGAGAAGCCTGCCGTAAGCAAGGAGCAAGTGTGGGCAGGTCTTGAAGACAACACCCTGAAGATAAACGTAACTGTTGGTGACGAGATATTCTGTATGCGTGCGAAGATTGACTATCCTGAAGGCGATGGTCCTTTCCCTGCTGTCATTGGCATTGGTTTCGGTACTGGCAGCCTGCCAAGGGAAATCTTTGAGAAGCGTAATATTGCACGCATCTCGTTCAATTTCACGCAGGTGACAAGTCATACACAGAAGCGAGGAAACGAGCCTATAAACAAGATTTATCCTGACAAGACTTATATCGGCTCGTACGCAGCTTGGCCTTGGGGAGTGAGCAGAATATTGGATGCCCTGGAAATCCTTGGCGAGAAGTCTCGCATAGACATGAAGCACATTGCAATAACCGGCTGTAGTTTTGCTGGCAAGATGGCACTTTTCTCTGGTGCTCTTGACGAGAGAATAGCCCTTGTTATTGCCCAGGAACCAGGAGGTGGTGGTGTTGACTCATGGAGAGTTAGTGAAACTCTTGGCAACGTGGAGACAATAGCACGCACTAACTATTCGTGGTTTATTGAGGATATGAAGCAGTTCTCCGAAACTAACGTGGCAAAGCTGCCTATAGACCACCACCAGCTTGCTGCACTTGTGGCTCCGAGAGCTTTGCTTGTGCTTGGAAATACCGACTACGAATGGCTTGCTGACGAGAGTGGCTATGTGTCTTGTCGTGCAGCGAGAAAGGTTTGGGAAGCATTTGGCGTAGCTGACAGAATGGGATTTTCCATTGTTGGCGGTCATCCTCACTGCCAGTTGCCAAAAGAGCAATACCCGGAGGTGGAAGCTTTCGTTGACCGCTTCTTGCTTGAAAAGAATGTTGAAACCAATTTCCAGAAGGCAGAGATGTTCCAGAATGTTGACTATAAGAAATGGATGCCTTGGGAGTAGGTTCGCTCTTGAGCGAGGCTAATGGCTGATGGGTAATGGCTATTACTTCTTGTTCCCTGAAATCTTGATGAGTTCTGCAAGATTCGTGGTATATTGCCTTGAAATATATTCACGCTTTAGCTTGAAGCGTTTGGAAGTAAATTGAGTGGCTACCTTTACAGAAGGGTAGCCTCTTTTTTTGTTTATGTCATCGACGATTGCGTTCAAGAGATGTAGCTTCTTGCGGTCTTTCGTGTCAAAGAGGTTCTGCTCGATGGCTTTGTCTGATGATATCTCCGAGAGAATCACGCCAGCCTTCTTGTAAGCGTAATTGACATTGTTTTGCCAATGGTACCTGATAACGCCTACTGCCATCTTGATTAGTTCGCTTGTGTCGTTAGTTGCCACGTCAAAGTGCAAGGTTGAGTTTATCACATTGGAAGGCAAGTCCGTGCGGAAACGGCTTGTATAAGCGAAAACCGTAATTACGGAGCAAACGGAATGTTGTCTTCTCAGCTTCTCGGCGCAGAGAGAGGCAAAGTTCGCCACGGCAGCCACGAGGTCTTCAAGCTTGTCGATGCCTTGGTCGGCGAAGGAACGAGAAGTGCAGATGGACTTTCTCTCTGGCAATTCTTCTATGTCTATGCAGTCTTTCCCCTTGAGTTCAAGCCAAGTGCGAAAGCCTGTTACGGAGAACATTTTCCTTATCCATGCAGGATTCATTTCCACAAAATCCTTGGCTGTGCTTACGCCGTAGTACGATAGCTTCTCGTGCATTCTGCGACCGATGCCCCAAACATCCTCAATAGGAAAACCTGCTAAAGCCTTCTGGCGTTTCTCTTCCGTGTCAATCATGCAAACTCCGTGATAACCAGCGTATTTCTTGCCATACCTTGAAGCCATCTTTGCAAGCGTTTTCGTAGGTGCTATGCCTATGGTGACAGGAATACCAGTACCACGAGTAATCTCCTCGCGACATTCTCTTGCCAACTGAAGGATGTACTCGTTTGAAGGAAATCCACTCATGTCAAGGAAACCTTCGTCTATGCTGTATTGATAGAACTTGTCGGAATATTTCGAGAGCAGGGACATAACTCTATGACTCATGTCGCCATAGAGAGTATAGTTGCTTGAGAATATAGCCACATTGTTCTTTTCAAGCAGTTCCTTAACCTGATACAAAGGCACACCCATCTTTATGCCAAGCTCCTTTGCTTCCTTTGAACGCGCAATGATGCACCCGTCATTATTGGAGAGAATAACGACGGGCTTGCCTACCAAGTGAGGAGCAAACACTCTTTCACAAGAGGCAAAGAAATTATCGCAGTCGCAAATGAGCCACATGGGGATTTACTGATTTACGATTTACTGATTTACAATTTACAATTTGGCTGCGCAATCATTATGCCAGATGGACTATTTGGAATTACGCATTACGGAGTGCAAAATTAGAAAACTTTTTCGAATTCCAATTCCATTAAAGCCCTTTTTTGTTATATACACTTTACGAAATGTGGTGTTTGAAAAGAAATCGCGGCTACAATAGCGTAATAAACGGCGAAAAAGGAAAGAAAAAATGTGAATATTTGTTAACTTTGCCGCGTAATTAATAAAACTTTTCATCATTTTTAACAGTATGACACAATACATTAAACTAAGCAAAGGCCTCAACATTTCCCTCAAGGGAAAGGCGGATTCTTCTGTCAAAGAGGTGGCCTTGGGCGAAGACATTGCTATTGTTCCTGCTGCTTTTGAAGGTGTAACACCAAAGGTATTAGTAAAGCAAGGTGACAAGGTATTGGCAGGCGACGCTCTCTTCCAGGCGAAGAGCAGTGAGGCTGTCAAGGTTGTTTCTCCTGTCAGCGGTACTGTAACTGAGGTTGTTCGTGGCGAGCGCCGCAAGGTTATGCTTGTCAAGATTCAGGCAGACAAGGAGCAGAAGCAGAAGGACTTCGGCAAGAAAGACGTCAAGAAGATGTCAGGTAATGAGATTGTTAGCTTGCTTTCAGAAAGCGGTATGATGGCGTTTGTCAACCAGTTGCCTTACGACTGCGTTGTAGCAGACCCTACAATCGCTCCGAAAGCAATTTTTGTTTCTGCTTTCCGCGATATGCCGCTTGAAGCAGAGGCAAAAGTGGAATTTGCTGGTGAGGATGCCAACTTCAAGGCTGGTATCGCTGCACTCGCAAAGATTGCAAAGACTTACGTTGGCGTAAACGAGTATCAGGACGGTCAGGCGTTCACACAGGGTCTCGACGCAGAGGTAGCTGTCTTCAAGGGCAAGTGTCCTGCCGGCAACGTAAGCGTTCAGGTTAACCACCTTGATCCAGTGAACAAGGGCGAAGTTGTTTGGACTGTTGACCCAATGGCAGTTTGCTTCATCGGTCGTCTCGTGAACACAGGCAAGGTTGATTTCTCTCGCGTTATCGCAGTTGCTGGTAGCGAAATGAAGGCTCCATGCCATGTAAAGGCAGTCATCGGTCAGCCTCTCAAGGCTATCCTCGCTGGTCAGCTCGACTCTACAGAGAATGTTCGCATCATCAACGGTAACCCACTCACAGGTGCTCTCTCTTGCATCGACGATTATCTTTGGGCTACTTCTTCATGCGTAACAGCTATTCCTGAGAACTCATGTCCAGACGAACTCTTCGGTTGGATCATGCCACGCTTCAAGCAGTTCTCTACAAGCCGCACATATTTCTCTTGGCTTCAGGGCAAGAAGGAGTATGCTCTCGACGCTCGTATGAAGGGTGAGGCACGCCACATGATCATGTCTGGTGAGTATGACAAGGTTTTCCC
>JAZRXS010000007.1:0-10043 GCA_045600325.1 Prevotella sp.
AGGCCAGATGTTTGCCGCTGACTTCTTTCGGATTCCACCTCGCGATGGACACCCTTGTCTCTCTGGCTATACGATTCCCACTATCAGGGCTCGTTAGGGACTTACACCCGTTAGACAATGCTCATGCCGAGCATACAAAAAGTGGGACGTGTCAGAATAACTGGCACGTCCCTTTTTCGTTTCCGTGTACGAAAACAACGAACTCGCTTTCGTTTTCTTGCCAAATTGTTTGGCAGATTGGAAATTAATGCTTACTTTTGCAGCGTCATATCAAAACATACATAGATGAACAAGCAAGTGACAAATACCATCTGCAACTACTTCAAGTCAAAGCCTGTACAGAAAGCATGGGTGTTTGGCTCGTTTGCACGTGGAGAAGAACGACCTGATAGTGATGTTGATATTCTTGTTTCGTTTGATGAGGACGCCAATGTCAGCTTGTTTACCATCGGTGGAATGTATATGGATTTGAAGTCCCTGCTTGGACGAGATGTTGATTTGGTAGAAGAAGGCACATTACAGCCTTTTGCCAGAGAAAGTGCGGAACGCGATAAAAAGTTGGTGTATGAGAGAATCTATTAAAGACCAAAGCAGATTGCTCCACATAGCAGAAGCATGTCGCGTGCTGTTGGAAAGAAGTAAGGATGATTCGCTGGAAGCAATACAGGATGATCCAATAAAGTTCTATGGTTATGTAAAGCTAGTGGAGATTATTGGTGAAGCCACATACAAACTTACTAAAGAATTCCGTGCAGACAACCCGCAAGTTCCATGGAAAATGATGGAAGGAATGCGTCACGTCTTAGTTCACGACTACTATTGCATAAGCCCTTCAAAGCTTTGGACCACTGTAATGTATGATATACCCTCTCTATATCCAGAGATCAAGAAGCTGATTGCAGATTCAGAGCACTATAATTACTTGTCAATGCCTTGATTTTGACTGGTGAGTTGAATGAGGTGGAAGACTACGATGTGGAGGCGAATTACCCGTCACCCGTCACGTTTAAAAACGTAATACACAGATTATCAAGGTGTTATAAATAACAAACGAGCTACACCCATCACGCACCTGTCACGCACCTGTCACGCACCCGTCACTCTTATGCCACAAGCGAAATGATTGTTCGGCTTCACTATAAGTGATGGGTGAGTGACGGGTAAGTGATGGGTGTTCTCCGCTTTTTGCGCAGAACATCCTGTTAACCAATCAGTTATGTTTTAAAAGTGACGGGTGACGGGTTTTCGGTGAAACCCATTTTGTTGTGGATATGGCTGTAGAAAAATAAGTCCTACGGAAACGATGCAAAACTCATAGACTTTTACCACAAAACTCATAGAGAAACGAGGTAAAACTCATAGCATTTTACATTGAACACAAGTCGCTAAATGAGATCCATAATGTTCCTTGGTGTGCTGGCGAAGGTGTCTGCCCCGACGGCGCTGAGGAAGTCTTTGTCGCGAAAGCCCCAGAGAACGGAGATGCAGGGAAGGCTGGAGTTTCTGGCTGTCAGAAGGTCAACGTCGCTGTCGCCAATATACACGCAGTCGGCTGCCTCCACTCCCATCTCCCGGATAGCCTTGTGTACCATGTCGGGCGCAGGCTTGCGCCTAACGCCTTCTGCCTCGTTCTCGCCAATGGCAATGTCTATGTAGTCGCCAAAGAAGCGGCTGACGAGGGGCTTCGTGGCAGAATCCATCTTGTTGCTCACGACTGCCATCCTCACTCCCCTACCCTTCAGCTCGGCAAGCAGCGGCATGATGCCGTCGTAGGGTCTGGTGTTGTCAAAGCTGTGTTCCGAATAGTATGCGCGGAAATCGGCGAAAGCCTTCCCGAACAGTGGATTGCCCTCGCCGTCAGGAACGGCATGGAGCATGAGCTTGCGCACGCCATTGCCCACCATCTGCCGCACCTCGTCGATGGTACGTTCCGGCATGGAGTTCAGACGGAGTGCGTGGTTTACGGCGTTGTGCAGATCGGCAAGCGTATCAAGGAGAGTGCCGTCAAGGTCGAAGATGCAGTGCTTCATAAAAACTAAAGTACAATGGTCTTTCTGCCTTGGTAGGTATTTACAGAAAGCTTTACTTTCACATTTGATGTGGGAGCGACGGAATAATGGTTCAGGATTTTGTCAATCTGCTTTCTGCTGATGCTGAGGAACGCTTCCACGGAATAGTACTCGGGAACGTCGTTCTGGTCGTGGGCAAGGCGCAGATAGACTGTTCCCGTTGCTGCAGAGACGCTATCGCACACGATGCCGAGCGTCTGGACTTGCCTGTCCTTGTCCGTCGTACCTGCCTTCAGTGAGAGGCAGTAGTTGTAGAACTTGCCGCTTTTCGCTTTCCATGAGGAAACGACGTTCAGGGGATCTGTCTTGACGGCTTTCTTCAACGTGTCGGCAAGGGCTATCGACGGCATCATGACGGCGTCGGCTCCATGGAGTGTGGCGGCTTCCACCGTAGTGGCTGTCTCAACCCCCTTATTGAAATGAAGCATTAGTCGGCAAGAATCTCCCATCAGCGACTGGCTGAAATTCTTCCTCAGCACAGAGGATTTCAGCGGAGAGTCGAACACCAGCACCCGATTGTCGTCCATCTCGGCACGTGAAACGAGCGAATCCTTGAGAGAAAGCAGTGCCATCTCTGCCGAGTAGTAGGAATAGTTGCCATCGCCTGTATCGTAGCCTTCCGTGGTACAGGAGGTTATCATCAGGAGGCAGAGGAGGAAGAGGAGAGGTTTCAATGGCTTCAGAGGTTTCTATTTTATTAAACGCGAGTTGCACGAGTTACACAAGTCTTTTTATAAACCATAAAAACTCGTGATACTTGTGAAACCCGTGTTTAAAAATAATACATTCTCGTGTTCGTATTATAAAAATAATTGTGTTCAGTTACTTATTTGCTGGCGAGATAGTTCTTCAGTGGGTTGGCATACATTGTGAGCATGCTGTTCATCAGGAACTCTGTGTCAGGATCAGGAATGGCTACCTTCTGCATCTGCATCTTGAGATAGCCGTCCACCTTCTGCTCTTCTTCCGCCGTGTAGCCATTGCCAAGATGCTCACGAGTGCCATTCAGACGGTCGAGGGCCACATAGTTCACTGGGAAGAGTTCGTATGCCGAGTGTATCTGCTTGTCCATCTGCGTAGCTATGAGGTCAAAGACTTCCGTCTTCGGTGCTTCGCGAAGTGACTCCAGATAGTCGTCAAGGCACTTTGTGGCACGATAGACCACATGTCCCTTATAGCCAAGGATGCCTGTTCTCATGCTGTTGACGTCATCAGCCTTCGACTTCTTCCACTCGGGATTGTCGCGCTTGAGTTGGAATTCCTGCGCCTTGAGGATGTCGCAAGGGTCGTACTCGTAAGAGATGCTGAGCGGAGAGATGTGCATTTCCTTCAGTCGGTCGATGGCATCGCCTTCGCCAGCCATGGCAATCATCTTGAGGATGGCGGGCTGAGTGCGGTCGTCGGAATCCTTGGCACGTCCTTCACGCTGCGCAATCCAGAGATTGTCGTTCTTGTCGGAAATGACGTGGTGCATGTATGAAGCCAGCATCTTGCTCGCCATAAGCTGCTCACGAAGGGAGAGTCCGCGGCGAACGATGAATGCCTTGATGGTACGCACGAGGTCCTCTATCCATGGCCATGCAAGGAGATTGTCGCCAATGGCTATCTCGCAGGTAGTAGGGAAACCGGCATCGATGAGCACCATTGAAAGGAAAGCCGAATCAAGCACGATGTCACGATGGTTGGAGATGAAGGTGTAGCGCTTTGCGGTATCTACGGAACTGAAGTCTATTGCCATGCCGTCGCTTGCCTTCTCCAAAAGGTTCTTGAGGAAAACGTAGCAGAATTTCTTCTGGAAATCAAGGTTTGTCTTGCACGAACGCATCTCCTGCTCCACTACTTGAAGTGGGACATTAGGCAAAACAAAACCCGCCACCTGCTGAAACATCGGTTCAGCAAGCATGCGGGTATATACATCTTGAAGCTCTTCAGGGTTGTAAGAGCGAATGGAATCGTAATTCATTTAGCCCCCCTCAGTCCCCCCGAACGGGGGGATGACTGCGATTAGTTTTGCTAATCAGGGGTCGCAGCCAAATATTATTTATATTTTAAGATTATCCCACTATGGAAGCTCAGTCTCCTTCCCCGCTCGGGGAAGGTCGGGATGGGGCTTTTAAGTAAACTGGTTCTCAACGATGTCGCTAAGCACATCCTTCATCTCAAGACCGGCAGCACGCACCTGCTGAGGGATGAAACTTGTAACGGTCATGCCAGGAGTTGTGTTCACCTCTATCATGTTGATCTTCTCTTCGCCATTCTCATTGGAGATAATGTAGTCGATGCGAATGATGCCGTTGGCACCAAGAATGTCATAGATAGCCTCTGTAACCTTGGCAACACGTGCTGCTGTTTCTTCAGAAAGACGGGCAGGAGTGATCTCTTCTACCTCGCCATTATACTTTGCGTCATAGTCGAAGAACTCATTGTGAGTGACAACTTCTGTAGCTGGAAGCACAACAGTCTTGTCCTGTGTCTTGTAGATGCCCTGGGAAATCTCCGTGCCACCAACGAAGCCTTCTACCATGACATCAGAGTTCTCGAGGAGAGCCTTGCGGATAGCTGGTGCCAGATGGTCACGCTGCTTTACCTTTGTCACACCGAAGCTGCTGCCACCGGCTACTGGCTTCACGAAACAAGGCATGCCTACAGCCTTCTCAATAGCCTCTTCATCAATCTCTGTGGCATCCATCTTGCGGATGAGCACACTTTCCGCAACTCGCACGCCATAGCCACGGAGATACTGGTTGAGAACGAACTTATTGAAAGTCATCGCCTCCACGAGTACGCCACTTGTAGAATAAGGAAGATTGATGAGGTCGAAATATCCCTGGAGCAAACCGTTCTCGCCAGGAGTGCCATGGATTGTGATATAGGCATAGTCAAAGAAAACAGTCTCGTCATTCTCCTTGAAAGAGAAATCCCTGCGATCAATGTTTGCCTTTCTGCCGTTATTCAAGAATACATGCCAATCGTTAGCACGAATGAGCACGATGTAAGTGTTATACTTATCATTGTCGAAGAAGGACTTGAGACCTTCTGCGGAGCGGAGGGAAACTGCGTATTCAGAAGAATCGCCACCGCAAACAATTGCAATATTGCGTTTCATATTATATGTTTTTAGAGGTAAAACTACCTTTTGTTCTATTTTGTAATGGAAACGACGTCCCATGGCGTCGTTAAACTTTTGGTAAAGTTCATCCTGCACTTCCTAACGACGCTATGGGGCGTCGTTTCCACTGACGAGACGGTAACCGTCCCATTTTGCTATGAGTGCAGCAAGATCGTCTGCTATCTCCGAGTTGAAGTTCATTTCTTCGCCGGTGATAGGGTGCTCAAAACCGAGAGTCTTGGCATGGAGAGCTTGGCGCGGACAAATCTTCATGCAATTATTGATGTATTGCTTGTATGAAGTGGTGCGCTCACCTCGGAGTATCTGGTCGCCACCATAACGTTCGTCTGCAAAGAGCGGATGACCAAGATGCTTCATGTGGGCACGTATCTGGTGTGTGCGTCCTGTCTCCAAACGGCATTCTATCAGCGTAGTGTAGCCATAGCGCTTTATCACCTTGTAATGGGTTATCGCAGTCTTGCCAATCTCCGATTCAGGAGGAAATACAGCCATCTGCATTCTGTCCTTTGGATGACGTGCTATGTTTCCTTCAACAGTTCCCTCGTCTTCGACGAAGTTTCCCCAAACCAAGGCTTGGTATGTTCGGCGGCAAGTGTGGTTGAAGAACTGGAGCGCAAGTCCCGTCTTCGCAGCTGCTGTCTTAGCCACAACAAGAAGTCCACTGGTATCTTTGTCTATTCTGTGTACCAACCCCACTTCCGGATCGTTGGCATCAAAGGAAGCTACATCCCTCATGTGCCATGCTACTGCATTTATCAGCGTTCCATGATAGTTGCCACAACCTGGATGAACAACAAGTCCTGCAGGCTTGTTCACCACCATCAGGTGCTCGTCTTCATAGACTATCTCCAATGGAATATCCTCGGCGATGATCTTGTTTTCAAACGGTGGACGGTCAAGCATCAAGGTGATGACATCCTTCGGACGTACCTTATAGTTTGACTTCACAGGCTTGCCATTGACATGGAGCTGACCAGCCTCTGCCGCCATCTGAATACGATTGCGTGAGGTATGCGGACGGAGCTCTACCAGATACTTGTCAATTCTGACAGGAGTCTGCCCCATGTCCACTTCCATTCGGAAATGTTCGAAGAGTTCCGTGTCAAATGCCTCGCCATCAACGATATCAATGTCTTCTTCTATCATTGTCCAGCAAAGGCTTTATTCTGTTCCACCTTCGTACTTCTGAGAATGCCTCTCGCGAATGGCACTTTCAATAGCTGCATCCACGTTGGCTTCTACCTCCTGCTCTACCTGTTCGTCGGTATATGTAGATGCAGATCCATCATTGTCGGTTGCACCTGCGCCACCGCCTCCGGAATAACCCGAATAGCCGGCAGTCTCCCAGCCTCTATCAAGCACGAAGTTTGAAGGAACGGAGATTATAGAGTCGTTCAGGTCACGCTCTCCGTCACCAACGATAAGGATAAGTCTTGAATCAACAGACAATTGCTCGCCATTGGCTACCTCCTTGCCGTCGCACTTCAAGCCATAAACCCAGTCTTTCTCACCAGGAACATATTGGATCTCGACACGATTGAATCCAAGGGCATTGAGTTTAGCCTTCGCTTCGCGAGCACTACTATTGTCAACAATCTCAGGAACGGCACGGATAGGCGAATGGCCTGCATTTATGACAACATAGATTACACGTCCCGGCTTAACGGTCTTTCCCGGAGCAGGCATCTGCTCAAGGACGATGTCGGCAGGAAGATTCTTGAGATAGAGTGTGTCTGTCACCTCTATTTCAAGTCCAAGTTCAGCCAAGTCATGCTTTGCAGCCTTGAAGGTTTTCTTCTTGACATTAGGCACATCTACTTTTTCGCCGTGGTTGGTATAATAGCCCAGCGAGATATATGTAGCAATAACAAGTCCTATCAGAACCAGTATTATTGCGAGAAAGTTCAGTCCGACTTTCTTGCTGAAAAAAGCTTTAAAAAATTCTTTCATGCGGCAAAATTACAAAAAAATCAGAAAGGAGCAAAGCATTTGCCTTACTTCTTTCTGATTTTAGCGTTATTTCTTATTATAAGAATACGCATTGTCCATACAAAAGAGCTTGAACTCACGAATTACGCATTACGAAATTCTTGCGCATCACGCATTTTTACTTTCCGTGGTGTTCGTCAGAAACTGTGAGCTTCTTGCGGCCCTTTGCACGACGAGAAGCGAGAACGCGACGACCGTTCTTAGAAGCCATACGCTCACGGAAACCGTGCTTGTTCACTCTTCTTCTGTTGTGAGGTTGAAATGTTCTTTTCATAATCGATTATGTTTTATTTTTTATTCTTTTATGCACTTTTGGGCTGCAAAATTACATAATTCTTTTGAAATGAGCAAGAAAATTCAAAAAAAATGCTGATTTTTCATTGAAAAGTAGTACCTTTGCACCGGTTTTTGACATTAAGTAAGAGTTTGACCATGACTATGTTAAGAAAAAATCAAGTCTTTCCGTGTCAACAATCGCATAAACTTGGAAACAAGAAAAAGAAACTAAAACTTTATATAATATGATTCAGTCACAAGACATTAAGAAGGGTACTTGTATCCGTATGGACGGCGGCATCTGGAGATGCATCGAGTTCCAGCACCGTAAGCCAGGCAAGGGTAACACAGTAATGAACACAAAGCTCAAGAACGTAGCTGACGGCCGCGTACTCGAGCGCACATTCCAGGTAGGTCTTCGCCTTGAGGACGTTGCCATTGAGCACCGCGACTACCAGTTCCTCTACCCAGAGGGCGACCAGCTCATCTTCATGAGCATGGAGACTTTCGAGCAGATTCCTATCGCTAAGGACAACATCGTTGGCGTTGACTTCATGAAGGAGTCAGACATCGTGACTGTTGTTTCTGACACTACAGACGGTACTGTGCTCTACGCAGAAATGCCAGTGAAGACAAATCTCCGCATCACTCACAGCGAGCCAGGTATCAAGGGCGATACTGCTACTAACGCTACTAAGCCAGCAACTCTCGAGACTGGTGTTGAAATCCGTGTACCTCTCTTCATCGACGAAGGCGAACTCGTACAGGTTGATACTCGCGACGGTAGCTACCTCGGTCGTGTTAAGGAATAATTTGGATTCGCGCTATGCGCGAGGCTAATGGCTAATGGCTAATGGCTAATGGCTAATGGCCATAAATGATTAAGACCAAAGGCTAATGGCTAAATACAGTATTATAGTGCCTGTGTACAACAGGCCGGATGAAGTAAACGAACTCCTTGAAAGTCTGACAACCCAGACTTTCAAGGAGTTTGATGTTTATATCGTTGAAGACGGTTCAAAGGTGCCATGCAAGGACGTTTGCGACAAATACAACGATCGTCTTTCCTTACATTATTATAATAAGGAGAACAGCGGACCGGGACAATCGCGCAACTATGGAGCGGAACGTGCAGACGGAGAATATCTGCTCATATTGGATTCCGATGTTGTCCTACCGCCAACTTATTTGGAAGAGATAGAGAAAGAACTACAACGCGAACCTGCCGACGCTTTCGGTGGATCGGATCGCGCTCACGATTCATTTACAGACACGCAGAAGGCCATCAGCTATTCCATGACCTCTTTCTTCACGACTGGTGGCATCCGCGGCGGAAAGAAGAAGATGGACAAGTTCTATCCTCGTTCTTTCAACATGGGCATTCGCCGCGATGTCTATCAGCAGTTGGGAGGATTCTCAAAGATGCGCTTCGGCGAGGACATAGATTTCTCCATTCGCATATTCAAGGCTGGCTGCAAATGCCGTCTTTTCCCAGAGGCTTGGGTATGGCACAAGCGCCGCACGGACTTCCGCAAGTTCTTCCGTCAAGTGTATAACAGCGGCATTGCCCGCATCAATCTTTACAAGAAATACCCTGAATCGCTGAAACTCGTTCACCTTCTCCCAACGGTATTCACTGTAGGAGTATGCGGTTTGGTGCTCGTTTCGGCATTCGGAAGAATAATGATGGAGTATGGTGGCGGCACATATCCACATGCTACGGACAACCCATGGTACTGGGTTTGCCTCGTTCCATGGCTCCCTATCCTACTCTACTGCCTACTGCTGTTCGTTGATTCAGCAATCTTCAACAAGAGTGCGAAGATTGGATTCCTGAGCATTGGAGCCGCTTTCGTCCAGCTTTTCGGTTATGGCACCGGATTCATCGCCTCATGGTGGAATCGCTGTATATTGAAGAAAGGTGAATTCCAAGCATTTGAGAAGACTTTCTACAAGTAGTACTTAAAGCTAAACTTTAGGCACCATCTCATTCCCATTTCACTTGAACAGAGTGCAGCATCGTCGTGCTTTCTCCACAAGAGCCTGTATGCTGCAAACCGAAGCCGCCGTAAGGAATATCAGGAACGGTTGCCTTCAAGTGGACTTCTTTAGCAAGATTTGTTGAAGGTTGGTTGGCGGCAGTAGTGACATCGGCAGTCAATACCATATTACCATTTGCCCCATCACCTTCACTAACTTGATTTAGTGGTAAGTGTTTAGTGTTAAGTGTTGACGAAGTTTCGTGTTTAGTGCTTAGTGATATTACGCATCCTGTGCGGTAGCAAGTGGCAGAAATGCTTTCGGATATTGGTGTTACCTTGCCATTGTCATATTTTACCAATGTGAAATCCACGGCATTTCCATATTTTACAGTTCGCTCTATACGCAGTGCATAGCCGGTGAGGGTGCGAGTATCAAAGTTGATATAGACATCCATGTACTGGTCTGTAGCACTGCCAAAGCCTTGACCGGCAAGCTTTGTCGGGTCAACTTGCCATGAAACTTCCATGTCTTTGCAGTCGTCGAAGCGTGGAGTGTAGAGCATTCTTGCGCCTTTCTGTGCCTGAACAATGCCGTAA
>JAZRXS010000008.1:0-27709 GCA_045600325.1 Prevotella sp.
CAATTAGTAAAGACTTCAGAATCCTCAATTCGTCTTCTAGAGGAGATTACGAAGCTAAAGGAAGCATGGATGCGTATTCAACTTCTCCGTGTTTTCCGAAAGTATGTTTCACCTGATACACCAGTTGAGATGCTCAAGAAAAAGAGCATTATCCCGATGGTATGCAAACAATACGGCAAGGATTTTAGAACGATTGATCGAGTGCAAGCTGCATTCAATAGTCGTCCTTTGCCTGACGAAGCATTATGCGCGGTGCTTTGGGAGTATAAGGATAGAGGGCAGAAAGGTTATAATCTGACCGAAAAATTCTTCAGCATGTTCAGACAGAAATTTTCAAAACTTGTCATAGAAGGTCCTGAAAGAGCTGGGGCTGATGTACAGTTAAAGGACGTGTTTGAAGACTATCCGAATCCTTCAAGACCCGTAGATTTTGTAGTAAAGGATAAAAAAGGTAATGTTGTTGCTATAGGACTTGCACGTTATGATAGTGACAGAGGTGGTGCGCAAGAAGATGACCGTACAGGCGGTTACATGAATTGTGCAAAGGAGATTCTCGCTTATACCACATCTAAAGGTCTTAGCACAAAGGTTATTTTTCTCAACGATGGCCCAGGCTTGCTGTTGGGAAGCATGTGGGATGATTATTCAAAACTGGAGCAGGTTAGCCCTGACCGTGTGATGGTTATTACTTTGAGAATGCTTACAACTCGTCTAACAGAAAAGTGGTTAAACCAAAAGTAAACAGAAAATGGCAGTAAGTGTTTCTTCAAATAACCTGATGTCAATTCACGCACTAAATATAGTACCTCAAAACGAGGTGCATTTCAGAAAAGTACGCGAATATACTGGTGAGGACATTAAACGTCTTTACCATGCAGACAACATAGATGTGCTTCATCATCTTTTGAACGATGAGAAGGTTTGCGGAAAGGTGAACCTTATTTATATTGATCCTCCTTACAATACTGGTGGAGCCTTTGAAACACGTGATTTCAAGCACGCATACGAAGATAACTTCACTATCGACAGTTATCTGGCGTTTATGCGAGCAAGGCTCGAACTGATGTATAAACTTCTCTCTCCCTCGGGATCGATTTACGTTCATCTTGACAGCAATATGGTATTTCATGTTAAAGTCATGATGGATGAGATTTTTGGTATGCAGAATTTTAAGGGAATGATTACCCGTAAAAAATGTAAGTCAAAGAATTTCACCCGTAAGACCTATGGTAATATTTCCGATTATATTCTTTTCTATACCAAAACAGACAATCCTGTATGGAACCGTCCATACGAAGAATGGGCTGATGATAAAGTACTAAAGGAGTATCCGTTCATTGAAGAAGGAACTGGCAGAAGACATAAACGTGTACCTTGCCATGCTCCTGGCACTCGCAACGGAGCAACGGGCGGTCCTTGGCGAGGTCTTATGCCACCAGAAGGCAAGCATTGGCAATACACTCCAGACAAACTTGACGAAATGGATGCACGTGGTGAAATTCATTGGTCAGCCAACGGCAATCCCCGTCGAAAGGTTTATCTTGATGAGAGCAAAGGGGTACCTGTCCAGGACATCTGGCTTGATTATATTGATGTGAATAATCAAAATACATGCATAACTGGATATCCAACTGAAAAGAATTATGAAATGCTAAAGCGAATCATAACCACGTCATCAAATCCTGGCGATTTAGTACTTGACTGCTTTGCTGGTTCTGGAACCACATTAGCTGCTGCAGAGGAACTTGGTCGCCAATGGATTGGGGTAGATATTGGTGATGAATCAATACAAACCATTCTAGACCGTTTTGAAAATGGAACCAAACCAATGGGTGATTATGTAAGCAAGAAAAAGCAGCAGACAGACATGATTCCATCGTTGTTTGATGACGAGCCAAGAGAAGACTCCTCTTGCAGTATGGAGAAGAAAAAAGTGGTAGATTTCTCGCTTATAGAAGAATGTTGAAATGAACTAATAGTAATCAATATGGATTTGAAGAATATTTCAAGGTTACTCTCTTTACATTGCAATAATGCAGAAATCATTACTCCAAATGAAGCAGGCTCTTGTAACGTGAGATTGTACGAAATGCCTGACGTTCTCGCATACGATAAATCAGTAAACTGTATGTATGTAATAACTGCGACAAATTTGAAGTCAAGAAACACGAAATCTTATGTTGATACGATGGAGTCACAGTTCTCAAAGTGTCAAATGGAACGTGTTTACATCTTTGTGTATCAAAACCGATCAGAGTATGCTAAAATAGCAAATGAGCTTGTATGGGGTACTCATATCTGGTGTGTAGAGGAACCTGACCACATGATTCACTTACACTAAATTCTGATAACTGGTCAACAATATGAGAAAAACTACAACTCATTCAATAACTGACAAAGACATTGTCAATGTCTATTCTCTCCTACTACTGTTTTCTCTATTCAGTAATAGTGAGATAGCATCATTGAATGATGCCATTGCAGCAATAAAGAGCAATTCCGATGACGAAGAGTTGGCAGGTTGTCTCGGATTAGATATGAAAGTATTGAGTGCGCTTAGTGATTCTTTGACACGCTCAGCGAGAATGCAACTTGAAATCAACATGTCACATAACAACCTCATATTTCATAACAATCCTCATGAACTCACGGTAAATGAAGTTTCGGAGATTGTGACCAAGAAATGTAAAGGGGTGGTGAATAATCTGATCAGCAAGGAAGTTTTTGAAAGACTTCAGTTAGAAGCTGTGTTAAGGTTTGCAAATCAAGCTGATCAGACAAGAGTTTTGATGAGTACTTAATTGATTCTTGGTCAGCCAATAATTGCAGAGGGCAACTCTGTATGTTCCCAGACCTATGTTTATGCTTCTTTTGGAGTGGAATCGAGTGATGAGCAGGAAACAACACCATTGGTTAAGGCAGAAAATTTCGTGTCGTACCTCCGAACGAGAGTATTCCGCATTCTTGTGTCCTCAATGAAGATTACCCAAGACGCATTAGTTGGCGTTTATCACTATGTTCCGATGCAAGATTTCTCTCACCCTTGGACAGATGAAATGCTATACGAAATGTACGGCATTACTGACGATGAGAGAAAATACATTCAAAGTATGATTAAGCCGATGAAAGAAAAAGCCTCCGGGCAATTGACAATTGACTTCTCGTAAGAGTATTCATACCCATAGGAAAACGTATCAAAAAGTATAGGAAAAACGTCTCAAAAAATGCATTTTTTGAGGCGTTTTATCGGGAGTTTTTTATCGATTCAAATGGATACGTCCCTTTGATTCTATCTGTTTATGTAATGTAACAGTTGAATTATTGACAAATGTTAAAAAGTATTGAAGTGCAGAATGAAAGCATGTAGGAGTTATGTTGTTTATGTAAAAAAACACTAATTTTGCAGCGGATTTGGTAACATGACACTGCTCATGTGCAAGGGAATCAGGTGAGATACCTGAGCTGTTCCTGCAGCTGTAACCCTATTGTTGAGCCAACATTACATGCCACTGATCATAGATCGGGAAGGCGTTGGTTCGTTGGGAAGCCAGAAGACCTGCCACATCCAATTAAGTGATGCAAAAACTCCCAGGATAGGAGTTATCTACTTATGCTAACAAAAAACTTTACACATATCATTAGCCTCACAGTATTACTGTGTTGTGTGTCTTTGTGCGCTATGGCACAAAGTGATAACAGCACCGAGCGGCAACAGGACAAGGTTGTCGCTCTGGGTGAGGTTGTGGTCACTGGTACCGGCACAAAGCATCTGCTGAAAAACGCTCCCGTACAGACGGAGGTCATCACACGCAAGATGATAGAGAGCTACGCTGGCAAGAGCATCGAAGAAATTCTCGGTGGTCTTACTGCCTCTTTCGCATTCAACGAGAGCGACATGGGTAGCCAGATGCAGCTGGGAGGCTTGGGCAACAACTATATCCTTGTTCTCATAGACGGCAAGCGCATCCACGGCGACAATGGCGGTGACAATGACCTTTCTCTCATCGACCCTCACAACATTGAACGCATTGAGATTGTGAAGGGTGCGCAATCTGCACTTTACGGTAGCGATGCCATTGCTGGTGTGGTGAACATCATCACGAAGAAACATGACACGGAAACTGTTCTCCTCGAAAACACTTCACGATTTGCATCGGGAGGTGGCATGGATTATGACTTCCGTCAGCACAATGGCGTGGGCATTGCTTTCGGAAAGGTGCAATCATACACTAACTTCCAACTTCCAACTTCAAGCGGTTGGCAGAACACCACTAACGAATATGCCGAGGCGCAGGTCATCACGGATAGCAAGAACAAGACTTCCAACAAGCATCTGAACTGGCAAGTGGCAGAGAGACTTACCTGGAAACCAATAAAACCTCTTGAACTCTACGCAGAAGGTTCACTTTATAAAAAGGATATCATGCGCCCACACGATGCGCAGCGAGCATCCATAGTGCAGAACGGCTACGACCTGATGTACAAGAACGCCAGTGCTTCCGTAGGTGGAAAATGGTTGCTGGCGAAGAAAGAACGCGGACAGGATGCCGTGACCTTGGACATAGATTGGAACAAGCACGCCTACTTCTACAACTACACGGACAAGGTTTACGGTGACATCTATTACAACGGCAAGTTGGAACATGACTATCCTTATTACCCTGGCGACAAGAGTTTGCAAAGTGATCAGCAGAGAATCATGGCTGCTGCAAAGGGCGTGTTCTACCTCGGAGAGATGAACATACTGACCGGCGGCGCGGAATATCGCTACGACTATCTTGAAGCTCCACTGAGAGTGAAGGACGCAGAAGCAAGCGACTGGACAGCTGCTCTGTATGCTCAGGACGAGATAACCCCTCTCACATGGCTTAACATCACTGCAGGATTGCGACTCAACCAGAACGCAGCATTCGGTTTCCGCGCTACTCCAAAGCTCAGTGCAATGGCATCGCTCGGAGATTTCCGCATACGCGCTGGATGGAGTCAAGGATTCAAGTCGCCTACTCCAAAGGAACTCAACTACCACTACCTTCGTTCCATGGGTTCAAGCACATATTACTACATGGGCAACGAGAACCTTAAGGCACAGACGAGCAACTATTATTCCGTGGGATTGGAATATCGCAGCAACAAGTTTACAGCTTCCGTTACGGCTTATTTCAACAATCTCGACAACATGATAGCCCTCGTGCCGGTAGGCATTGGCGAGATACCAGCAGATGCAATGGTTTATCTTGGCGACGGAAGCATGCAGATTGTTCCAAAGATGTACAAGAATACGGATCGTGCCAAGACATACGGCGTGGATGCAAATGTGAACTACAGCATAACGAAAGAATGGACGGTTGGCGGAAACTACAGCTATCTCGATACGGATGCAGAACTCTACAACGAGGCAAAGAACCGATACATCAAGGTGACTATCGACGGCATGGCTCACCACAAATGGAACGCCTTTGCCACTTGGAACCACCGCTTCACACCTTCATACCGTCTTTCGGCAGGTCTTTACGGTCGCGGAAGCAGCATGCGCTACTATCAGACGGATGGCAACGGCAAGGCTTTCCAGATATGGAAACTGTCCACAAGCCACGACTTCAGTCGCAGCAACGCGCCACTGACATGGCACATTGAAGCTGGTGTTGACAACATTTTCAATTACGTTGACCGCACGATGCGTCCATATCATCTTGGAACTACTGCTTGTGGCACGAATGTGTTCGTTTCATGCAGCATAAAATACAATAAGGGAAAAAACAGAATTAACACCAAAATTAAAAAACAAACAGCACATGAAGAAGATTAAATCTTTCATGCTCCTTGCTGTAGCAGCAATGGCAGCATTTGCATTCACCGCTTGTAGCGATGAAGAAACTAAGGTAGAAGAGCGTTACAACTCTGAGTTTGCTCTCGTTGACAACCAGGTAGCGAAGGCTAAGAAGCACGACAATGCTATCCTCCTCGTTGCTTTCGGTTCTACATGGGACAACGCTTTCAAGGCTTTTGACGCAACTGTTGAAGCTTACAAGGCAGCATTCCCAAACTGTGACGTTTACCTCTCATTCTCATCAGACATCTGTATCAACCGTGCACACGTTGGTGAGAACGAGAACGAAAAG
Organism: Prevotella sp.; assembly: GCA_045600325.1. Taxonomy (GTDB): domain Bacteria; phylum Bacteroidota; class Bacteroidia; order Bacteroidales; family Bacteroidaceae; genus Prevotella. Next base: position 6,120 of record JAZRXS010000008.1, read on the forward strand.
GGCGAAATTGTAAAGCGCGACTACTATTCACCAAACTACTGGCTTCACGCTCTTGGCAAGGCTCAGTACAAGAAGATTACAGTACAGTCTCTTCAGGTTATTCCTGGTGAGGAGTTCGCTGCTGTAGTGGCTTGTGTAAAGAAGTTCGCTAACAATGGTTACATGTTTGATGCACGCCTTGATGACGATTATCTCAGCAAGGTAGAGATCCACCTCGGTCTTCCATTGCTCAACAACCCTGATGAGGATGTTCCTGCTGTTGCTGCTGAGCTCCACAAGATTGCTGGTGCACAGGCTGCAAAGGGTGTTGTTGCTTTCATGGGTCATGGTAACCCTGACTCTTACGACACTTTCAAGGCTAACATCCGCTACAACCAACTTGAGGAAGCTCTTCAGAAGCTCAACAAGAACTATTTCGTAGGTTGCGTTGACCAGCCAGAAAACTTCAAGCCATTCGTTTACGAGCGTATGAAGAAAGCTGGTATCACTTCTGGCGATATGTATCTCTATCCTCTTATGTCTATCGCTGGTGACCACGCTCACAACGATATGGCAGGTGATGACGACGAAGCATGGGACGAGAAAGCACAGGATTTCGAACTCAACGAAGAAGGCGAAGCTGAGGAAACAAGCTGGAAGTGCTACTTCGCTCATAAGGGCTTCAAGGTTACTGACAACAACTGCACTCTCAAGGGTCTTCTTGAGTTCCCAAGCATACGTCAGGTATGGATTGAGCACACTAAGGAAGCTGAGCTCCTCGAAGATGCTTACCACTCAATGAACCCAGAGTAATAATTAATAGTTTCGCAAGTGAGCTTGCGAAGGGTAAAGGCTAAAAGCTAAAGGCTAAAGGCCTTTCCACCTGACAAGATGTAAGGTGAAGATTTGTTAGCATCCAATCCGCATGGATGCCTTTACCCTTTAGCCTTTACCCTTTAGCCTCAACTTGAGCTTGCGAAAGTTGAATTAAAATAAAAAACATCAGATAGGACCGCTGAAACCTCTATTTCAGCGTTCCTATCTTTTGCCGTTTTATAAGACGCAAATGAAAAACTTCTTCTTCATCATACAAATAGCAGTTCTGATGGCATCATGCAGCGTCACTCAGGACAATGAAAAAATACTCCTCGCCGACCATCTTTTCCATGAGCACGACTCGGTGCTGAAGCGTGCTGAAAGCTATAGCGAAATAGTGGAAATCAAGTATGCCAAAGGCTTGAAAGTGGATTATCATCAGGATGGTATTCACGTTACAATCAGTAATCCCGACCCAACCATTAAGAATGCTCCCAGCGAGACATTCGTCATCACGAAACCTGCTTCAAGATTCATCTGCACCACAGCTCTTCAGCTCGGCAATTTCGAAACTCTCGGCATAGAGGAGTACATCGTAGGCATCAACTCCCTCCGTAACGTATTCTCTGCAAGAATAGTACAGCAGATGGAAGACGGACAAACTGTAACCATCGGCAAGGAAGGCAACTTCGATGTTGAGAGTGTACTTGCAGCACGCCCGGATTATATCCTCGTCAGTGCAAGCAAATTTGGCGGTTTTGAATCGCTGAAAGAGTGTAACATTCCGCTTATTCCACACCACGGCTATAAGGAAACTCACCCTCTTGCCCAAGCAGAATGGATAAAGCTTATAGGGCTTCTGACAGGTGAAACTCAAAGAGCAAATGCCGTATTCGCTGACATTGAACAGAAATACACTGTGCTGAGACAGGAGGTGGAGAAGGCTTATGCAAAGAAGTCAAAACTACCAACAGTAATCAGTGGACGACAATTGCGAAATGGTTGGTATTTCGTTGGAGGCAACAGCTATATGGCACAACTTTTCAAGGACGCTGGCGCCGACTATGTAATGAAGGACAACAAGGAATCTGGTGGCGTGACGCAAGACTTTGAAGCGGTTTATGCCAAAGGTCTCAATGCCGACTTCTGGCAGACAGACGGTTCTTTCAACGGAGATTTCACCCTCTCTACACTGGCAGCCGAGGACGAACGATATGCAACGATGAATGCCTACAAAAAGAAGACTGTAGTATTCTGCAACCTTAGCAAGACACCTTACCGCGAACTTGCTGGCGTACAGCCACATTTCCTTCTCGCAGATTTCGTAAAGGCTTTCCACCCGGAACTCCTTCCGCACTACGAACCCAAATACTACAAGCTCATCAAATAAAAGAATTAATCATCAATTAGCCGAGTTCGGATAATTGCTACCTTAAAACAAAAAATCCAAATGAAGGTATATACAAAGACAGGTGACAAAGGTGAAACCTCTCTCGTTGGAGGACAGCGTGTAAGCAAATGCTGCGAAAGGTTGGAAAGCTACGGTACCGTGGATGAACTGAACTCCTTTGTCGGTGTACTTATCACATACTGTACTGACCAGAAAGACATTGACTTCCTCATAGACATTCAGGGAAAACTGTTTGTCGTTGGAGGTTATCTTGCTACAGACAACTCTCAGCGCGAGGTTCGCCAAGGCAATATCGTTACCCCGGAAATGGTGGAGAATATAGAACATGAAATTGACCGCTTACAGGAACTTCTGCCTCCGTTGAAACTCTTCATTCTTCCTGGCGGATCGCGCGGAGCTTCCTTTGCACATGTCTGCCGTACGGTATGCCGCAAAGCAGAGCGCTGCATACTGCGATTGGCAAAGACAGGAGCTGTTGTTGACGATAATGTTACAGCATACATAAACCGTCTCAGCGACTATTTCTTCGTATTGGCTCGAAAGCTAAATGTTGACAATAACATACAAGACTCCATTTGGAGAAGAACAACCCAAAACTAAAAAACAAAATAGACTCTTCCCAGCTGTATCAGCAGGGGTTCCAAGAAACGAAACTATAACCATAAATGACAAAATGTTCATTACTTACAGCCGCTATCCTCTGCTTTGCCACTACAGCGCAAGCGCAGAATGATAGCCTTCGTACAATCACTCTCAATCCTGTTACAGTTACCGGTACAGGAACTTATCACCGCGCAGACAACTCTCCTGTTGCCGTAAAGGTAATCAGTGCTGAAGAGCTACAAAGCGCTCAGGTTACAAACCTTCAAGACGCTCTCACTAAGCTCACCAGCAATATAACAACCCACACAAACGGCATGGGTACTACCATAAACTTCAATGGTGTGAGCGACGACTATCTACTTATCCTTGAAAACGGTAAACGCATCAGCGGAGACGACCGTTGGAACAGAATAAGCATTGCCAACATCAAACGAATAGAAATTCTCTCTGGTGCAGCAAGCGCTCTCTATGGTAGCGAAGCTATTGCCGGTGTCGTCAACATCATTACAGACGAGGCAAAGAACAGCCTTCAGGTCTCCACAAACTCACAATTCAAGAGCAAAGGTCGCATGACTGACGACATAAATATCGACATTACGCAAGGTAAGTTCTCAAGCTATACATCCTACACACATCAGCAGGCAGACAACTGGTCAGTAAACCGCTATCAGGCTTTCAGTGAAGGTGACAAAGAGGTTTATAAACTTACAGGAAGGCCTATGTCAACTGGCTTCAAGTCGGATAACATTAGCCAGCGATTCGAATGGCGTTTCAGCGACCAGCTTGATGTGTATGCCAAGGGTAATTACTATGATTACTCCACTCTTCGCGACCGCAATGCACAGTATTTCACACAGTCAAAGAAGACAACCACCGATGCCGATGGCAATAAGGTAACGAACTATACATATACTCCAAAGCAGGCTTATACTTACGACTTGCATCATGAGTCGTACAACATCGGTGCTGGTGCACGCTGGGTGCCTAACCGCAACACTCATATCTACCTTGATGTCTATACAGACAACTTCAACTCAGCATACGACTACTGGCAGACAGCCGATAAAGAAGCTTACGACGAAACTCGCAAGCGCACTCACTACTACAACGAGACACTCAAGGGCATCTTCCGTCTTAACGATTGGAACAAGCTCTCCGGCGGCGTTGAACTCATTCAGGAAAGCCTCAATAGCACATCCGACAACATTGACAGCGAGAAGACATACACTTACAATGTCTTTGCCCAGAACGAAATCAGAATCATCAAGAATCTTGAGGCAGTGCTCGGCTTACGCTATACCTACAACAATAACTTCGGCAGCAATGTAACGCCAAACCTTGCCCTCTTCTATCATGTAGGGCCACTTCGTCTGCGTGCCAGCTATGCAGGAGGTTACCGCACCCCTACTCTCTCGCAGCTTTACGCTACTGATCAGGCAAAGACTTCTTCACGCTACACTATCAACAATACAAGCTTGAAACCAGAAAAGAATGATTTCTTGAATGCAAACATCGAATACACAAACAAGTGGATGAGCGCAAGCGTAACGGGATTTATCAATAATATCCGAAACATGATAAACTACCGCACAATGACACAAGCGGAAATTGATGCGGATAGTCATCTGTCGGACCTCTTTGCAGAAGGATGGACAACAATCCGTCAGCGTGACAACATTGATGAAGCGACGATAAAGGGAATCTCTGCAAATGTAAAACTGTTGCTCCCAGCAGGATTCACCCTTGCCCTTGGTCACACTTTCAACAACACTAACGCCAAGACAAAGACTCTCAACACCAAAACTCAGGAGTACGAGATAACGGAATCTCCTGTTGACAAGAGCGTGAAAAATGTATCAAATGTTCATGCTGCATGGAACCACACTTGGAACAACTATGCCCTCAATGTAAACATCAATGGACATATCCAAAGCCGCCGCTATTCAAGCACTTACGGCTATGCTCCAGAGTACCAACATTGGGACATCAACACCAAGCATACCTTCACACTGAAGCAGATTGTCGTAGAGCCATCTCTTGGTATCGAAAACATATTCAACAAGCGTGATACATCATACTGGAACTCAAACTTCTCTACGGTTACTCCAGGACGCTCCGTAATGCTCTCAATAGCTTTAAGATTCACAAAATAGAAGCCCCTCCCCAACCCTCCAAAGCCCCCCACCCCGAACGGGGGCGAGGGAGTTAAATCCTCATATAAATTATAGTCATTCTATGAAAATATATGTTGCCGGCATAGGTCCTGGTTCTCCTGATGACATCACTCCAGCTGTCATTGCTGCAATAAAAGACAGCGATGTCATTGTCGGATATAAATATTACTTTCAGTTCATCACTCCATACCTTATACCAGGAACGGAGTGCATTGACACGGGTATGAAGAAAGAACGCGACCGTGCAGAGGAAGCTTTCCGTTTGGCAGAAAGTGGCAAAACGGTGTGCGTAATTTCAAGTGGAGATGCAGGTATCTACGGCATGACACCGCTGATTTACGAGATGAAGAAGGAACGCGAATCTGCAAATCGTGAATCAGTAAATTGCGAATCTGTAAATCATAAATCCATTGAGATCATTCCCCTTCCTGGCATCAGTGCTTTCCAAAAGGCAGCGTCATTGCTTGGTGCTCCTATGGGACATGACTTCTGCGTTATCAGCATGAGCGATCTGATGACTCCATGGCAGTTGATCGAGAAGCGTATAAAGGCTGCTGCCACTGGAGATTTCATCACAGCTGTTTACAACCCTAAGAGCAACGGCCGTTACTGGCAGCTCCACCGCCTAAAGGAGATATTCATGCAGGAGCGCAAGGAGGACACTACTGTTGGATATGTCCGTCAGGCAGGTCGCGAGGAGCAGGAGGTAAGGATAACTACACTCGCTGAGTTTGACCCAGAGGAAGTTGACATGTTCACTATTGTCATCATTGGCAATAGTCAGTCATACCAGTGGAATGGAAAGTTCATCACTCCACGCGGCTATTACCGCCAGCATGAAGATGAAGGAAAGAATGTTGGACAATCAATAATGATTAAATCCTTCCAAACAATCCGAAAGGAACTTAAGAACCCTGATGTTGAGGTTTGGAAACTTTGGCCAATGCTTCATGCTGTTCACACGACTGCCGATTTTGACATGGAGAACCTGCTTTGGATGGATGATAAGGCAACGGAGATTCTATACAATAAAGTGGCATCAGGACGGATAAAAGCCATCGTAACAGATGTCAGCATGGTGGCATCAGGCATACGCAAGGGAGCTTTGGAACGCCTCGGCATTGAAGTGCGTTCATACATCAGTGACCCTCGTGGCGCAGAGATGGCTAAGGCTCAGAATATCACTCGTGCTCAAGCAGGCATCCGACTCGCACTTGAGGATTATCCAGAAGGAAAAGGCGTGCTATTTGCTTTTGGCAATGCACCTACTGCTCTCTTGGAACTCTGCGAACTGATACGCAAGGGAAAATGCAAGCCAGAAGGTATCGTCGGAGCACCAGTAGGATTCGTGCATGTGGAAGAAAGCAAACACGCTGCTAAACCATTTACAGATATTCCTAAGATTCTCATAGAAGGACGCAAAGGCGGTAGCAATCTGGCGGCAACTCTCGTCAACAGCATACTGACCTTTGATGATGCCGAACAACTAAGACCTGGACGGGATGTATAATGCGTAATTCATAATGCGTAATTATTCAAAAAACAAAAACAAGAATGTTCTTTTGTAGTATCATAGGCATAACCGATTCTCATCAGCAGTGGTTTCAACCAGAGGTAATGAAAATTATCTCTGAGGGAAAGGTGTTCTCTGGAGGAAAGCGCCATCACGAGATAATGCTGAAGCATCTGCCTGTCGACAGTATCTGGATAGACATAACGGTACCTCTGTCTGATGTTTTCAAGAAATATGAAGAGCATGATGATATCGTGATCTTTGCTTCAGGCGATCCTTTGTTCTACGGCTTTGCTGCTACGGTACAGAGGGAATGTCCTGAATGTGAGATGAATGTCTATCCAAGCTTCAACTCTCTTCAGCTACTTGCCCACAGGATGAAGCTTCCATATCAGGATATGCGCGTCGTATCTCTTACAGGAAGACCTTGGGATAAGTTTGACGAGGCACTCATCAATGGCGAGCCACTCATAGGTTGTCTGACCGATCGCAACAAGACGCCAAACGCCATCTGGCAGAGAATGATGGAATACGGCTATGACAACTATGTCATGACGGTTGGGGAAAATCTTGGCAACGAGCAGTTGGAGCATGTTGAAGAATTTCTGTCCGTACGTGAATACAGCGTCCCTAACTGCATAATGCTGCAGCGCAAAGAAAAGAGAAAACATCCTTTCGGAATACCTGAGCAGGAGTTTCATCTTCTGAACGGAAGGTCAAAGATGATAACGAAGATGCCGATCCGACTGACTTCGCTATCCATGCTCGACCTTCATGACAAGGAATCCTTTTGGGACATTGGCTTCTGCACAGGAAGCGTTAGCATCGAGGCGAAGCTGCAGTTTCCGCACCTTAAGATAACGGCGTTTGAAATCCGTGAGGAAGGACGCAATCTCATCCACGCCAATTGCACCAAGTTCGGTACGCCTGGCATCACATCTGTCATTGGCGATTTCCTTGAGCAAGACCTTACCCCCAACCCTGCTCCAGACGCTGTTTTCATTGGCGGTCATGGTGGCAAACTGAAAGAGATGATCCATAAGCTGAAAGGAGTTATGAAGGAAGATTGCTGCATAGTATTCAACTCCGTCTCTGAGGAAAGCAAGAGGATGTTTGAGGAAGGTATCTCTGAAGTGGGAATGCAGGTAGCATCATGCATACGCATGGCTGTTGATGAACATAATCCAATATACATTATCAAGGCACAATGATTCACTATAAATACATAAACGAGCAAGGCAAGGGCATTGCCGACATTCTTGAGAAGAAGGATATACATCACGAGGGTGAGGCAATAGTATTCGTGGGTGCTTTGGGCATCTGCGTAAGGAAGATTATGCCTATGGTGGAGGACAAATACACTGATCCTGCTGTGGTGTGCGTGGATTCTACAGGCAAATATGTCATCCCTGTTCTGTCGGGACATATCGGCGGGGCGAACGACTTGGCACGAAAGATTGCGGACATATTGGGAGCGGAAGCTGTCATCACGACTCAAAGCGACAATATGGGATTGTGGGGATTGGACTCTCTCGCTAAAAGATTTGGATGGAGACAAACTCCAATTGACCGCAAGGAAATGAATAATGCCATTGCAGCATTCATTAACGGCGAGCCAACAGCGCTGTATCTCTGTCAGGAAGATGAAGGCACGAAGTATCTGCGCGACTCAATGCCGGAACATGTTACGCTGAATCCTGAGGATGGTTATTTCAAGGTTAGTATCAAAGTAGATAATAACACATTGACAATAGCGTTGAATAAGGGACTTACCCTTGGATTTGGTTGTCAAAAGAATGCTCCAGAGCAATGTGCTGACCAACTTCTGGAAGACATCAAAGTAAAAGGAATCAATCCAGAACAGATAAGAGCAATTGCAACAATTGAACTGAAGGCAGAGGAACCGATGCTGAAGCGTCTGTGTGTGTTGTTGCCTTGGGCAGAAAAGAAGATATACAAGGCAGAAGAACTGTCTGGCATTGATGTGCCAAACCCATCGGAGAAGGTCTTTGAGGTTACTGGCTGTTATGGCGTTGCAGAAGCTGCGGCAATAAGACTCTCTCTAACTCCCCCACATGCGGGAGGACAGTTCCTTGTCGAAAAAACCAAGGGTTGCTACAAGGGCGTATATTACACTTGGGCGATAGGGACATTTAACCATAACTTTAACATTAACCTTAACCCTAAACAAAAAACAGGTCATATTGAAATCGTGGGTGCCGGCCCTGGCGACCCAGAACTTGTCAGTGTGAGGGGCAAGAAATTCCTTGAGAAAGCTGACCTGATACTCTATGCCGGAAGCCTTGTTCCTAAAGAACTGACATATTATGCCAAGACAGAATGTACGGTGAAATCATCGGCAGACATGAACCTTGAAGAACAGTTCCAACTAATGAAGGAATACTACGATCGCGGACAACTCGTGGTACGACTCCATACGGGCGACCCATGCATCTACGGAGCCATCCAGGAACAGATGGCGTTCTTCGATGAATACGGAATGAACTACCACATAACTCCAGGCATATCATCATTCCTTGCTGCAGCAGCAGAATTACGCTCGCAGTTCACTATCCCAGAACGCTGCCAGACAATAATACTGACACGCGGTGAGGGTCGCACACCAATGCCGGATAAGGAGAAGCTGCAATTGCTTGCCTCGCATCAGAGCACAATGTGCATATTCCTCTCAGCGAGTATCGTTGATGAGGTGCAACAGCAGTTATTGGAAGGTGGCTATCCTCCAGAAACACCTGTTGCAGCATGTTACAAACTGACATGGAAAGATCAGCGCATCTATCGCGGACAACTCAAGGATTTGGCGTCCATACTGAAAGAAAACAACCTCACGCTGACAACAATGATTGTGGTTGGCGAAGCTATCGATAATCGTCAAGGACTCAGCAAACTTTATGACGGTCATTTCACCCACATGTTCAGAAAAGGGAAATTGTAAATCTATATGGTTTTAATCTTTGGCGGTACAACAGAAGGCAGGATTGCCATTGAGGTTTGTGAGCAGGCGGGCAAACCTTTCTACTACTCTACGAAGAGCAGTAGTCAGGATGTTGTGCTCCATCATGGACATCGACTCACAGGTGCAATGACCGCTGAAGACATACAAGAGTTCTGCCATAGTCACGACATTAAATGTATCGTTGATGCCGCCCATCCTTTTGCAGAAGTTCTGCATAGTAGCATTGCCTGTTGCGATGTGCCGGTAATAAGGTTAGAACGCAAGTTCTCAGAACACAGAAAAGATGTTACTTACCTGAAGGATTGGAATGAAGCCGTAAAAGAGATAAGATGCCAGAAGTTGCTTGCGCTGTCCGGCGTAAATACTATCGCAAAACTGAAAGATTACTGGAAGAATCACGACACAATGTTCCGCATCCTCCATCGTAATGAGAGCTTGGATATTGTTCGCAAAAATGGCTTCCCTGAAGACAAACTACTCTATTATCCGGTTACAAAAGTTTCAGGGGGGGCAAGGGTTTCTGAAGTCGCGATGCCTTCTTTGGAAGAAGAAAAGGCAATGATGATGGAAAGCGGATGCGATGCCATACTGACAAAAGAGAGTGGAGAGAGTGGTGGCTTTGAAGTTAAGGTGCAAGCTGCACGGGAACTTGGCATGAAGGTTTATGTGGTAGAATACCCGGTATTGCCAAAGAACTGGATATTTGTTAACGGACAACACACACTGCGTAGGGCCATACAGAGTGTCGTGCCGGAATTCTTTCCTCTCAAGACAGGACTTACCACAGGTGCTTGTGCCACTGCAGCAACAAAGGCTGCGCTAATATCGCTGTTGACAGATGAATATCCAGAAGAAGTGTGCTTCAACCTGCCTGATGGGGAGGTTCTGACAATTCCTGTAGAGTGCAGCGAGAAGGGCATTGCGACGGTTATCAAGGAGAGCAACGACGATTACGATGTGACAAAAGGTTGCAGAATAACAGCCAAGGTCAACCTGCGTGAAGACGAAAGGATTGTTTTTCTGCAAGGAAAGGGCGTTGGAAGAGTAACCCTCCCAGGACTTGGAATTGCTGTTGGTGAACCAGCAATAAACCCTACTCCACGCAAGATGATAACCGATGAAATCCGCAGAATGACATCCTCTGGTGTTGATGTGGAGATTTCGGTTGCTAACGGCGAAGAGTTGTGGCATAAAACATTCAACCATAAAGTAGGTGTTGTGGAAGGTATAAGCATCATCGGCACATCAGGCATTGTTTCTCCCCTTAGCAACGAAGCCTTCGTAGAAAGCATCGGGCGTGAGCTGCAGGTAGCCAAGGCTATTGGTCACACAGCCATCGGCTTCGCTTCGGGCAAGAAAGGCGAGAATGCACTGAAAGCCATGGAACCCGAACTACGCGTCATCCACTATGGAAACTACATCGGCGAAGCTTTGAAGAAGGCTCACAAGGAAGGTTTCCAGCGAGTTGTATTAGGAATAATGATTGGCAAAGCCGTGAAACTTGCCGACGGACATCTTGATACCCATTCTCATAAAGTGGCAGCCGACTTAAGCAAATGGGGAGTGAATATGGCACGCGAGCTGTGGGATGTGATGCCACCATCTTTCTTCAAGGAAATAGAACAGAAATGCACGAAGCACTGCCGAACTGTATTCCCCGACAGACAACTGGAAGTCAAACTCGTTCGCGATAATTGACTTTATCCCCAAAAGTAAAATAGACAATTGCCTGCCATTCTCGGCAGGGCAACCCCCAAATAAACAAAAAGCCCTCAAATGAAGAATACAATATTATTTATAATACTCCTTATCTGCATTCCGCTTCTCATGCTATGCAACATTGTTACAGGTAGCGTGGATTTCGGAAGCGATTTATGGGAAACCGTGGTGATGAAAATCCGATTGCCACAGGCACTTACCGCCATGACATGTGGTGCAGGATTGTCTGTTGCAGGACTTCAGATGCAGACAATATTCCGTAACCCTTTGGCAGGTCCTTCCGTTCTTGGCGTATCCAGTGCGGCAAGCCTTGGTGTTGCCATTGTCCTTCTGCTAAGTGGAGCTATCGGAGGCGTAAGTCTTTCGCGATTCGGTATTATAGGCAATACCGCCATCACCATTTCCGCTATTGCCGGTGCTATGAGTGTCATGATGCTCATAGTGTGGCTGTCAAAAAGAGTAACGGGAAATGCCACACTGCTCATCACCGGAGTAATGATAGGGTACATAGCCACTGCGATAATCGGTGTGCTGAAGGCTTATTCTACAGAAGAAGACATTCACGCCTATGTTATCTGGGGATTAGGTTCATTCTCCCGTGTGTCAGGAGGACAGGTGAATGTTTTTCTCTGCATTACAGCCGTCATCCTTCCTCTTGCCATGCTCCTTGCAAAACCTATGAACATGATGCTGCTGGGAGATCTCAATGCTCTTGGGCTTGGATTGAATGTCAAGCGCACACGAATGATGACAATAACCATAGCTGGCACACTTACCGCTGTAGTTACTGCATATTGTGGCCCAATAATGTTCATAGGCCTTGCCGTTCCGCATATTGCACGCGGCATATTTAGGACAAGCGACCATCGCATCTTGCTGCCTGCTACTATGCTGTGCGGCATGGCTCTTGCCCTAATGTGTAATCTGGTAAGCAAACTGCCAGGAGCTAACGGTGTGATACCTATCAATTCCGTGACAGCACTCATCGGAGCACCTGTTGCTCTCTTTGTGTTACTTAAACGAAAACGAAGATAATGCTATGTCCAAGATAATTCTAATCACTGGCGGACAGCGCTCAGGAAAGAGCACTTACGCCGAACAACTTGCCTTATCACTTTCGGATAATCCTGTATATATGGCTACGGCGCATATTTGGGATGATGATTTCCGTGAGCGAGTACGCATCCATCAGCAGCGACGCGGATCGCAATGGACGAACATTGAAGAGGAGAAATATCTCTCTAAACATTCTCTGACAGGCAAGGTTATACTGATTGACTGCCTTACGCTTTGGGCAACAAACTTCTTCTTTGAAGGTGGTGACGATGCAAAGGTAGAATGCGTGCTGGAAGAGATTAAACAAGAGTTCGACAAATTCACTGCGCAAGATGCCACATTCATCTTCGTGACAAACGAGATAGGCATGGGTGGTACAAGCAGTAATGCAGTACAGCGAAGATTCACCGACCTCTTAGGTTGGCTGAACCAATATGTTGCGTCTAAAGCAGACGAAGTGACCCTTATGGTATCAGGAATACCTATGAATGTAAAATAACCCTTATAACCTTAACCCCTTATAACCTCAAAACCTTATAACCTTACAACCTCAAAGATGATTACAAACGAACAGATACAGTCAAAGATTGATAACTTGAACAAGCCAAAAGGATCGTTGGGACGACTGGAAACACTCGCCTTTCAGATTTGCGCAGCGCAGCAAACCTTGGAACCTCGTCTGTCTCATCCTTGTCACATACTCTTCGGCGGCGACCATGGCATAGAGCGCGAGGGAGTGTCTTTCTCCCCTCGTGAGGTAACATGGCAGCAGATGATAAACTATACTCGTGGCGGAGGAGGTGTAAACATGTTCTGCCGTCAGCATGGTTTCAAACTGCGTATTGTCGATGTTGGTGTGGATTACGATCTTCCGCAACAGCTCATTGCCACTGATTCCAACGATACAGACAATAAGATTATCAATCGCAAGATTGCATACGGAACAAAGAATTTCATTCATGAATCGGCAATGACGCATGAAGAGTGGGAAAAGGCTCTCGCCGTAGGTGCTGAGATGGTTGAAGATTGTCATCGCGAGGGATGCAATATCGTTTCGTTCGGCGAGATGGGCATAGGCAACACATCACCTTCCAGCGTCATCATGCACCTGCTGCTCAACATTCCGCTTGAAGATTGCGTTGGTGCTGGCAGCGGACTTGGTAGCGATGGTATTCGTCATAAATACGAAGTGCTCAGACAGTCGGTAGAGAACTATCTGAAACAGGCAGAACGCCCTTCCGTAGGACAGTATTTCTGCGGAATGGAGATGGCTGCGGCTGTTGGCGGTATGCTTAAGGCAGCGGAACTGGGAATGCTCATTCTCGTTGACGGCTTCATCATGACGGCATGCATGATTGTAGCAAGAAGCATGAATCCTGAAGTGATGAGATATGCCATCTTCGGACATTGTGGTGATGAGGGCGGACACAAACGCATGCTTGATGCCATGGATGCCGACCCTCTCTTGCATCTTGGACTTCGACTTGGCGAAGGTACAGGTGCTATCTGTGCTTATCCTATCGTAGAGTCGGCTGTCAACATGATAAACGAGATGGACAACTTCCAACATGCACAAATAACAAAATACTTCTAATGAAACAAATCTTAGCCGCACTGAGCTTCTTCACCCGTTTGCCTTTCTGGCGACTGACAACACTGGAGAGCCGTCATTATGAGAACATCGTACCGCTATGGCCCTTGGCTGGATTACTGACTGGAGGCGTTATGATGGTAGTGTTCTATGCAGCTTCATTGCTGCTTCCTTTCAATGTGGCCGTCATTCTCGCCATTATATGCAGAGTGTTGCTCACGGGAGGACTTCATGAAGACGGTTTTGCCGACTTCTGCGATGGATTCGGAGGCAGTTCAACCGGTTCTTACGAAGCTGACAGGGAGCGTACACTGAGAATAATGAAGGACTCCTTCATCGGTTCGTACGGAGTTCTCGGATTGATTCTCTATCATCTTCTGCTTTGGGCAATGCTGTCGTCGCTTGCCGTCATCCTTCCTTCGTGGGCAGTGGCTCTCTCCATCTTAGGCATTGATATGCTGAGCAAAGCCGTAAGTTCAGTGATTGTATATTTCCTGCCTTACGCTCGCAATGCAGAATCGGCAAAAAACAAGCTTGTCTATGATCGTGGAAGTCTTCCGCTTTTGCCAATAATACTCTCCGTCATCACTCTCAATGCGCCGATGCTGTACCTTCTTTTCCGTTGGATGAAGCATCGCATTGGAGGATATACTGGCGACTGCTGCGGAGCCACATTCATCATCATGGAATCCTATAATTATATCTTACTGCTACTGCTCTGCAAGTTGTTTGATTATATTTAAATCCGTATATCTGTAAATGCAAAAGATACTTATAGCAGCCACAAACTCCAACTGCGGCAAGACAACATTCACCATGGGGCTTCTTCGCGCCCTGAAGCGAAAGGAACTCAAGGTTCAGCCATACAAATGCGGCCCTGACTACATTGACCCGATGTTCCATCGTCAGGCTTCAGGACAGGAGAGCGTGAACCTCGACATAGTGATGGCATCAAAGCAGCATGTCAAGGACATCTTCACCCGTTATGCTGATCATGCCGACATCTGCGTCGTTGAGGGCGTTATGGGACTTTATGACGGTCGCGACAGATGGCATGGCAGTAGTGCAGAGATAGCTGATCTTCTTGACATTCCTGTCGTGCTTCTTGTCAATGCAAAATCTACGGCATACAGCATAGCTCCGCTGCTCCATGGGTTTAAGAATTTCAAGCCAGAAGGTTGCAATCCACGAATCCTAGGCGTAGTATTCAACATGGTTGGTTCGGAACGCCATTTCTCCATGCTAAGGCAAGCTTGTGAGGAAGTGGGATTGGAATGTCTCGGATACATTAAGCGCAACGAGAAACTCTCCGTCCCATCGCGACATCTCGGGCTTTCGATCACTGAGATGGAAAAGCTCGAAAACCTCATCAACGCAGCTGCAGACGAGGTTATGGCTCATGTAAACATCGACAGAATCATAAATCCGTAAACTATTTCCAGCCATTCTCGGCAGGGTTAAAATCATAAATGAAAAGGGTATTGATAGCACGCGACGAAGCATTCAACTTCACTTACCGCGCAAACATAGACGCTTTGAAAGACATTGGCACTGTGGCTTTCTTTTCGCCATTACACGACGAGAAGCTGCCGCCATGCGATCTCCTTTACCTTCCGGGAGGATATCCAGAGCTGTTCCTTTCGGAGATAAAGAATAACCAAGCCATGTGTCAGCAGATACACGATTACGCTGAGCAAGGCGGGCATATCCTTGCCGAATGTGGCGGCTTCATGTATCTCTGTAAGGATATTGACGATGTGCCTATGTGCGGCATCTTTCCCTTCAGTGCTACTATGGCTAACGCACGACTGCATCTTGGCTATCGCGAGCATAACGGAATGAAAGGACATGAGTTCCATTACTCCGATATCACAACTCCTTTCGAACCAATCAACAGTTACAAGAATGTCATTGCCGGATACACCCATTGGTATTGGGCAGAAACAGGATTTGAAACACTATGGAACAAGCTAAAAATATGAAACCTCTCATGCTCGTAGGCACAGGCAGCGATGTGGGCAAAAGTATCATCGCCACGGCTCTCTGCCGCATATTCAAGCAGGATGGCTATCAGCCAGCACCGTTCAAGGCGCAGAACATGGCGCTCAACTCCTTCGCCACTCCCGATGGTTTTGAGATAGGTCGTGCACAGGCGGTTCAGGCAGAAGCTTGCGGATTACCTCCTCATACAGACATGAACCCGCTTCTACTGAAGCCTAACAGTGAGCACACCACGCAGGTAGTACTCAACGGCAAACCTATAGGCAATCGTTCGGCATACGAGTACTTCCGCAAGGAGGGACGCGAGGAACTGCGACAAGCTGTCCACGAAGCTTTCGACCGCTTGGCAGCTCGCTATAATCCAATCATCATGGAAGGTGCAGGCAGCGTCAGCGAGATAAACCTGCGCGATTCCGATCTTGTCAACATGCCTATGGCACGCTATGCTAATGCCAATGTCATCCTTGTTGCCGACATCGACCGCGGCGGCGTCTTTGCCTCTTGCTACGGTAGCATTATGCTTCAGACGCCAGAAGACCGCAAGCGCATCAAGGGCATCATCGTCAACAAGTTCCGCGGAGATATTCGTCTCTTTGAAAGTGGTCGCAAGATGCTGGAGGAGATCTGTGGAGTTCCTGTTCTGGGCGTTGTGCCTATGTTGCCAAACATCAATATCGAGGAGGAAGACAGCGTAGCACTCGAAAAGAAGAATCACTCTGCCGTCACAGGAAAGATAAACATAGTGGTCGTTATGCTACGGCATATCAGCAACTTCACCGACTTCAACATCCTTGAGCGTGACCCGCGCGTAAACCTTTATTATTCAAACAACACCTTGGATATCGAAACGGCGGATATCATTATCCTGCCTGGCACGAAATCCACACTCGACGACCTTCTTGAACTGCGTCGCAACGGTGTGGCAAAGGCTATACTCATGGCTCACAAGGCAGGCAAGACCATCGTGGGCATCTGCGGCGGATTCCAGATGCTCGGACAAACCGTCAACGATCCAGATGGCGTTGAGGGTACTATTCCATCGCTCCCAGGCTTAGGTCTTCTCGACATCAACACCAATATGACGGCAGAGAAGACAACACGACAGGTGGAGTTCCTCTTCCAAGACGAACTATGCCACGGCTATGAGATTCACCAGGGCGAAAGCACAATGACCACCGATGGCACTACGGTTGGCAACTACATCACTACTGAAAATGTTCTCGGTACCTACATCCACGGCATTCTCGACAACAAATCCGTTATCGATTATCTTCTCAAGGGAAAAGCCACCGTTTCCGAAGCTTCTCCATCAGGGGAAATAGCCACAGTTCCCGAAGCTTCTCCTTCGGGAAAGATAGCCACCGTTCCCGAAGCATCCGCTTCGGGCCCTCTTTCCAATGAACAGGACCCAATCGACCGCCTCGCTGAGCATGTTCGCAAACATGTAGATATTGAATACATTAAGAATTTATAAAACCTCCCTTCATGGGTTAGGGGGCTTACTCTTATGATTAACGGACACGGAGACGACATACACAATTACGCCAATGTTAGGATGAACTTCTCATCCAACATCTACGCTGGTTTCTCTCATCAAGGGCTCTTTGAGCACCTGAACAAATCCATGCACCTCATAACAAGCTATCCAGAGCCTTCACCTCTCTCTCTGGAAAAACTACTTGCTGACCTTCATGGCTTGGGCAGCCGTGAGGTTATGGTAACCAACGGTGCCACTGAAGCCATCTATCTCATAGCCCAAACTTTCCGGGATTATGAGCCAATCATACCGCAACCAACCTTCTCCGAATACGCTGATGCCTACCCAAAGCCTTCCGCCTTCTGTCTTCACCCCTCACCCTCGCAGCCAAGTTTGGCTGCGCCCCATATCCACTGGCTCTGCAATCCAAACAACCCCACCGGCCATGTCATCCCCAAGCAGGAGCTACTCGACCGAATATCCTCACATCCCAACGACCTCTTCGTCATTGATGCCAGCTATGCCGCTTACACCGATCAAGCCACGCCTTCTGCCCTTGACATCGTCAGTCACGCCAACGCCCTCATGCTCTGCTCAATGACGAAAGATTACGGAGTACCAGGGCTTCGTCTTGGCTACATCATCGCCAATAGCTGCTTGCTGGAGCAAGTCGCTTCTTACCGTATGCCGTGGGCGGTAAATGCCCTCGCCATAGAAGCGGGAAAATATCTCATTGCTTATCGTGCAGAATACCAACTGCCTCTCGCCACACTCCTCGCAGAGCGACAGCGTATGGAAACCGAACTCAACTCCCTCGGCATAACAACGGCACACTCCGACTCCCACATGCTCCTCTGCAAGCTACCTAACCGCTCCGTTACAAGGAGTAATGAGATAGGGGGCGGAGGTTCGGCTCAAGAGTTGAAAGACTACCTCGCCAACAATCACGGCATACTCATTCGTGATGCAAGCAACTTCCCTACCCTCACCCCGCAGCATTTCCGCATTGCCGTGCAATCGCCCGAAGAAAACAACCAACTCATCACCGCAATAAAACAAAGGATAAGATGCTCAAAATAATCCCTTATATCTCCCATCCAGAATGGTTTGCCCTCCCCCTCGTGGGGGAGTTGGAGGGAGTCGTATGTACTCTCCTCCTCGCTTGGCTTCTCGACCTTATCCTTGGCGACCCATCATGGCTCCCCCATCCCATCGTCTATATGGGCAAATGGATAGCCTTCGGCGAACGCCACTTGAACAAGGACAAGCATCGCAAACTCAAAGGCGCACTTTTCTCACTTACAAGCATCTGTGGGGTCTTCATTCTCACATGGGGCATCCTCACCCTCACCACCGTTCCCGAAGCAGCCACCGTTCCCGAAAGTTTCGCTTTCGGATTCCCTTCCATCTTACCTCACGCCATAGGCGCTCTGCTCCTCTTCTTCTGCCTTGCCGGTCACACCCTTCGCAAAGAGGTTCGCATGGTCTTCGAAGCCCTTGAACGAGGCTTGGATGAAGGACGCCGACAGGTAGCTCGAATCGTTGGTCGCGACACGGCAAATCTCTCCGAACAGGAAGTGCGTACAGCTGCTTTGGAAACGCTTGCAGAGAACCTCTCCGACGGTGTCATCGCCCCCCTCTTCTGGTTCCTTCTGCTCGGAGTTCCAGGAGCCATGGCATACAAGATGATAAACACTCTCGACTCCATGATTGGCTATCAGAATGAGCGATACAAGGACTTCGGCTGCTGGGCGGCACACATTGACGACATCGCCAACTACATCCCCGCACGCATCACTGCTTTCCTCATCCTCCTCGCCGCCTTCATCCATTACCCATTCTTCGGCTGTGCCTCAGGCGCAAGCGGAGTCCCCATTAGTCATTTCCCTCGCAACCTGTTGCGAACAATCAAATACGGCCCTCAGCACGCATCCCCAAACAGCGGATGGCCGGAAGCTGCCCTCGCTTCCATCCTTGATTGTCGCTTCGGAGGTCCTCACAACTATTTCGGAAAGGAGTTCTACAAACCGTACATCGGCGAGAATCCTCGCCCTCTCACCTTCTCCGATATGAAGAAAAGCATCCGTATATGCCTGACGGCAGAAGTCATCGCCGTCCTCATCATCACTACAATTCTCATCTTATGCAGCAACTAACCATACAGCTCATCAATACGAAGATTGGATACGCCAAATCCACAATCCCTTTCACCCCTCCTTCTGAAGGCATCGGGAAAGGAGTTCTTGTCAGCCTTATTGGTCGCAACGGCTGTGGCAAATCCACCCTTCTCCGCTCACTCGCGGGCTTGCAACCGCTTCTCGGAGGCGACATCCGCTACTTCGGCAAATCGCTCGGCAGCTATACCCTTGGCGAGAAAGCAAAACTCCTCAGCATCGTCACTCCAACAACCGTTCCCGATCCATCCATGACCGTCTTCGACCTCGTGGCGCTCGGTCGCAGCCCTTACACCGGTTTCTGGGGAAAGCTCTCTGCCGAAGATCATACCATCATCGCCGATAGCCTTGAAGCCGTAGGCATGTCGGAATATACGCATCGCCTAGCCGCCACACTTTCCGACGGAGAGCGACAGAAAGTTCTCATCGCAAAGACACTCGCGCAGCAGACACCCGTCATACTCCTCGACGAACCAACATCCTTCCTTGACTATCCGAGCAAGGTAAGCACGATGCAACTGCTCCGCGATCTTGCCCACACCCACGACAAGACCATCCTTCTCTCCACCCACGACCTTGAGCAGGCACTGCGCTACTCCGACTCCATCTGGCTCCTTGACAAGCAGAGCGGACTTACCGTTGGCACTCCCCGGCAGCTACTCTCCCAAGGCATCCTCGCCCAAACCCTCAACTATACGCAGCCGTCTGTTTAATCCCCAACTATTCCCTGCCATTATCGTCAGGCTTTAATTCCCCACATCCCACACCATGAACCTAATATTCGACTTCGGAAAAGTACTCGTAGATTTCGATTTCGAGGCATTCTTCCGCAAATACATCCCCGACACAGAGCGCTGTTACGCCTTCCTCCCTGTGCTGTATAATGACAACATCGCACAGCGTCTCGACCGTGAACTCCAGTCGTTCGACGAAATCATAGCGGAAGTCATCGCAAAAAATCCTGACTTTGAACCCGAAATACGCCTCTTCTGCGACCACTATCCCGAGATTGTCACCCATGAGACAGAAGGCATGTACGACCTTCTCACCCGCCTCAAAGCCGAAGGCCACCGTCTCTACGGACTGACCAACTGGTGCAGCAAGGTACACATCACCATGACGCAGTTCCCAATCTTTCAGCTCCTTGACGGACAGATCATCTCATCCGAAGAAAAAGTCATCAAGCCCGAGCCAGAGATCTACCATCGTCTCTTCCGCAAGTATAATCTCAAGCCCGAAGAGTGCATCTTCACGGACGACAGGGCAGAGAACATCGAAGGCGGCAGACGCTTGGGCATGAATGGCATTGTATTCAAGGACGCCAAGCAATACGAAAGAGAGTTAAGACTGCTATTGGAATAATCACCACCTGACTGATGCGCTGCTTGAAGAATCCGTAGCCCGAATAGACTTCCGCCTCATAGCCACACTGCCGACAAACATGTTTCTGTTTACTTGCCATAATTCAATTGGAAAACATCAAGCCATAGGTCAGCCATCTTCTTGTGTCCAGCCGGTGTAGGATGAATGCCGTCCCAACACCAGTAGTCCAATGAAGGTGCGGTCAGTTCGCCAAACAGCTTGTTGAACGGAACGACAGCTGCATTGCGTTTCCTGGCTACTCTTTCCACCACATCTGCACATTCACGGACAAGCTTATTCCGAAGAGCAAAGTTGGCATCCTCGCCACGCTTTCCTACCTTAGCCACAAACGGCGTACAAAGAATGAAGCGGACATCAGGAAGCTGCTTGTAAGTGTCTGCAATAAGCGAGTCAAGCATACTCTCCCACGCCTTCATGTCAAAAGGTTTCTCCTGATAATATAGATACCTGTCAACATCATTCGTTCCGACGAGTATGGAAATATAATCCGGCTTAAGGTTGATAGCATCTTCCTGCCAACGGTTCTTCAGGTCAAGAAGAGTATTGCCGCTGATGCCACGATTGTAGCATTCATACTCCCCAGGATAATCTGCCATCAACGTAGAAGCTGAGATCATCATATAGCCATGTCCAAAGATATGGTTATAGTCAGTATGATTACGTTCTTGGGAAGCGGAATTCCATTTCTTTGGCTGTCCCCAAGCACCATCAGTTAT
>JAZRXS010000009.1:0-10304 GCA_045600325.1 Prevotella sp.
AAGAGCATTTGAATATCGTAAGGCCACCAAGCTTAAGCGTTGGGGCCACATGGCAAAGACATTTACTCGTCTTGGCAAGCAGATTGCCATCGCCGTTAAGGCTGGCGGTCCAGACGCAGACACAAACCCAGCACTCCGTTCCGTTATCGCTACTTGTAAGCGTGAGAACATGCCTAAGGACAACATCGAGCGCGCTATCAAGAACGCTATGGGTAAGGACCAGAGCGACTACAAGTCAGTAACCTACGAAGGATACGGACCTCACGGAATCGCTATCTTCGTTGACACTCTTACAGACAACACTACTCGTACTGTAGGCGACGTTCGTTCGGTCTTCAACAAGTTCTCTGGTACTCTCGGTACTACAGGCTCACTCTCGTTCCTTTTCGACCACAAGTGCGTATTCACTTTCAAGAAGCCTGCTGAACTCGACATGGACGAACTCGTACTTGAACTCATTGACGTAAACGCAGAAGACGAATACGACGAGGATGAGGAAGAAGGCACAATCACTATCTACGGCGATCCTAAGAGCTACGCAGCTATCCAGAAGTTCCTTGAGGACAAGGGCTTTGAGGACATCGGTGGTGAGTTTACTTACATCCCTAACGACCTCAAGGGCGACCTCAACGAAGAGCAGCGTGCCACTATCGACAAGATGGTTGAGAAGCTCGAGGACTTCGACGACGTGCAGAACGTTTACACAAACCTCAAGCCAGTAGAAGAGTAATTCTTTTTGGTAATAGTATAATGCAAAAGACGATACGCAGAATCAATGCGTATCGTCTTTTTTTTGTGCAAATCACTTTTTTTAGGTATTGCGTAGCAGCGGTAAAGGTCGTAACTTTGCAGCCGAAAATTTAAGTTATAATGTTTGGTATTTTACAGAAAATGGTTGATTTAAAATGTTTCTTATGCGCGATGATTGCCGCTGTCAATGTGACGGCGGCAGTTGCGCAGACACCTACCGAAACGAAGACAAAGGCACAGGAAGCAACTGAGATTGATGTTGATTCAGTGTCAACGTCAGAGTTAAAGTCAACGTCAGAGTCAAAGTCAACGTCAATGTCTAGACTGACCATTGGCGGCTATGGAGAGGCTGTTATGACACGCAATTTCTACAGCCAGAGCTTCAACCGCTACAACGCTCCACAGCGTTACAAGAACGATGCTTCCCACGGTCGTTTTGACCTTCCGCACGTGTGTATTAATATAGGTTATGACTTCGGAAAGGGCTGGACAATGGGCACTGAGATTGAGTTTGAACATGGTGGTGCAGGCACTGCCGTAGAACTCGAGGCAGAGGAGTCAGGCGAGTATGAGGCAGAGACTGAGAAAGGCGGCGAGGTCGTTCTTGAACAGTTCTGGCTAAACAAGCGTTTCGGCAATGGCGAGTTGAACATCAAGGCTGGTGAGATTGTCGTTCCTGTAGGTTTGAGCAATGCCCACCACGAACCGATTCATTTCTTCGGTTGCTATCGTCCTGAGGGAGAGGCTACGATATTTCCAAACACATGGCACCAGCTCGGCGTGTCGTTGTGGGGTAGGGTGGATGACTGGCGCTACGAGGCGCAGTTTCTTTCGGCTCTCAACTCGGAAAGTTTTTCGGCAGAGAACTTCGTGCATTACGGTGCTACAAGTCCTTACGAATATAAGGTGGCAAACACTTACGCCGTGGCTGCGCGCGTGGACAACTACTCCGTCCCAGGTCTTCGCATGGGATTGAGTGGCTATTACGGTCACACTTTTCGCAACTCGATAAAGACTCCTGGCGCTTCTTACGATGACGTGAAAGGCGCCCTTGGCATCGTGGCTCTCGACTTCACGCTTAACCGCTGGAATTGGATTGTGCGAGGCAATGTAGATTACGCCTATCTGTCTGATGCTGATGCCATTTCAAGCTATAACCAAGCAAACTGGACGCACCATAAATACCAGGATGGCTGTCCGTTCAAGTATTCCAACATCGCAAGCAATGCCTTTGCTGCTGCCATTGAAGGTGGCTACAATGTGTTCTCGCAGATTCGCTGTTTGAGAAACAAGGAGAAGCTCTATCTCTTCGGTCGCCTTGAGCATTACAACTCCGTGGCTGCTGGAACATACGAGAGCCTTTACAATTATTGCCGCAAGTACCGCTATGCAGTGGGCGTGAACTATTATCCGATAAAGGATATTGTGGTCAAGGCGGAGTATGCCTATCGCACTTTCAAGAAGCCCAACAACAATGGCTTGAATCCCGATAGTCCGCTCTATGTCCAACCTTACAACAATGAGCCGAGCCTTAGCATAAGCATAGCATATTGCGGGTGGTTTAAGTGGTAACAAACAATATAATTCTAACAAAACTTTAACATTATGAATATCAAAAACTTAGCAATGGCAGCGATGATGACTGCCACATTCGGAATGACAACGATTTCTTGTTCCGACGACGAGACACAGACAAAGGTAGTGGAAGGTTCGCAGGAATCTGTAGATGCTGCTTGTGAACAATGGAAAAAGGCGCGTGCCGACTGGGAGAACACGGAGGCTTTCCTCTTCGGTGCTGCCGATGAATATTCCATCGACCCTCACACAGACACATGGCCTGTTGACCAGACAGCTCTCGCAAACATCCTTCGTGACAACAGCATCATGAGTGATATCCAGAACAAGGTTCGCACGATGAACTCTGGCGTGCTCGGCTATCACGGCATAGAATATGTGCTTTTCCGCGAAGGCAAGCCGCGCAGCATCTCGCAGCTTACAGACCTTGAATACACTTACGTCTGCGCTGTCGCTCGCGATCTCTATCAGGCAACTTGCGTTCTTGAGACAACTTGGTCTGGTGCTACTTCTGGCGAACGCTACACAGAGACCATGGATTACCTCAAGACTCACTCGAAGCTTGACGATGATGGCGATGCTACAAGCGAAGGCCTTTCTTACTTCAACTTCGGCAAGGACTTCAAGACTCCGGGCGGCAGCTACGAAACTGCCCTTGATGCTACAATCCAGATCATTGAGGGGGCTCGCGATATCATCTCGGAGGTTGGCGGTTCAAAGATTGGTCTTCCATACACTGGCGAGGATAAGTCTTATATTGAGTCGCCTTACGCTTATAATTCAATCGTCGATTTCTACGACAACATCGTAAGTTGCAAGAACGCTCTCTATGGTGCGAAGGGCGCTACAAGTCCTAACGCGAAGTCGCTCATCAACTTCTGTCTCAATTCTGGCAACGCTACTCTCAAGGGCAATGCGGAGAATGTGCAGAAGAAGCTCGACGCTGCTCTCAAGGCTATCAATGGCATGAAGAGTCCTTTCGCTCTCTATTACACCGACGCAACCGTGAAGACTGCCATTGATGCCCTCGACGCTCTTGATGGCGCTCTCTCTGACCTCGGCGACAATCTCCAGAGTCATGCTGGCAACGAGACTGTTCAAGCCCAGTGCAAGGTCATCAATGAGAACTATGTTGACAATGTTGTCGTTGCTACCTATCGCTCTCTCTGCGACAATGCCTACAGCTTGTATAATGCAATCGTGAAAATCAAGAAGTAAAACTAAGTATCCGTACAAAACAATTTTTATAATTTTCAAGAATTTGTGAATTAGAGAATTTCAAACACCCCTCAAGTCACCAATTCTAATGAATTCAAAAGAATTATAAGAACATAGCAAGCTAAAAATTCTCTAATTCACAAATTCTTGATTATAAAAATAAATATGATCACTTACTTATACAATGAAAAAGTTTCTGTACTTGATGCTTGTCGGTTCATTGCTGGCAAGCTGTTCTGATGAGAAGGAAATCGTAGGTTGGGACATTGATGATCCTAAGGAAATAGATTACCCAGAGGATTATTATGCCGGTGGAAAGCTTGGCACAACGAGTGTCACGGCGTCAACAGCCTACAAGCAACCTTCGCTTGCTGTGGAGAACGCAAATATGGTGACAGCCTTCAACGAGGGTGAGTATCTCTTCGAGAAGGACTTCAACACCAACACTTCCGGCGCTTTCATGGGTCTCGGTCCTGTGTATGTGCGTCCTGGTTGTCTCTATTGCCATCCTGGCTATGGCCACGGCGCTCGTCAGTCAACCTATAAGGCCGACCTTCATCGCAACGGTTATCTGCTCGTTGTCTATGACAAGAAGACCGATGCCTACATACGCTCCGTGGCTGGTATGCCACAGACTGGTGCTGTGAAACCGTTCAAGGCTCCTATCGACGAAAACCAGATAAAGATTGACTGGCTCAGTTACACCGACGAATGGGGCAACAAGTTTGACGATGGCGAGTCTTACAGCCTCACATATCCGGAAGTAAGTATCCCTGCCACTGCCTTCTATGCGCCTGTTGTCGTACAGCGTGATGGCAAGGATGTGGAGATAGCCGCTGCCGATGTTGCGAATGAGATTGGCGTGCGACTGGAATCTACCATCGGAATCTATGGTACAGGACTCATCGACGCTATCGACGACGCGGAAATCACTAAGCAGTGGGCAGCCGAATCGCCATACGTTACGCTCAATCATGCTATGTGGGATCAGGCTTCCAACACTTGGAAGAGCTACTACTCAAACTCCCTTCAGGGCGACGGCACGAAGTATGTGCGTCGTTTTACCTACGCTATGTCTCGCGGTCCGGTGCTTGATGCTGCCGGTGCAAATGCCATTTGGAACATCACCAACGTTACTCGTCCTGACCGTCGTTACCACTATCTCGACCTCGCTGGCAAGTATTATGCCGAGAAGTCTTCTTCCGACCCAGATGTTCAGGCTGGCTTCTCTGAGTACATCAATCGTATTGATCCTCAGAAGACGCACGCAGAATGGCATACGGACGATGTGAAGAGCAATATCTACAACTATCTTACAAGCAAGACTCTCGATGCGGAAATGACTCAGGAGCAGTACAAGAACCTCATGATATGGCATCGTGGACTTGCCGTTCCTGCCGCTCGCAACACAACGACCGCCGACTTCAAGGCTGGCAAGGAACTCTTCTCGCAGATTGGTTGTGCGCAGTGCCACCGTCCTTCATGGACAACGGGCAAGGATGACATCCAAGACCCGAACCTTCTCTTCAAGAATGAAGATATGCCGCGCTATCCTAACCAGAAGATCTGGCCTTATACAGACATGGTTCAACACCGTCTCTTCATGAAGAACGACCTCCGCACAGGTTGGTGCCGCACAACTCCTCTATGGGGACGTGGACTTGCCAAGAAATGCGGTTCGGGCACAGAACGTCTGCACGACTGCCGCGCACGCAATGTCATTGAGGCTATCATGTGGCACGGATGTACGAAGGAAGGTGGCAAGAGCGACGCTTACGACAGCGTGAAGAAATTCCGCTCGCTCACAAAGCAGCAGCGAGATCAGGTTGTTTATTTCATTGAATCGGTGTAATGTACAATTGAAATTGTAAATGAAGAAGTTGATATTAACCCTCTACACACTTCTGATAGTGTGTATGGCAGCGGCTACGGTTATAGAGAAAATTTATGGTACAGACTATGTTACCGCCAGCATCTACGGAAGCTGGTGGTTCATAGCGTTATGGGCGTCTCTTGCGGTCAGTTCGCTTGTGTTCCTTGTTTGCAGGAAAGTCCACAAGCGCCCTTCCGTATTCCTTCTTCACCTTGCCTTTGCCGGCATCTTGCTTGGCGCTTTCGTAACATATCTCACTGCCCAGCGTGGCACAATCCATCTGCGCATAGCTTCTCCTGAGAGCAACTCTGACGGAGTCTCTTCTTTCATTGGCAATGACGGCAAAACCATTCCGCTGCCTTTCGCAATCAAACTTACCGACTTCCAGATCATAAACTATCCCGGCACTGATGCCCCGATGGATTATGTCTCAACCATATGCCCCATACAGAGACCCTACCCAAACCCTCCCCACAAGGGAGGGCTTAATAACAATAGTTCTGCAAACGGAAAAACAGCAAGTAAAACTAATGTATTATCTCCCCTTGTGGGGGAGTCAGAGGGGGTCGGCGGCAAACACCCCGTCTCAATGAACAACATCGCGGACATCCAGGGCTACCGCTTCTACCAGTCAAGTTACGACGAGGATATGCAAGGCTCCCACATGCTCGTTTCCTACGACCCTTATGGCATCGCCATCACTTACACTTCCTACGCCCTGCTTCTCATTTCCATCCTTGCCATTTCCTTCCAGAAACTTCGCCGCCGCACACTGCCTATCCTCCTCCTTGCTGCCTTCTCGCAGCCCTCATCGCTCTTTGCTCAACAAAATCATACATCATACCTCAAAAATCATAAATCCCTTTCTCACGATCTCTGCGGCATTGCTGTGCTCTACAACGGACGTATCTGTCCTTTGAACACTGCTGCCACTGACTTTGTGCAGAAACTCTCTGGCAAGTCCTCTTGGGAAGGACTCTCGGCAGACGAAATTTTCGTTGGTTGGATGATCTATTACGACGAGTGGGAGCGCAAGCCTATCATAAAGGTTAAGAGTAGCAAGGTTCAGGCCATCATCGGTATCAGCTCCTCTTGGGCAACACTTCGCGATTTTTATACGCAGTCCAACGAGTACAAGTTGCAGCCGTACCTAAACGATGGTACGCTCTCCGCTTCCGACCGCAAGGCTATCCGCGAGGCAGACGAGAAAGTACGCATTGTTAGCATGTTCTACGCTGGCGAGTTCACAAGGATTTTCCCACTGAACGAACGTGACGGTCATTGGTACTCCCCGGGCAGCACACAACTTCCGAAGGATGTTCCCGAGAAGGAGTTTCAGTTCATTAAGCATTCCATGGACTACCTCGTAGAGGCGATTCTTGCTGGCGACAACGACCGCGCCCAGACTCTCATTGCCAAGATAAAGAACTATCAAACCGCCCACGCGCCTATTCCGCAGACGCTTGCCGTGGAACGGTTCTATAACAAGCTCGTTGCCCAGCGCATGCCGGTGATGATCTTCCTAACCCTCAGCTTGCTGTTCTGCATCGCAAGCCTCATTACCACAAACAGCCACCGTTCCCAGCGATTTTATCGCTGGTCTCAAACTACATTATCCACAGCCATCTTCCTCTATCTGACTCTCTCCATCCTTCTTCGTTGGATAGTCTGTGGACATGTGCCGCTCAGCAATGGCTTTGAGACGATGCAATTCATGGCATGGGTAGTGATTATGATTACGCTTCTCGGCAATATCTTTCATTATTCATTTTTCACTACTCATTTCTCCGCCATCGGCCCCTTGGTTTCATCCTTTGCCATGCTCGTTTCCATGTTGGCATACGGTACGCCACAACTCACGCCACTCATGCCAGTATTGCAGTCGCCGCTGCTTGCCATACATGTCATGGTGGTAATGATAGCCTACTCGCTTTTCGCCATTCTTGCCCTCATCTCCTTGCAGGCGTTGTTTATGTCCAAGAGTAAATGTCAGCATCTCCCCCCCTCTGAGAGAGGGTCGGGGAGAGTCTGTCATGGTCAATCCCTTCTCTTCCCCGCCGTTGCACTTCTGACCATCGGCATTTTCACTGGCGCAGTGTGGGCGAATGTTTCGTGGGGACGCTATTGGGGATGGGATCCGAAGGAAACATGGGCGCTCATCACACTGATGATCTACGCCGTACCGCTCCACAAATCGCTCTTCACCACCAATGCCCGCGCCTATCACATCTACATGATTCTCGCCTTTCTCGCTGTCATCATCACCTATTTTGGCGTCAACTTCTTCCTCTCCGGAATGCACTCGTACGCATGACGTTTTGTATGAATACACAAAACTCCCACAACTTCCAAATATCCGAAGTTGTGGGAGTTCTTTATAAGAGTCTTTTTGCCTGTGAATACAAAAGAGTGTATGCTTACTTCTGCAACAGCACTTTCAATTTCTTGCCATTATACTCTACTGTTGTTTTTGTCTTGGTTTCTGGCGTGATGATTGTGAACCATCGTTTGCTCTGCATTCCTTTGAAAGAGCCTTGGCGTGGAAGCACAGTCAACTCGTGCTTTGCATCATTCCACTTGAAAGTAACTGTAGAGTATTCACCTTTCTGATAGGCAAGTGATGTTCCATCGTCTTCGTAGAGTGTGAACTCTGCGTCTGCTCCAGGGAAGATGCGAATGCCGAGAGTTGGATTATTCACAACATCCGATGTTGATTTTGTTTTCACTTCATCCGTTATGTTCCAAGGTATAATAGAGCCTCCCTTAGCATAAACATGGATGTCGTCATCAATGCGGTACCACTTTGCCGATTCAGGAAGATAGACCTTCTGGTTCTCAACATTATCACTCATGGCAGGACAAACGAGAATGTTCTTGCCAAGCATGTATTCAGTGGTCTGCTGCATAGCCTTCTCGTCGTTAGGGAAATCGAACACGAGAGGACGCATCATCGTACTTCCTTCGCGAGATATGCGAGCAGCCTCACTGTAGAGGTAAGAGATGAGGTGGTAACGCTTGCGGATGGCGTTGACGAAGGCGGCGTAGGTATTATCCTGGTAGCGCCAAGGTTCGGTTTGGCTCATATAGCCATGAACACGCATCACAGGGAGATAGACGGCATTTTGGATCCAACGGAGCATACGCTTCTGATAGCCCTCATCTGTATATTGGTTGCCCGGACGGAAGAAGCCACCAGCATCGTAAGACCACCAAGGCACACCGGCAGCCATCTGTCCGAGACCGCCAGCTATCTGACGCTCAAGAGTCTTGTAGTCGTTGCCCACATCGCCGCTCCATGTCAATACGCCGAAGCGCTGAATGCCAGGAGAAGCAGAACGAGTCATTATCATAGGACGCTCGTTAGGTCGCTCTTTCAGCAAACCATTGTAAACCACATCGTTAACAGCAAATGGGAAGATGTTGCGAACGGCATCGCCTGAGAGCTTTCCCTTGTCAACCATACGTCCTGCAAGGTCGTCATTCTCTGGCTCCGTAGCGTCCTGCCACCAAGCGTCTATACCCGTAGGAAGGATGTTCTTGCTATAGGCTTTCCAATAGGCATCGCCAGCCTCCTTCGAGAAGAAGTCTATCCAATCGGTGTTTGGGATATAGTTTCCGTCGGCAGCCATCTGCTTACCGAGTTTGCTGTTATGGTCAATCTTAGCCCAAACGGAAAGCATGAGCTTGATGTCCATGGCGTGGAGCTTCTCTACCATCTGCTTCGGATTGGCATAATGCACAGGGTCAAACTCCATGGAATTCCAGCCGGTATTGCCCCACCACTGCCAGTCTTGCACGATCATGTCAATAGGAATATTGCGCTTACGAAACTCTTCTGCATTCTGCACTACATCATCTTGCGACACATAGCGCTCACGACAATGAACATAGCCAAGAGCCCAGCGAGGAAGCATAGGAACTTCACCAGTAAGAGCACGGTAGGAAGCTATGATTTCATCGGCAGAACCACTGAAGATTGTATAGTCGAGAGTCTGCGCAACAGGTGAAGAGAATGTCAACTGGTCGGCTTTCACCTTATTATAATATAAAGAAGGCTTGTCGTTACGCTCACCACGAACGATTACCTTATGCTCTCCCTTTGCCAATGTAGCCTTGAAAGCAGCCGTTGGAGGAAGCCATACATTGTTTGCTTCGTAAAGAACCTTGCCATCAATCTCAACATAATGACGGCGTGCCATGCTCTGACCGACATCGAGAAGCAAGGAATATTCGCCTGCCTCGTCAATGTTGAGGGTGCTTACAAACTGCTGATAATGTCTCTCCTCACGCTTGTTGCCGGTAGTGCTCGTAGTATTCACGACAACGGTCTCTCCTGATTCCGCCTCATTCTCAAGCTTCAGGCAATGCGAAGCAGGATTGAAATCGGTCATACCGCAGTTGTTCCACAGGATTCCGTAGCCCTTGTTTGAGATAATCATAGGAAGGGCTATCTGGGTGTTGACCTGCGTGAGACGGCGAGTGAGACCTTTCACATTGAGATTGCCATCTTGGAATTGTCCAGTGCCGAACTGGTAGTCATCGGCAGGAGTCTGGAAGGTTTGCGATACGCGATAGGCGTCATTGCCATTGTCCTTTGTTTTGATTATCACACGACCATAGGTAGCTTCCGAAAGAATACAGTTGCCCTTTGCATCGTGGAAAGAGAGTTGGTCGATAGGATTATAGCGTGCTGTCAAAGTGTTTTTCTTTGACACGGAAGCAACTTTCTTGATGGTACCTTCCGTATAGAACGATGCTGGCTCTGGCTTATGACCGCGAGGCAACAGCTGTACGCGAATGGCATTCTGGCAAAGTTGCGTAACTCGCAGAGTGTCACCATTAGCGATAACCCATGATTTGACAGGCGGATTCTTGGCAAAAGCGCTGA
>JAZRXS010000010.1:0-6943 GCA_045600325.1 Prevotella sp.
GTGAGGATATTGCCCTTGGCAGTCTTGCCCTTTATGGCCACCTCAGAGAAATCCTTCTCAAAGAATATCTTCTTGATCTTTGGTGCGAAATCGTGAGTAATCTTTATCACTTCCGCCTCACCGTTAGGGTTGGCAGTGAAATACTTCACGTATGATCCCGGTGTGCCCTGCGTAAGATCCACCTCACGATCGCGGGCAACGGACAACACGTTAAAGCGCTTGATAAAGAACACGCCCTTCTTTCCGTCGCGATAGATCATATTGTAAACGGTGCGGGTATCGTTCTTCTTGAAGACCTGAACATGGATGATGTTCTGACCAACGAATATCTTTTCCGCCACCTTCACGACCTTCATCTTACCATTCTTGTAGAAGATAATGATGTCGTCTATGTCGGAACAGTTGCAGACGAAATCGTCTTTCTTCAGACCAGTACCGATGAAGCCTTCCGCCTCATTGATATAGAGTTTCTGGTTTGCCTCAACAACCTTCGTCGCCTCAATGGTATCGAAGTTGCGAATTTCCGTGAGACGAGGGTGCTGAGCTCCGTACTTTTCCTTGAGATGAGTGAACCAGTCAATGGTAACACCCACCATATTCTTGAGTTTCTTGTTGATTTCCTTGATATCCTTCTTGAGGCGAACAATCTGCTCTTCAGCCTTGTCGGAATTGAAGCGGAGGATTCGCTGCATCTTGATCTCAAGGAGTCGGAGAATGTCGTCCTTCGTAACCTCACGAATCATCTGTGGATACCATGGGGTAAGTCGCTTATCGATATGTTCACAGGCTTCGTCATTGCTGCCTGCCTCTTCAAACTCCTTGTCCTTATAGATGCGTTCCTCAATGAAAATCTTTTCAATTGAGCAGAAATGGAGTTGCTCCTGAAGTTCACGCTTGCGGATTTCGAGTTCCTTCTTCAACAGGGAGAGGGTGAAATCAACGTTCTGCTTGAGAACCTCGGAGACAGTCATGAAGCGAGGGTGTTTGTCTTCAATGACACAGCAGTTTGGAGAGATGGAGAGTTCGCAGTCGGTGAAGGCATAGAGTGCGTCGATGGTCTTATCGGAACTGATGCCTGGAGCGAGATGAACGAGAATTTCAACCTGTGCGGCGGTATTATCTTCTACTTTGCGGGCCTTTACCTTACCCTTCTCGATAGCCTTCAGGATGGTCTCAATGAGTGAAGAAGAGGTCTTGCCGAAAGGAATCTCACGGATGGCGAGTGTCTTCTGGTCAACCTTCTCTATCTTGGCACGTACTTTTACGGAACCTCCGCGAAGTCCGTCGTTGTATTTTGCTACATCTATGCTACCACCAGTTGGGAAGTCCGGAAAGAGGTTGAACTCTTCATTGTTGAGATATGCAACGGCTGCATCGCAGAGCTCGTTGAAGTTATGTGGAAGAATCTTTGAAGAAAGTCCCACAGCAATGCCTTCTGCTCCTTGAGCAAGAAGCAGTGGGAACTTGGCAGGCAAGACAATAGGCTCGTCGTTTCTGCCATCATAGCTGAGTTTCCACTCAGTAGTCTTATTGTTGAAGAGTACCTCCAGGGCGAACTTGGAGAGGCGCGCCTCTATGTAACGTGGTGCAGCAGCACGGTCTCCGGTGAGAATATTACCCCAGTTTCCCTGACATTCCACGAGCAAATCCTTCTGTCCGAGCTGCACAAGGGCGTCGCCGATTGAAGCATCGCCATGAGGGTGGAACTGCATGGTATGTCCCACGATGTTGGCAACCTTATTGAAACGGCCGTCGTCCATGCGCTTCATAGAGTGCATGATACGGCGCTGCACAGGCTTCAAACCGTCGGCAAGATGCGGCACAGCACGTTCGAGGATCACGTAAGAGGCGTAATCCAGGAACCAACTCTGATACATGCCGCCCAAATTATGAACAGCAGAGGCGTCAAAACGATTGCTGAAAGATTTGACATCTTCGTTGGACTCTATGACTTCATCATCGGATTCCATGGTTTCCTCATTGGATTCCACGATTTCCTCTTCATTGGATTCCATTCCTTCGTCAACGATTTCGTCATCATTCTTATTTGTCTCGTCACTCATACAACTTACAATTCGTTATTAAGGTAGTTAAACAAATTTGCATATTACGGCGACAAAGTTACGAAAAAATGCGCACATATCATCATTCTGCACAATTTTTCTTTCCAAAAGGGACGAAAAAGCCCCGAAAGCGAGATGCTTTCGGGGCTTAAGGTTATAGTTTATACTGTAATAATTACTGCTTACCAAGCTCAGCATAGAACGCAGCCTTAGTTGTGTTGCCAACTGAAGAGTAGTAGTTTGCAAGCTTTCTTGCTGTTGAAACGATGAGGTTCTTATGCTTTACTGCATCTTCTGCCTGAGCAGCTTCGATGAAGCTCTCATACATAGGAGCTGATGTAGCACCTGTTGGATCAAGAGCATCAGCAAGCTTAGCACGCTTGAAGCTGATGTAAAGGAGCTGCTTGCCAGGGAACTTCTCAAGCATAGTCTTGAAAACTTCGTCCTGCTTTCTCTGGAGATCAAGCTGTGCTGGACCTTCTGGAGTGTTGCCGATTACATCATCATACTTACGTGTGAGCTGGAGATAGTCAGAGATGTCTGCCTCTTCGTACTTAGAAACATATTCCTCAAGGAGCTGAAGTCCCATGATGCTGTCACCCTTACCGAAAGCGATATCAGAAAGAGACTTGTTGATGTCAACCTGATCAGCCTTGAGAGCAAGACTCTTCTTCAAGTAAGTCTCTGCGTTTGCCCAATCCTGAACACCACAGTATGCCTGACCAAGCATCTTGTAGTCGTCAGAGTACTCCTGATACTTCTCACAAGCGAAGAGCTTCTTAGAAGCAGCGATAGCCTCCTGATGTCTGTCTTTGAGCTCAAGAGCATACATCAAATAACGGTTACAAGTAACATCCTCTGGATACTTTGCAAGAGCCTTGCCAGCTACATCAATACAGTCGTCAAGCATACCAGCGTACTTCTTGAAGCGGTAGAGTGTATAGACATAGCGTGGATAGTCTTCCTCACGGAACTTGTTGAGGTCTTCCTTCTTGTAACGGTCAAGGGCTGTTGACCATGCCTGAGTGTTACCAGCGATGGCAGCATCATAGTAGAAACCTGCAGCTACTGCCTTTGCAGGATAGTTAGGGTCGATGGAAGCAAGCTCACCGAGAGCCTCTTCTGCAGCCTTTGGATTTGCCTTACGGTAAACACCGGCAACCTTCTCGTATGCCTTTGCATTCTTTTCGTCATTAAGACGAGCACGCTCATACCAACCAGCAGCAGTACCTGGGTCGCCATCGATGTAGCGGAGGTCACCAAGGATGATGAATGGTTCGCAAAGAACAAGCTTCTTCTTCTCAATAATAGCAATTGCCTTCTCAGCATAGATGCGGCAATTCATAGTATCATCATACTGATAGAAGAGCTTTGAAATTCTTGTAAGAGCCTCAGGGTTCTTCTTGTACACCTTATCCAAAGCCTTAAGTTCATTCTTATAGGCTGTAGGATTAGCAGGATTCTCCTTTACAACTTTCTCGAAAGCAGCGAGATCTGTAGTAATGTCCTGAGCATTGGCTGCAGAACAAATAGCCAGCATTGCGCCAGCAGCTAAATATTTGAGTGTTTTCATAATCTTGATGATTAGTTTTAATTTAGTTTCTTGCTTGATTGGATATTAATAGGAAGTTGTTACTCGTCCTCATCGTGAATGTTCATATCGATAATCTGAATATCACCACGATATGGGAGAAGAGCTGACTTCAGGATGATCTTCTGACCGATTGGCGATACCACGAAATGAGAAAATCCCCATGGCAAGCCGTGACGTGGGTCATTGAGCAACGCCCATACTGTGCGATACAATGGGTAGAGTCCCATTTGGATGTATGCCTGATAAGGTTGGTATGAGCTGTTGAATTCTGGTTTGTCAGCATTACTTACAGACATAACCGTAACATTCTTCTTGTATGTTATGTTGGTAGTGTCGCGCTTGTCATTAAGCCAGTTTGAACCGACCACACCAATCGCGTTTGGAGTATTCTCCACACACTTGATTACTTCCTCGCTTGTTTTTACTGCCTGAATGTTAGGACTATTGATAGGCTTGCCACCCAACAATGAATCAACTACCCAATGAACAGTAGAAGACTTTGGATTGTCAAAGACAACCTCAATTTCTCCCATCTTTGATCCAGGGAAGACATCTGTCCATTTTGAAGCTTCACCTGAGAAGATTCTTTTGACATCCTTTACAGAAATCATCGAATCTGGATTAGCATTATTGACTATCAAAGCCAATCCATCGTATGCTATAGGGAAAGAGATAGGAATCCTTCCGGAATTTTTCAGATACTCACGTTCTTTCTCTTTAAAATCTCTGGCTGCAAAAGCAAGCCAAATGGTGTCACTATCGTTCATCAAACGATTGATGGCATCAAGCTCATTTGTATATACGGCATGAAGATAGGCACCTGGATGAGTTGCCTCGAACACTTGCACCTCCTCGTCAATAACTGGGCTGAAGCTTTCGTCAGCAGCAAAGGCAATTGTTCCAGATGACTTTGTGTCTGTTCTGCCATCAGTCTTTCCCTGTGTACAAGAGCCAAGGAGAGCAAGAAGCAGCAACACTGATAATCCTATGTTAAGGAAACTCTTCATTAATGTTAACTTTTGATTAATGACATAGTGGGCGGACACGAAGTCCGCCCCTACTTATCAAGAGATTAAATACTATTTACATTGTATTACTGAAGCTTGAACACTACAGGGAGTGTGAACTTACAGTTTACAGACTGACCGTTCTGCTTACCAGGAACCCACTTAGGCATTGAGTTAACAACGCGAAGAGCTTCCTTGTCAAGAGAAGAGTCAACACCACGAACTACCTGTGCGCTGTGGATAGAACCATCCTTACCAACAACGAACTGAACGATCACACGACCTTCAATACCGTTTTCAGCAGCTACAGGAGGATACTTAAGGTTAGAAGCAAGCCAAGAGTTAATGTTACCATTAAATGTAGGTTGCTGCTCAACAACGTCGTAAACCTTATTCTCCTCAACCTTCTGTTCAGGTTCTGGCTCTGGAGCAGGTGGTGGAGGTGGTGGTGCTACCTTTTCTTCTTCGATAGTAAGCGCACCATAGTCTTCCTGACGCTGGTTTGTACCCTGATCATAGCTTTCATCTGCAGTACGACGGTTGTCCTTGTTGAGATCATCCATGTTAAGAAGAGTATTCTCTGCCTTAACCTCGTCGTCCTTCTTGATGACAGGCTCTGTAAACTTAATAGTGTTCTGCTTTACTTCTACGACCTTCTGTTCAGGCTGCTTAATAACTTTTTCAACTTCTTCCTTCTTAGTTTCAGTCTGTTTCTTTTCCTGAAGCTTTGAAAGTTCCATTTCAGCTCTAAGAGCCTCTTGTGCCTTCTGATACTCCTGGTAAACATTCAAAAGCTGAATACCACCAATACAGAGAGCAATGAGGACGAGAATTGAGATAATGGCGATAACATTACGCTTACCTGTTGCCTTACGGATAGGATAAGCACCGTATTCCTTGTTCTTGCCTTCGAATACGATATCACACCATTTTCCCTGAATCAAATCTATTTGTGCCATAGTTTCTTTTCTTTAATATTAATGGAGTGATTACTTAATGTTATTAGATTCAAGCAACTTTTGGTCATCTTCAGTAACCTTTGAGAGCACGTATGTACCAATGTTGCAAATCTGCATTTCGTCAAGAGCGTCAACCATGTTCTTGTAGTTAGCATTGTCAGTACACTTGATGATTACAGTAAGTGGGTGAACAGTACGTCCTTCCAATATACCGCTCTTGATATCCTTAAGCTTCTTCTGGTATTCTGCTTCTTCCATCTTACCCTTCTGCTTTTCCATATCAAGTTTCATCTTAGCTTCCTTCATAAGGAGTACAGGCTGAACGCCTTCACCAGTCTTATGAGTCAAGAACACTTCACGAATACCTTTTGCTCCCCATGTTGTCTTCTTGAGACATGTAGGATCATCATACTTTGGCATACCCTGAACATAAGCGATACCGTTGTTTCCAGAGATGTAAAGTGTGAATGTTTCCGACTCACGGGTTTCATTCTTGTTATCATCTTTTGTGTCCTGCTTGTTGCTAGGCAGTGTGAGCTGCATAGCCTGAGGCTTAGCAAGAGAAGTACAAAGCATGAAGAAGGTAATAAGGAGCATCATCATATCCACCATCGGCGTAAAGTCGACGCGGGTCTCCATTTTTTTCTGTTTACTTTCTTTTTTTGCCATTAGAGTTCCTCCCCTGTTTTAAGAGTTGTAACAAGATAGTAACGGTCTTCCGAGATATCCTGCATTTCTGACATTACTTTCTTTACGACTTTGTATGGAGTATCACAGTCAGCCTTGAGAGTGATCTTCATATCCTCGCCGAAATTATCACGAGCGGCCATGACCCAATCCTGGAATTGGCTCTGCTTACCGTCAACTGAGTCGGTAGGAAGACCCTTTTCTGCCTGGAATTCGTTGACCTTGCCTGGCTCTTGAATACCCATGTGAAGCATCTCCTGAAGTTTGTCCATTGGTACACCAATGTTTGTTGTACCTTCGGCAACCTTGAGCTCCTCTGGAGAGAGAGAGACGCCGTATTCACTTGTAACAGCCTGTACGAGGGCTTGCTGTGAACTTGGTCTGTCCATACCAAGGAACACCTTGCCCTGCTTATCAATAAGAATGCTGAGAGCATTCTTCTCTGGAATCTTGATTTCCGATACCGAACCTGGTGTGTTGACCTTCACTGCCTCGTTCTTTGTAAATGTTGCAGTCAACATGAAGAACGTAAGCAAGAGGACCATCACGTCGGACATCGGAGTCATGTCAATCCAGACGGACTTCTTTTTAATTTTTACTTTACCCATAGTTAGTTAAAGTTTTAAGTTAAAC
>JAZRXS010000011.1:0-5636 GCA_045600325.1 Prevotella sp.
CAAGCCACTTCACATTCGTTCTCGACGAGCAATGGAACAATGGCAAGGAGGCCTTCCAGTTGTCTGCCGATGCAGGCAAGGTAAAGGTCACTGCCAACACGCTTTCTGCCATGACAACGGGCCTCAACTGGTACCTGAACCATGACGCACGCGTGAACATTACATGGAATAATCTTCGTCAGACACCGGAGTCTTACCCTACTCCATCTGACAACAGCATACATACGGCGAACACAAAATATCGCTACTACCTGAACTACTGCACCTTCTCTTACTCAATGGCGTTCTGGACATGGGAGCGTTGGGAGAAGGAAATCGACTGGATGGCACTCCACGGCATCAACACTCCACTGCAGATGGTGGGACTTGACGTCACCTGGCAGAAGACAATGCAGGAGATGGGCTACTCGAAAGAGCAGATTGCGAAGTACGTTGCCGGTCCTGGCTTCCAGGCTTGGTGGGGCATGGTGAACCTCGAAGGTCACGGTGGTCCTAACCCTGACTGGTGGTATGAGCGACAGGAGAAGCTCGCAAAGAAGATTTGCGACCGCGAGTATTCCCTTGGTTTCCAGCCTGTTCTCCCTGGTTTTGCCGGTCAGGTGCCTTCGCCTAACGTCGGTCAGCCATCAAAGATGACGCTGAAGACTTACGACTGCGGCACATGGATTGGCTACAAGCGTCCGGCAATGCTCAGCGTGGCTGATACTGAAACTTACGACAAGGTGGCGGAAATCTACTACCGCAACCTCCATCAGGTGATGGGTCGCTCCGAGAACTATGCCATGGACTGCTTCCATGAGGGCGGAAGGGTGCCTGCCGGAATGACCGCAAAGGCTACCTACGACGCGGTATATAAGGCCATGGACAAATACTGCGGCGAGGGTACGCGATGCTTCATGCAGCAGTGGCAGTGGAAACCGTCGCAGGCTACGGCGATGACGTCCTTCCCTAAGGGAAGACTCGTGGTGCTCGACCTCTACTCTGAATGCACGAAAGAGCGCGGATGGATAAACTTCGGCAACTACAAGGGGCACGAAAGTGTCTATTGCATGCTGAGCAACTTCGGCGGTCGTGTGGCTATGCACGGCAACCTGCGCGCCACCATGAACACGTTCTACACCGTAAAGTCAAAGTACAACGTAAAGGGTATCGGTGCCACTGCCGAGGGTATCGAGACGAACCCTATCCTCTATGACGCCCTCTTCGAAATGGCTTGGCGCGACAACGTGAGCGTGGATTCATGGCTTGCCGAGTTCGTGAAGTGCCGCTACGGGGCGAATGCCGATGACACAAGGCAGCTTCTCGACGCATGGAAACTGCTGGAGCGTGGCGTTCTCAACTGCAACACCGGACAGACAGGCCCTTGCGAGCCTATCGTCTGCGCCCGTCCGAGCTACACAGCAGCAAAGGTTTCCCCATGGGGTACGGCAAGCATCTTCTACGACACGCAGACGGTTGTGGATGCTGCCGACATATTCCTCACCATGGCAGAAAAGGTGAAGGGCGAGAATATGGACTACGACCTTGCCGACTGTGTGCGACAGGCGTTGGTAAACCACGCGAAGATCCTGCTCAACAACATGCGACAGGCTAACACAAACCGCAACACCACCGAGCTGAAACGACTCCAGAAGCGCTTCCTCACGCTGATAGACGACCTCGACCGCCTGCTCCTCACCCGCCACGACTTCTCGCTCTACACTTGGACACAGATGGCTCGCGACATCACGAAGGAGGCAAGCGGCACTACCGAAGCCGACAAGGAATGGCTGGAGCAACAGGCACGCATGCTCATCACCACATGGCGCACCAACGGAGGCACGCTGACAGACTACTCCAACCGCTGCTGGAGCGGCATCCTGAAGGACTATTACAAGCCTCGTTGGGAGAAGTTCTTCAACGGACAGACACCTTCCAGTTGGTTCTCTATGGAGGCTGGATGGCGCGACAATATGAGCATCCAATACACCGAGCCGACATTCAAGGAGAAGACCTACGACGTGGCTTGCATACTCTTCGACAAGTACTTCCACAAGATCTCCACCACAGACGGCAAGTCATACATCTTCAACGCCGCACTGAAGACCACAAACGAGAAGTTCGTTGACGAGACATACCTCTCGAAGGATGAATACACTCCGATTCTGAACCTTCCTGACGACGTGCAAATCGTCAGCCAGGCAATCTCGGACACCGCCGTCCCTTCCACCAAGAAGGTGAAGCTCGTGCTCTCCGACGGCACCGAGTTCACATACACACTGAAGATGATGCTGTAGAAAATGGAGACGACGCCATGGGGCATCGTTTCCAAAACTCCCACGGTTTCACACAAAAACTCCCATGGTTTTTCAAAAAACTCCCACGGTTTTCACCCAAAACCATGGGAGTTTTTTCGTGCATCTTCATGCTATTGATAATCAAGCAGTTACAACCACGTCCACACAACAGCATTTTGAACCTCATTTTGAGGGTCATTAAGGCAATATTCTCCTATGGAGAAGCACAAAAACACAAACATAAATCAATTTCCAAAACATTTTCTCCCCCTTCCCCCCACATTCCTTCCCTTTTTTTCTAATTTTGCAAAGATTTAGGTGAATATAACTGACTTATAAACAAAGGAAACAATTACTCTGGCAAGCTGCGACTCAGTAGCCCACACCTGTCCCAGTAAATATAGAGTTTGTTTTCTACGAAATGAACATAAGAATTGACAAGTTAATGACTGATATAATAAAATATGAAGACGTAGAACAGCGCATCATAGAGCTAAGAGGACAGAAAGTCCTTCTTGACCGTGATGTGGCGGAGCTTTACGGAGTTCAAACTAAAGTGATAAATCAAGCTGTCAGAAACAATCCTGACAAGTTCCCATACGGTTATCTATTTGAACTTGACAAGTATGAGAAAAATGAACTGGTCAAAAATTTTGACCGGTTTAACTCACTGAAACACAGTACAGTTAGCCCTACTGCATTCACTGAACGAGGCTTATACATGCTCGCTACGATACTCAAGTCTCCAATAGCTGTAAAGGTTACGATTGCCATCATTGATACCTTCACACAAATCAGGGAAATGGTTAGGAAGATGGAAACACTCCAAACCACTGATAATCCTGAGGAGCAGAAAAAGCTACTTAGCCAAAGTGGAGAAATGATGGCAAACGTAATAGGTAATAATCTCAACTCGACATCTACAGAAACGGAAATAGAACTCAACTTTGCTCTTGTGAAAATAAAGCATAAGGTCAAGCGAACAAAAGACAACAATAAAAATCATAACTAAATAACTAAACACAAAATGAAACAAAGAAAACAATTACTCTGGCAAGCCGAGATCAGTAGCCCGCACCTGCCCCAGCATCTCCCAGAGGCTGCCAGCTCCTGATTGTCATGTGAGAAGGAGTGAAATATGTTTCATTGGAAAAATAAAATATAAGGATTATGGAAACAATGAATTTTCAGTTGGAAGTGCCTAATACTATGGCATGGAAGAAAAAGGAATTCATAGCTATGGTTAAAGCTTTTGCCCAGTCCCTGATTATGATTTCTCCTGAGGAGAAAAAGAATGACGATCCAGAGTTTGAGGCATTCTTCAATTCTCTCAGTGGAGAGTATGGAGGAAAAGACAAGACAACAGACGAAATAGTTGAAGAGCTGCGAGCATCAAGACATTTCAGAGAAAAAGACTTAAATTGGTAACCCATGAAGTATCTACTTGACACTTGCACTTGCATAGACCTGTTCAAAGGTTCAAGAAAAGTGTACGAAAAGATAAAGTCCATAGGCAGGAGTAACATCTTCATATCAGAAATTACTGTC
The DNA here is from genome assembly GCA_045600325.1 of Prevotella sp. Taxonomy (GTDB): domain Bacteria; phylum Bacteroidota; class Bacteroidia; order Bacteroidales; family Bacteroidaceae; genus Prevotella. The sequence goes on from JAZRXS010000011.1 coordinate 3,825, forward strand.
GCAGAGCTTTATTTTGGAGCATTCAAGAGCAACAACCTTAAGCACTTTAATGAAGTTGAACAGTGTATGAGATTCTTTGAAGTCGTACCAATAACCTCTTCAATAAAGACATACGCAAAAACAAGAGCCCAACTTGAAGCATCTGGATTCAGAATAGATGATTTAGACCTATTCATTGCATCTACAGCTCTTGAAAACGACATGAAAGTTGTCACTAGCAACACCAAGCACTTCAATCGAGTTCCTGGAATAAAGCTTGAAGATTGGCGTGAAGAATAAACAAATAATCATAATTGAATCAAAATAAAATATTATGGCAACATTAGCAACAATGAAGGGACTATGGAGCGTTATTCAATCCATGTCACTTACAGAAAGTAATAAGCGCTGGCTTGCTGACAAACTGATTGAGCCTGTAAAGGCAAAGACCGAAGACATATCATACCCCGCTTTGGACAGAGCTTTGGAAGATGTTAAGAAAGGTAATGTCTTTTATGCTGATTCCGTGGAAGAACTGATGGAGCAACTGAACAGTTAGGCTTATTATGTACAAAATAGGATATGCAGGGTCTTTTAAAAAAGACTTCAAACGAATAAAGAAGCGCGGTTATGACATATCACTTTTGGAAAAAGCAATCGTAACACTGCGAGAAACTGGCACATTGCCTCCAGAAAACAAGCCGCATAAGCTTGAAGGCAAGAAATACAAAGGATTGTGGGAAGCTCATTTACAGCCTGATTGGCTTCTTGTCTGGGATAAAAATGAACAAGAATTAAAGTTAATACTTATGTATACTGGTTCACATTCCGATTTATTCTAAATAGATTTATCATAGAAACTACTAAAAATCATAACTAAATAACTAAACACAAAATGAAACAAAGAAAACAATTTCTCTGGCACGCCGGGACTCAGTAGCCCACACCTGTCCCAGCATCTCCCAGAGGCTACTGGCTCCTGATTGTCATGTGAGGAGGAGTGAAATAAAATTGTTTTCATTGAATCAAAATAAAATACAAAACATTATGGCATTAGCAATAAGCAATATACCAATTAAAAGCCTCTGGACAATGGCCTTTCTGATCAAGAACTGCATACGCACCTCACTAACAGAGAAGGTGGTTTATAAGTTAAAATACTGTAACTCAATTATGTATGGGTAAAAAATCCAAATATACAGAACTTGATGATGCAAATAAGTTTGAAGGACAGATAGTACTCTATCAGCCCGATGACTTAATAAGACTTGAGGTAAAGATAGATGAAAATCATAATACTGTATGGCTTAGTACAACGCAGATAGCCCTGCTGTTCAATAGAGAAGACTCGGTCATCAGACGTCACATCATCAATATATTCAAGGAATACGAACTGGAAAAAGATAATAACGTGCATTTTTTACACGTTAATGGCATAAAGAAGCCAGTCCCATTCTATAATCTTGACGTTATAATAGCAGTTGGCTATAGAGTAAAATCAAAACAAGGCATACTCTTTAGGCGATGGGCAACAAATATCCTCAAAGACCACCTGCTGAAAGGTTATAGCATCAACCGCCAACTCATTGCATTGCAGGAACGTACTGACGAAAGGTTCATGCAAATTGAGCAGCAACTCTCAGAGCAGCAACAGCAGGTTGAGTTTCTGGTAGATATACACCGAAAACCCACAGAGCAAATCTTTCCCACTGGATGCGTCTTTGATGCATGGGAATATGTTTCGGCACTCATCCGTTCTGCAAAGAAAAAGATCATACTGATAGACAACTATTGCGACGAACGAACACTGACGCTTCTCTCCAAACGAGCAGA
>JAZRXS010000012.1:0-6517 GCA_045600325.1 Prevotella sp.
GAGGAGGAATGTGTTGTTACCAGCTTCCTGAATCTTCTTGAGACGTTCTTCTACAGGAAGAAGGGAAAGCTTCTGGATCATGCGCACTTTGTGCATTTCGAGTGGCACCTGGTTGTCACTCTGATAGAATTTTACTGCCATAGTTTTTGTATAAGGATTTAGTTTTTGGTATTTTTGGGTTGATGGTTTTCAAAAAACGCTTGCAAAGTTAAATTAATTATTTGAAAAACGAAGTAAAATGCCAAGAAAAGTTTTAAATTTTATCATTTTTGCCACATTTTCTTGCATTTTCACGCAAAACCACGCCTTTAGAAAAAGAAAAGCTGGCAGGCAAACACCCACCAGCTTATATCTGCGCACCCGATTTAGGCACGGAAATTTAGAAGTTGTAGAATAATCCTAATCGCACACTTGTTGGGTCGATAGCAAAACCTGTCTGCGATAAGTCATCGTCAGGATAAGTCCTGTAGTAGAACAAGTCTGTTGTGGCTGCAACCGACCACTTCTTGCCAAGATCCACACTTACACCTGGTCGCAATCCGACAGCGTAAGCAGAAGCAGAGTCGTCGTCAGTCATTTTTGTGCTCCACTCAAGAACAAAGTCGTTAAAGATGGTAAAAGGACCACTCTTCACGAACTTGTATCTCAAATACGGATCAAGACCAATGGTGGTAGTGCTTGGCTGATGAGTTACTGCTGAGACAGAAACACCAATTTGCATACCGAGAGCCAGCTTATCGTTGAGGTTGTAACCATACTCAGGTGCGATGCCAAATGTTGTGACTGTTGCACTGTTGTTGTGAGATAATTCTGTGTTGCGCACGTTTTTCAACTCAAAACACGCTGAGCCGCCGAAGTACGACTGCGCACTTGCAGTAAGCGTAACTATCGCCATAACTGCCATTAATACAATCTTTTTCATTTTTTAATTGATTGGTTGTTAATTAGTTAATAATGTTGATTTCCATTACTAAAGCCAAAGCGTAAGAGCTTCTGTCTTAAAAGACGCTGCAAAGTTACGGATTTATTTGAAAACAGAAAAGAAAAGGAGGACATTATTTCCCTTTTAACAAATTTTATACATTACTACGAAAACTAAGATCAAGAGAAGGCAAGCCTATACATACGCATGACTGTAAAGTCAAACTGTAAGCATTTTGCTCTATTTTACTTACAAATTGACACTTCAACTTTTACCAACTTTTGAGGTCCTTCTAGCAAAAGGGTGAGTCTTTTTTCGTCTTTTTAGGCGTCAAAAAGGGCAATAATTAGGAAGATTTTCAAAAACTCATAGGAATAAAAAATTATCTCTGTGAGTTTTTATGCAAAACTCATAGGGAAACAGTGCGTAAATGGGTGCTTTTTGAAGCACTTTTCCATGCTTTTCAAGGCAAAAATCAGTCGCTCTTTTTGCAACTCTCTGATAATCAAGCCTTTCTAAACTCGCAAAAACAGGCACTTTTTCAAGCAAGTTGCCCGTTGCTCATTTTTAACGCAAAATAGAAGGGGTATAAAAATCGCGATTGTAAGCAAAAATACCATTTTTACTTACAATCTGTAATTTGGAGCACATCAATTTATTTAATCTCATTTTTTGCCATAGTGACTTTTTGAGAAACCACCAAGACGGTAATTTTTAGCCACAATATTCTTTTTTTATAGGAAAATGTGTAACTTTGCACCAAAACTCGGACGGAAAATGTGAAAAGACGTTACACCCTACAACCCTTAAACATTATGAAACGAATACTAACCTCCACTCTTATAAGGCTATTTTCAGCAACTGTTCTTTGCGCACAGGAAACAATCGAATACGATTGGGCGAGTGTGCCGATAACCGGTGGCGGCTTCGTGCCTGGCGTTGTGTTCTCAACAAAAGACGAAGGCGTGAGATATTGCCGAACGGATATGGGCGGTGCGTACAAATGGGTTGCGGAGAAGGGCGAGTGGCAGCAGCTGCTTGACTTCCTTTCTTACGACGACAGCAACCTTCAGGGCGTGGAGAGCATTGCCATAGATCCGAACGATTCGCAGCATGTGATGATGGCTTGTGGCACCGGCACTCGTACTCCAGGCGCTGTGCTCATAACCCATGACGGCTTCAAGACCTTGCATCGTACAGACGTGCCTTTCGGTTTCGGTGGCAACGAGAATGGCAGAGGCAATGGCGAGCGCATGATGATCTCTCCGAAGAATCAGAACGTTGCTTATCTTGGCACGAGAAACGACGGACTTTGGCGCACAACAGACGACGGCAGAAACTGGCAGAAGGTGACGAGTTTTCCGGATGTCAGCGAACCGATGCCAACGGATTGGCGTGGCTATCAGAGTCGCGGTTCAGGCATAATCTGCACGCTCTTCGATGGCGATGACATCTATGTTGCTGCGTCTGTGAAAGACAGGAACAGCATCTTCCGCAGCACGGACAACGGCAACTCATGGCAAGCACTGGAAGGTCAGCCTACGAAATGGCGACCAACACACATGGTAATGTCCGAAACGGGCAAACTCTTCGTATCTTACGCTGATACTCCTGGTCCTTCGAACATGCGCGATGGAGCTGTATTCTCGTACGATACGAAGAATGGCAAGTGGCTGGATATTACGCCTTTCCGTCCCGAGAAAGCTGATGTCGCGGGCTTCGGCTATGCTGCGGTTTCAGTAAAAGGCAAACAGCTCATTGCAAGCACTCACGGACTTTGGGGCAAGTATGGCTTTGGCGACGAGGAACTGTTTCTTTCGGAAGATGAGGGCAAGCATTGGACTCCGATTTTCAAGCACGGCTATCGCTACGATTGCACTGAAGCTCCTTACGCAAAGATGGCTCCACTTCACTGGATGTTCGACATTGAGATAGACCCTTTCAACACGAATCATGCCATCGTAACAACTGGTTTCGGCGGTTGGGAAACATTCAATCTGCTTGATTGCCAGAAGAAGAAAGGCGAGGTTGTTTGGCAGATTATGGCAAAGGGAATTGAGGAAACCGTTCCGCTTGAAATGTATTGTCCACCATCAGGCGCAAAACTTCTCGTAGGCATCGGCGACTATGGCGGTTTTACTTTCGATGATATCACGAAGCATGTGGCAGAAGGTTCGAACTTCTCACCGCATTTCGCGAACACAGACGGCATAACAGGCGCTTGGAAAAAGCCGGAGATTGCTGTTAGGGTGGGGGAGGTTTTCCATGGTTCTGCCGACCGTCGCCCAGTGTCTTATTCCGTTGATGGCGGCCACAACTGGATGGAATGTGACACTCGCCCAACAGAAAAATCGCAGCACGGACATATCGCCGTGTCAGCTCTTGGCGACAACTGGATTTGGACTCCAAACCGCGAGGCAGCTTACCACACTTCCGACAATGGCAAGACATGGACAAAGTGTATCGGTTTGCCGCAGAACATCCGCACGATAGCCGACAAGGAAAACAACAACAGGTTTTATGCAGTGGATGTTGTAGGCAGAAAACTCTATTCAAGCACTGATGGCGGCCGCTCGTTCAAGGCAGATTCACTTCGTTTGGGCGGTCAGCAGATGCCAATGTTCGGCAATAACCAGCCTGCACGTAGAGGTGACAATCGTGGCGGTCAGGATCGTGTCTATGCTACTCCTGGTCACGAAGGCGACCTTTGGATAGCTGCCTACGATGGCCTGTTTCATTTACAATCTACGGATTTACAATTTACGATTTCGTCTCCCGATGCAAGTAATAAAATACTAACTCCGCAAGCTCTCTCTCAGGTGCGCACAATCTATGCTTTCGGCTTCGGCAAAGGTGTGACTCCAGATTATCCTGCGCTTTATCTCATTGGCATCGTGAACGGCAAATACGGTTTCTTCCGCTCAACAGACAAGGGCTGCTCTTGGCAGAAAATCAATGACGATGAACACCAATACGGCCATGTCCTGCACATCAATGGTGACATGCAGGAGTTTGGCAGAGTCTATATTGGCACTCACGGACGTGGCGTGATAACCGGAAAGGCAAAGAGATGATCGTTACTCCTTGCCCACCGTGTAATAATTGAACAACTGAACGACGCGTTGCTTGATTCGCTCCTGGTGGTTTGAGGCATGAACAACGCGCCACATGGAACCGTCTGGTGGCATGGCAACGCCAGAGAGTTCGTCGTCGGCATCGCGGAATGCAAGCCACGCCTTCTGTGCCTTCTGGAGCGTAGCCTTGCCGCTGCTGTTCAAGCTGTTACGCAACTTCTGGTAGTATTTGTTGAGCAACACGTCATAGTCTTCAGCAGCAGCGTAGATGGCCTGCACCATGCCCATAGTGGAACAATCGTCCTTTATCAGCATGTCTTCGCAGAAGCTGATGCTGAACGTATCAACGGCAAATTCCACTTCTGCTTCACTGGCAAACTCATTGGAAGCCTTGTACTGGTTTTTGAAAGCAGAAATCTGTCGCTTGATGACGTTCTGCTGTGATGTGCTCATGCTTGCAGAAAGCTTCTTTGGCAATGTTACATTGTCGTTCTGACCGAAAGATGTGGCAGAACAGCACACGAGTGCGATGATGATTGGGATAATTCTTTTCATAGAGTGTATTTTTATTAGTAAGAGTCCGAGACCTGTCCAGAAAAGTTCGCGGAGGCGAACGATGAGTGCTACGAATACTCCGGCACTGGCACTTATGCTAAGACCTGACACCGAGAGCATGAAACCACCTTCGCGACCGCCGAGCTGCAACGGAAGGAAGAAGAGCATGTTGGCGAAGAGAGAGGTAAAGGCGAGAATGAGCATTGAGTCAAGGAAGGTGATGTCTGGCGTGATGATGAGCAGGATGAACATTATCTCTGCTGACGATAGCACACGACAAAGGAACTCAAGGAAGACGGCAAGGAAGAATGTGTTGCGGTTTTTTGAGTGAAGTGTGGAAATCTGGACATCGATGTTGTCAAACTTCTCACGATTTCTCTCAATGAATCCGGCTGCTTTTCTCTTCAGGAATGGGATGTGAGAGAAGATCTTTACGAGAGAGTTGACGATGCCGTTCTTGTAACCTTTCAAGAAGAGCCAAATGGCTGCTATACAGAAGATTATGATTGCTCCGAGAAGTCCGTACATCAGAGAGTCGAGCTTGTAGCAGGTGATGTAAAGAATGGCGGAAACAAGCCAGAACCAGAAGTGGGAGAAGATGTGTGTCATCACATAGAGTATGACTGATGACGACGCTTTCTCAATGCCAATCTTTGGCGTGAGCTGCGAGATGCGGTAAGCCTCGCCGCCCATAAGTCCGCCTGGAGTTGCGTAGTTAAGTGCAAAGCCGGCAACAGTGACTTTGTAGAGCCAGAGCCCCCCTCCGACTCCCCCCCCAAGGGGGGAGGGGTTTATATTAGCTTTTACCGCAGAGATTTCATCCAGAGAGTCATTTTTTACTCTCCCTCCCCTTGGGGGGAGGGTTGGGGTGGGGCAAAGACTTTTAATTATAATTCCCCAGCTTGCCGTGTTTATAATGTAGAGCAAAGCCCACAGCACGATGACCGCAGGTAACCAATAGCCGGCACGCTTTACGCCGTCGATGACTTCCTGAAGGTCAAGTTGCATCGCCATGATGGCAAAAGCCACAATGCCGATGCAGAAGAATATGTTATCGAGTTTTTTCATTTTTGTTCGCTTCGCGAGGGTAAAGGGTAATGCCTTTAGCCTCAACTTGAGCTTTGCGAAAGTTGAATTAATTATCCTTCTTTTTGTTAGGGATGTTGAAGCGGAGGCGTTCGCCTTCATCCTTGCGCTCGTGGAAGAGCTTTGGGAGTGGATTTGCGTAGGCTTCTGAATAGTTCTTGCGATTGCGCATGATGTCTATTGCGGCATAAACGGCTTGGCGGAAAGAGTTTTCGTCAGCTTGGTTCTTGCCAGCAATCTCGTATGCTGTGCCATGGTCAGGAGATGTGCGGACGATAGGAAGACCGGCTGTGTAGTTTATGCCGTCGCCAGCGCAGAGAGCCTTGAAAGGTGCAAGACCCTGGTCGTGATACATTGCAAGGATGGCATCGAAATGGTCGTAAGAAGCGTGACCGAAGAAGCCGTCAGCAGGATAAGGACCATAGGCGAGAATCTTCTTTGCCTGAAGGTTCTTGATGGCAGGGCTGATGATTTCCTGCTCTTCCATGCCGAGAAGTCCGTTGTCGCCGGAATGTGGATTGAGAGCGAGAACGGCAATGCGTGGCTGAAGAATGCGGAAGTCCTGCTTGAGAGACTGGTTGAGAATCTCGCACTTGCGCTCGATGAGCTCTGTTGTAATCTTGCCGGCAATCTCAGAAACGGCGCAATGAGTAGTGGCGAGAGCAACACGCATACGCTGGTTCATGAGAATCATGAGAGATTCCTTGCCATCGCCAACACGCTCCTCAATATACTCTGTATGACCGCAGAAATGGAACTCGTCGCTCTGGATATTGTTCTTGTTGATAGGAGCAGTGACGAGGGCATCGAAAAGTCCTTCGCGATAGTCTGCCATAGCCTTCTCAAGAGCCTTGAGAGCGGCAGCACCAGCTTCCTTTGA
>JAZRXS010000013.1:0-10663 GCA_045600325.1 Prevotella sp.
CTACTGGAAACTACAGATGGACTACCCGAACTTGTTCCAACACAGAGTGCGAATCACTGTGGCTGGTTGCGATTATTCTGCCTATGGCTGCATGTTCCTTCTTAACAGAGATAATCGGTTACAGGTGATGTGTCATCGTCTTGCATATAGTTCCATGCTCACTGATGACGAGTTGAAAAGATGGGCGGAGGATGCTAACACAAGGTTTCAGATAGTTTATACGCAAAGTTTCTCAATTTGAATGAGATGGCAGCAGCGATGTGTAGTCATCTGAATGGCTTGGCTTTATCAAAGGAGTCTCTAAAAGATATGGCGCGCGCACAGCTCCATGACCGCCGCGCTGAATAAGTACCAAAGACTTGTGGAAGGTGGAAATGAGTAAATAGTTTGCGAAATATTTGGAGGTTTTGATACTTAATCGTAATTTTGCAGCCTGACTAACACAAAAACTTGGATCATAATGTACAAGGGAGAAATAATATCACTGGTTGTAGCCGTGTCGTGGACCGTCTGCGCAATGTTTGCCGAAGTGGCAAGCAAGAGGATCGGGTCGTTGCCATTCAATATGATGAGAATGATGTTTTCCATCGTCTTTCTCTGCGGAATAATGTGGTGGTGGACTGGCACGCCGCTTCCCGTGGGTGCCGATGGCGACACGTGGCTCTGGCTCTCGCTATCGGGACTCGTGGGCTATGTCCTCGGTGACTTCTGTCTCTTTAATTCATACATCCTCATCGGCTCTCGCTACGGTCAGCTACTGATGACTCTCGCTCCACCTGCGGCAGCACTCTTCGGATGGGTTTTGCTCGGACAGCAGATGTCATGGCTTGCCATAGTGGGAATGGTAATAACGATGGTGGGAATAGGGATGGCGATATATAGGCCGACCCCCTCTAACTCCCCCACAGGGGGAGGACCCAGAGTGGACGGCGCTTGTGGATGCTCCCCTCATGTGGAGGGGCTGGGGGAGGTCGGGAGGGGGCTTCTCTTCGGCATTGGCGCAGCGATGGGGCAGGGAGTAGGTCTTGTGCTCAGTGCCAAAGGCTTGCTTCATTATGAGGAGATAATCGGCAGTTCGGACATAGCCTTCAGGAATGGCGGAACGGTAGCGCTCGTACTGCCTTTTACAGCAACCTTCATGCGCGCTGTAACGGGATTGATTGGCTTCTCCGTCTGGACATCTGCGAAGGGTGAACTCGGCAAACTGAAGGAAGGACTTTGCAGTCTTCGTACCATGCTCTTCGCCCTCGGAGCTGTATTGACAGGACCTGTCATTGGCGTCAGTCTCTCTCTTATGGCAACGCTCTACACGTCCACCGGCATAGCGCAAACAATAATGGCAACAACACCAGTTATGATATTGTTGCCAACATTCTTGTTCTTCCATCAGAAAGTGACATGGAGGGAAGTCCTCGGAGCCGTGATAAGCGTCTGCGGCGTGTCACTGTTCTTCGTGTAGTTAGGTATGTGCGTTTATTATTTAAAGAACTCGTCGCCAAGGTTCTTCTCAAGTTCCTTCTGACCTTTCTCGGTGAGTATGCCCCTAAGGAAAACGAGGATGAAGGTGCGGAAGATCTCTTGCAGCGAGTATTGCTCATAGACCTTGTCGCGAATGAGGTTGTCGAGGGCTGCCTTGTTTATTCGTGAAAGGAGCTTGTAGTTTATGTTGTTTACTACCAGACCTTCCTCGATGCCCCTCTTGAGAAACGCTTCATGAATACAACTTTCCGACTTGTGCTTCTGGTCCAGGAATTCCCTTACGGGTTTGTACTTCAGCACGTCAACGAAGAAATCCGGACTATAGCGTGAGAACTCCTCCAGTCCATGGCTGATGAAGAAGCACAGCATATCCATCAGTCCTTTCGACTTTTCCATGTATTTGACGTGGATCTTCTGCTGGTTGTCGGCATTGAGCTTCACGCATTCAAGCAGCAATTGCTCCTTGTCGGTAAACTGTTCGTAAAGTGTACGCTTGGAAATCTTCATGCTTCTTGCCACATCATCCATGCGCACAGCCCTTATGCCTTGCGTCTTGAACATCGTAAGTGCTACGCTTACTATGTTTGCTTGCAGATTTGATTTCGTGTTTTGCATACTTTTGGAATTGTTTCTTATCGTTTCTCCATTGTTATTCCTACGTCAACAATGCCCGGGATGAGCTGGCGCGACATATTGTGCGTGACGTTTATCTCCACGGAGTCGCCGGCATTCATTATGAAATCCCTCAGTTCGCACTCGTGTATCTTGGAGGCTATGCCTTCGCCCGTGGCACTGCCGTTGGGTTTTACTATCGGGCATGTGATCTTCTCGCGTTTGTGCAGGACGAGCAAGGTGTCTCTGTAAACCTTGCGCTCCACCATCATGACAAGCTCCTGGTATGGATAGGCACGTCGGGTACGGACGCCACAGGTGAAACCATAACGCCCGCCTTCCCTGAGTGTATCTGTACTGAACTTTACCGTGTCCTCAATGTCCCATCCGTCGGAAGGGATAGGCTCGTATCTGCTGAACTTTACATCCAGCGAACAGCTGGAGACGGCCAGCGATAGACACAGCAAGAATAGTAGTTGTTTAGTCATTCTGGTTGTTGTTCTGCTGCTTTTGCTGCCCTTGGTGTTGAGGCTTGCCTTGTTTCTGATGCTCCTGTTCAGCAGGTTGCTGACTGTGGTGCTGTTTGCTGTGCGGCTTGTTGCCCTTGCTCTTCTTGTTTTTCTTAGGCTTGTCGAAACGAGTAACGTCGCCGGCAAAGATGTCGTCCGGCTTCTTCGTCTTGACTCTGTCGCCATCCTCAAGAAGGTCTTCAGGCTTTTCGCCGCGCTTGTTCATCTCTATTATGGCACGCGCGCGCTCGGCAGTTATGGTCTGGAGGTTTGCTGCCATTCGCTTGTCGGAGCTATAGGTGACAATGCCGGCAAGAATGTCCTGCTTGAAGAGGTAGAAATCGCCGTCCATGGTCTGCAAGACTGCATCCCTTGGAGGCATCTTCTTGCCTGCTTCCATATAGTTGTCCACCTCGTAGTTGAGACAGCATTTCAGCTTTGCACACATTCCGGCGAGCTTCTGCGGATTCATGGAAAGGTCCTGGAAACGGGCAGATACCGTGCTTACCGAGGAGAAGCTCTTGATCCATGTGGCACAGCATAGCTCGCGACCGCAAGGTCCCGTACCACCGATGCGGCCCGCCTCCTGGCGTGCGCCTATCTGCTTCATCTCGATGCGCACATGGAAGGTCTCGGCAAGCACCTTTATGAGCTGGCGGAAGTCCACGCGCTCGTCGGCAATGTAGTAGAAGATAGCCTTGTTGCCATCGCCTTGATACTCCACGTCGCCGATCTTCATCTTCAGCTGCAATGACTTTGCTATCTGGCGGCTCTGTATCATCGTGCCATGCTCGCGACTCTTCGCCTCTTCCCACTTGTCTATATCGCCTTGTGTGGCGTGACGATAGACGCGCTTTATGTCGTCAGGCGACTTGAAGTGAACCTTCGCCACTTGTAGTTCCACCAGCTTTCCGGTCAGTGTGACTACGCCGATGTCATGACCCGGGGATGCCTCTACGGCTACGATGTCACCTTTCTGGAGGTCGAGGTTGTTTATGTTATGGAAGTATCCCTTTCGCGTGTTCTTGAACTGCACCTCCACAAGGTCGGTCAGTTTGTCGTTGCCGGGGATGTCAGCAAGGTAGTCGAAAGTGTTAAGCTGGTGGTTGGAACGTCCTACGCCCCTGCGGCATAAAGGCAGTTCGCAGCCATCGCCCACTCTGTATGTCAGGTTTTTGTCCATTATGAGTTTCTTCTGAGAAGTATTATCACCTTCAGGGCAAGGTCGTAAAACACGATGTTGTCGTTGGCATTTCGTGAGATGTCCCTGATGGCAGTATTGTATATATTGTTGAATTCTATGATGTTAAGTTCGTTTATGAATGGAGAGAACTTCAAAGCGAACGCCTCTTCCTGAGGTGTCATGTAGCATAGCGACGGCTCTTTGAAGTTGTACATGAAGTTTTCTCGCGTTATCATCAGCAGGTACTCCAGGAATCGCTTCTGCTTCTCGCGTCCCCATGCGTGGATGCCGCTTGCCCATTGCTTCAGTTCCAGCACATCTTTCTTGTAGCCAAGGCGCATCAGCATCTGGAAAACGGAGAGGAATTCCTGACGTTCGCCGTCGCTGTTGATGATGTTCAGCGCTTGCAGCCAACTTCCGTTGGAGGCTCTTGCCACCTTATGCGCTATGTCCGCGCTTATGGATCGCTTCTCCATGAGTGCCTCCGTCAGTTCGTTCTCCTTGATGGGCTTGAAGAGGATAGCCTGTGTACGAGAGCGAATGGTTTCGAGAATGAGCTCAGGGTGCTCCGTGGTGAGAATGAAGAGCGTCTTTGAAGGCGGTTCCTCTATTATCTTTAGAAGCTTGTTCGCAGCATCCTGGTTCATCTTTTCCGCTTGCCAGATGATGCAAACCTTATAGCCTCCCTGGCTTGATTTTAGCGACAACTTGCGGATTATCGCGTTGCTTTCGCCTACGGATATGGCGGCAAGCTTGTTGTCAGCGGCATGTTTGCGAAGCCAAGCGTCGTGGCTGAAGTAGTAGCCGTCTTGCAGAAACTCTATCCATTCCGCCTTGAAATCGTCGCTCTCGGCAGGACGGTCAAGACCGTTAGGACGCACAACGGGGAACGAAAAAATCAAATCCGGGTGTGAACCGCGTTCAACCATCGCTTCGGCATTGCCATGAGGATCAGTCTTCTTCAGCATGTACTTGGCAAATTCAATGGCAACAGCCATCTTGCCCACCCCCTGTTGCCCTACAAAGAGCATGGCATGGGGCACGCGCTCCTCCCTGTCAAGGAGAAGAAGATGGTCGATGATGTCCCGCTGACCGATGATGTTCATATTCGTTAAGTCCGCCATGATTGTTTTTTATTTTCAAGAATTAGTGAATAAGAGAATTTTATTTGCAGGTATCTTGTAATTCTTTTTGAATTCAAATGAATGAGATACACCATCCGAATGGCATAATTCTCAAATTCTTTAATTCTTGATAATAGAAAATATCCTAATTATGCACCAGCGTACCGATAGGCTCTCCGTCCATCACTTTCTTGAGATTGCCCACGATGTCCATGTTGAAGACGTAGATAGGCAGGTTGTTCTGCATGCACATAGCAGTGGCAGTGATGTCCATCACCTTGAGGTTCTTTGCGATGACATCCTGATAAGTGATGTCGTCAAACTTCGTTGCTGTTGGGTCTTTCTCTGGGTCGGCAGTGTAGATGCCGTCCACGCGAGTGCCCTTGTGCATCACGTCTGCCTCGATTTCAATGCCACGGAGTGAAGAGCCTGTGTCTGTTGTGAAATAAGGAGAACCTGTACCGGCGGAGAAGATGCAGACCTTGCCTTCCTCCATAGCCTCGATAGCCTTCCACTTTGTGTAGAACTCGCCTATAGGTTCCATGCGGATGGCAGTGAGCACCTTGTTCTTTACGCCTACAGAGTCAAGTGCAGAGCTGAGCGCGAGAGAGTTGATCACTGTTGCACACATGCCCATCTGGTCGCCCTTCACGCGGTCGAAGCCCTTGCCGGCGCCTGTGAGTCCGCGGAAGATGTTGCCACCACCGATGACGATACCTATCTGGACACCCATTTCGTGAACCTCCTTTATCTGGCGAGCATAGTCGTTGAGACGTTCTGTGTCTATACCGTAGTTTTGCTTTCCCATGAGGCTTTCGCCTGAAAGCTTGAGTAGTATTCTCTTGTACATATTTTACGATGTTTGGTTTTTATGGAAAATCGTGTTAATATAATGTGCGCAAAGTTACGATTTTTTTTTCATAAAACCGAAGATAATGTTTGATAATTGTCAAAAAAGACCGCTGTGTGCGCAAACAATGCTGTTTTTTCTTTGCTATTTTGGGGTAAGAGCATACCTTTGCACCGTCAAAACACAAATAATTGGCAACACAAAACTCTAAAAATATACATTCAAAATCAGCCTTTCAAAGGCTTGAAATCTTCAATAAACACATTACAAACTAGATTATGAACTGCGTCATCTCGCGATGAGATTGCAAGGTTCCAGGATTTCTCCCGAAGAGTTGCAGCGGCATCTCAAGGGACTTTAAAAATTATTTAATTATGAAAAGATTGTTTTTAATGGTTGTAGCCGTACTCAGTATGACTATGACAGTGAATGCAGAAAACGAGAGTGACAACAACGCAGATGTTTACACTGTAAACACAAACATCAACAGCCTTGTTCGTTACCTAAACCTTAACGAACAGCAGACTCTCGACGTGAAGGATGTTCACGCATCTTTCTGCAACGACCTCAAGGAGGCTGCAACAGCAGATCCAGAGGAGAAGGACATGATTGTTAAGCTTGCATTGAAGAAGAACTGCATGTACATGCGCATCGTTCTCGACGCTGAGCAGTACACTAAGTATCTCCGCGTGCTCAATGCAACAATCAACAACAGAGGTCTTAACAAGTAATGAAGCTTAAAGCCCATCATCAGTAATGGGCTTGACATTACAAAAAATGAAAGCTGAGGCATCAAGCCCCAGCTTTTTTTGTATCTATAGTCTTCTTCACTATCTCGTATTATATCATTCTTTTCATACGGAGCCATTCAACGAGGAACAGATCGTATGTGCTGTAAACACCTTTATCCAGGGTAATGAAATCTTTGTCCAATAATCCTTTGGCAGCAGAAAGAACAGAGCTTGACGATATAAGGCGATACTTACGCACAAACTGCCCACCAGATATGCTCGCAGCTTTTCCTTCTGCCGATATTGCCAGAAAAAGATTCCGCTGCTTCTCTGGCATCTGGCTCAAGATGGTTTCGTAAGCATCAGAAGCAAGGTTGAGTAGTGCTTCTACAGCAGGGTCGATCATATCTACCGTACACATTGTACCTTTCGGTGTCAATGAGAAAAGTATATTCATAACCTTCTGAAGATACATGGTTGTGCTATTGAAACGCTTATATATAATGTCAACAACCTGATCATCCAGCTGCTTTCCTGCAGCAAGAAATTTGTCCTTGCAGAACTCAAGATATTTAGACTGGTCTATTGCTTGCAGATTAATTATCGTAACAGATTGATAGAACGGACGACTCGGCGTCACAAACATTCCGCTCATCAGGTGACGGTGTGAACCAGAGAAAATGAAGTTGGCATTGCTGCAACGCTGAATGTGCGTTCTCAATGCAGCTTCTACCTTTTCCCCTTCCGGATATTTCAGAATCTGTTGGAACTCATCAATGGCTACTATGCAAGGCTTGTCCGCATTCTGAAGATAAGTAAATATCTCACTCAATGTTATTGCAGGGTTTACGATATTGCCAATTCCCAATCCCCAAACGGGATTACCGTTGATGTCAAAGCTTATTTCAGAACGGACTGAAGACAGGACTTTCAAGAAGCTTTCCCATACGGCACGTCCTTTCGTGCGCAGAGTCTCAAGCACAGCCTTACCAAGCATATTGATGAAGTCGTTCAGTGAACCTGTGGAATAGATGTCCACCTCAAACGTATAGTAATCTTCCTTTATCTCTGGCTGATTCAAACAATGGCGTATAAGGTCAGTCTTACCCATACGTCTTGGTGAAATCAAAGCAACATTGTTTTGGTTTGTCAACAATCTTACAATGGTTTCTGTTTCATTTACTCTGTCGCAGAAATACTCTGCACCAGCATATCCGTTAGTTATAAAAGGATTCCGATTCATCTGAATATCAATACGTTAAGCCTATCATTATTTTATAATCATCATAAAATGATGATGCAAAATTAATCATTAATTTTCAATCTGCCAAACAAATCGGTTGGAAATGTACTGAAAATGCAGCAAATTTGTGGGATAACTCCGTGCTTTACGGTTAAAAACTCCATGGTTTACGGATAAAAACTCATGGAGTTCTGAAAAAGTTCGTATACAAACTCGGAGTGAGTTTGTATACAAAAGTGAAGTGAGTTTGTATACGAAATTTTTTGAAAGTCCTGAAGATGTGTATTTAAAGGCTATGAGTTTTGCCTCAAGATGTCAATGTTTTCCTTATCAATAATCTCGGAAAGTGGGATCATGACGAAGTCGCGTTCGTGCATCTTGGGGTGGGGGAGTGTCAGCTCTGGCGTGGAGAGTGTGACGTTGTCATAAAGCAGAAGGTCGATGTCGATGACGCGGTCGAAATGGATGCCGCCAACGGACTTGCGCGTCCTGCCCATCTCACGTTCTATCTGTTGCGTGACATGTAGGCATTCCACGGGTGAAAGGCTTGTCTCTACAAGGATTGCTGCATTTAGGAAATCGTGTTCCGAAATGAAATCGACAGGAGAGGTACAAATAAAAGCCGATTGGCGCAATACTGCGCCAACCGACTTGTTTATTCTCTTTATGGCTTCAAGGAGATTCCTGCGCTTGTCGCCAAGGTTTGTGCCTAATGAAAGGTAGAGGTGATGCATCAATTAGTCGTTAAGGATGAGCATGGCATCGCCGTAAACACCGAACATGTAGTCGTGCTTGAGGGCGAGTTCGTATGCTTCCATGATAAGGTCGAAGCCAACGAATGCCGCCTCTGCCATGAGAAGTGTGGTCTCAGGGTAGTAGAAGTTGCAGACCATGCAGTTTGCTATGCCTGACTCGTAAGGAGGATACATGAAGCGGTTTGTCCAACCAGAGTATTCCTTGAGTGTGTTGCTTGTGCTCTTGGCAGTCTCGATAGCCTTGAAAGTGCTTGGACCCACGCAGAGAATCTTGCGGTTTGGATCCTTCTTTGTCTCGTTGACAATCTTGCAAGCCTCTGCTGTCACCTCCATCTGCTCTGAGTCCATCTTGAACTTGGAGAGGTCTTCCACCTCGATGGTATGGAAGCAGCCAAGGGAAGTGTGGACAGTGACGTACGCGAAGTTCACGCCCTTGATTTCAAGGCGCTTGAGGAGTTCGCGAGAGAAGTGGAGTCCAGAGGCAGGAACGACGATGGCACCTTCCTTCTTGGCGTAGATGTTCTGGTAGCGGTCGGCATCTTCCGGCTCTACAGGACGCTGGTCGATGATGTAGTGTGGGATAGGAGTGTCGCCAAGAGAGTAAAGCTCACGGCGGAAATCCTCATCTGTAGAGTCGTAAAGGAAACGGAGTGTACGACCGCGGGATGTAGTATTGTCAACAACCTCTGCAACCATGTTGCCAGAATCGTTGAAGAAGAGCTTGTTGCCTATTCTTATCTTGCGTGCAGGCTCTACGAGAACGTCCCAAAGGCGCATGTCGGCATTGAGTTCGCGAAGAAGGAGAACTTCTATTGTTGCGTCAGTCTTTTCCTTTGTGCCATAAAGGCGAGAAGGGAAGATCTTTGAGTCGTTGAAGATGATAGTATCATTCTCATCAAAGTAGTTGATGAGTTTCTTGAACTGAATATAGACTGGTTTGCCGTCTTCGTCAAGGAGAGTCTCACCGTTTTCGTCGGTCTCGAACATCTCTATCCTTTCGCTCTTCTTGTGAATAATCATCATTCTGGATTCGTCACGGTTGTAAGCAGGATGGAGCGCGAGCTTTTCCTGAGGAAGTTTGAATTTGAATCTTGACAGTTTCATATTATCATTTAGCGATTTACTGATTTTTGATTTGGCGATTATTTTCGATTTTTCGGTATTTCGATGTTCCGATGCTTGCCTTTAGCTTTTAGCCATTAGCCATTAGCCTCGCTCGTAGAGCGAACATTCTCTTCCACCCATTGTGGGAAGGTGTCGAAGTTTATGCAGTCTTCCACGCGGACATTGCCTACTCGTGTGCGGCGCAGTGCCGTGAGGAAGGCTCCGCTACCGAGAGCTTCGCCGATGTCGCGGGCGAGAGCGCGGATATATGTGCCTTTGCTGCAAACAACACGTATGCTGAGTAGCATCTTTTCCTCATCGAAGGAGGTGGCTTCTATCTCGTCTATCTTGAGTGTCTTTGCCTTCAGCTCCACTTTTTCTCCTGCGCGGACAAGCTGGTAGGCGCGGTCGCCGTTGATCTTGCAAGCGGAATATTCTGGAGGTATCTGCTGAATCTCCCCGACAAACTTCCTGAGCGTGTCCTCTACAAGTTCTCTTGTGATGTGCTTGGTAGGGTAGGTGTGGTCAACGGTGTGCTCGCGGTCGTAGCTTGCGGTAGTGGCTCCAAGCTGCAAGGTGGCTGTGTATTCCTTGATGTCACGCTGTAGGGAATCTATCTTTTTCGTAGCCTTGCCGGTGCAAAGAGTGAGCACTCCGGTAGCCAGCGGATCGAGTGTGCCGGCGTGTCCCGTCTTTAAACGCTTTATGCCCAGTTTCCGTGATAGCAGATAGCGGCATCTTGCCAAAGCACCGAAACTGGACATTCCGTATGGTTTGTCTATGTGAATTATTTCTCCTGCGAAGAAATCCATCTATATTATTTACGATTTGCGGATTTATGATTTCTAGCTTTTCTAGATTTCCTAGATTTTCTAGATTTCCTAGATTTCCTAGCTTTTCTAGATTTTTCTAGCATTTCTAATTATAGCCCAAAGATGAGTAGCCCCGCTCCCACCAGTGCGCAATAGATAGCGAAGTAGATGAGCTTGCCTTTCTTCACGATGTTTATCATCCATTTGCAAGCGAAGCATCCGCTGATGAAGGCTGCAATGAAACCAACAATCATTGGGAAC
>JAZRXS010000014.1:0-9655 GCA_045600325.1 Prevotella sp.
CGTAAAACTGGTAAAGGGAAGTAGTGTAATCCATTTTTAATTTGACCCCTCAGCCAAGACGTTTTATGGGGTCATTATTAGAAAATTTTAAGGGGTCAAACGGAAATCGGTGCGCGGGGTCAGTGCGCGGCGGATTTTCCACTCCTTTCATCTGTTTTAGGAGTGCAAGTCGAGCCTTGCTTATCATTCCGCGAACGGACGACTCCGATGTTCCTATTATCTTTGCAATGTCGGCATACGACATGTTTTCTACATTCCTCATCCTCAGTATGGCACGCTGCTTGTCTGTAAGCGCTTCTATGCTATGTTTCAACTTCTGTCGACTTTCACGTTCCTCCAGTAGTACCTGAGGATTGCCTTGCATGGTGATTACTTCTGACGTTTCTATCGGAACCGACTGCCTTGCATCTCGCGACATGTTCAGCGCCACATTTCTGCATACTACAGCTGCCATGTTCCTCATCTTATCGGCATCAGGGATTCTTCCCTTCAGCATCCATAGCTTCATAAGAGTTTCCTGGACAGCATCTTCGGCATCATCCTCGCTTTCTAGCAAGCGTTTTGCCTGCCGAAGCAAATCTCCTCGCAGCCTTTCAACACTATGTATAAACTCTTGTATTTCCATTATAGTTTAGAACCGTTTCTATTATAATAACACAAAAAGTATGATTCCGCTACCGAAAAATCTAACTTTTTTTCAAAAAATAAT
The DNA here is from genome assembly GCA_045600325.1 of Prevotella sp. Classification (GTDB taxonomy): domain Bacteria; phylum Bacteroidota; class Bacteroidia; order Bacteroidales; family Bacteroidaceae; genus Prevotella. The sequence continues at coordinate 710 of JAZRXS010000014.1, forward strand.
GATAAATGCTTTTTTGAGCCACATATCCTGTTGTATAAATGCCATAAACATAGAGGAAAAGTAAATAACAAGGTTTGGGTAATTCACAATAAAAGCCCAACCCGAAGGTTGAGCTCTATGGATATACTGACATAAATTATCAGTTCAGCAATTCAATGAGGTCGAAGTACATCAGTCGAGTGTTGAGTGGCCTATCTGGCTTCAAATCGCGAAACTCACGTTCTTGTTCTTCAGAACTGAAGAGGAACTTAAAACCATTGCGCTCATAGAACTTGAAGTTTTTCTCTTGATTATAAGAATCAACAAGCACAAATCTGCAACCTGTCTTGTTCATAGGATCAACAAGCCATGCTTTGATAAAGTCCAAAACATCTGTTCCCAAATTCTTACCTTGCATAGATTGACTGACACCAAGTCTGCCTATCATCACGGCAGGATAGGAAGCATAGTGCTTTTCACGAGGGATGGCTCCTTCAACCTTCTTCTTTCGTGAACCAGGAATCTTCTTGATGCTATCATTGGCAAGAGTAAAGGCACATACTACCTCATTGGGATTCTCGTCAGAAGTGAAACAATAGTTTTTGCAAAGTAACTGACCAGCTTGTAAGAAGGCGTCTTCGTGGAAAAACTCATCAAGGTCAGAGTCGCCACAAACGAATTTAGCCCCACCTGCCACAAGCGATGGGGTAAACATGCGGAACGTACACTTATCAGAAAGATATGACATAATACTTTATTAGATGAACTTTGCCTTTGCCAATATCTTTCTTGCTGTTTCGATAGACTTTGTGAAATCTACCGAACCTCTACGACTCTCACTTTCCTTCATTTGCTGTTCGAATCGTTCTGATGCTGCGCCTTTGAGTACAGGTACTGATGCTATTGCTATTGCCATAATTGTATATTATCTGAGCGGTTAGCGCCCTTTTGGGCGCAAAGGTAATAAATTTTTCTCAATTTCAGTTAATTAATGCTCTCGAAATGTTGTTTTATATGGATTTTTAACCTTTTTCGATGCATGTAGATGCCAATTGCAGGGTAAACTAATGATAAAACATCTGAGCAAACCGCATACCTCAATTTGGTGTCTGGTTATGAAACCACATTCTTATTTCGCTAATCTGGTTGTAACCAATGGGGCAAATCAACACTCAGGTTTTGGTTGAAGGGTATAGCAATTCACGATACCCTTCGTTTTTCCTTTGACAGAATACACATTTCGTTGCTTAATCCGAAGGTGGTGTTTTGAAACCACCCCCTTGTTAACTGGTTCGACAAAATGTCGTTGCACATATTCCCTTTACATAACACCTCAACTTATTCACAACCTCCATCTAGTCTTCAAAACACACCTTTTATTATATATAAGAGCCTACTTTTCGCCTTAAATAAAGTTAAAATCGTTAAATCTGCACGATTTTACACCCTCAAAACATCCTCGATAGGACTTTTCTACCGTATTACCTACAACTCACTGATTATCAATATGTGCCACAAACTATGGTTGCAGTTCGATTACAAACATCGCGATACCTGATTCGGTGACGAAGATTGGAGAAAATGCCTTCATCGGTTGCAGTTCGCTTACGAACATCGTGATTCCTGATTCGGTAACGACGATTGGAGAGAGCGCCTTCGTCTGTTGCAGTTCGCTTACAAGCATCGCGATTCCTGATACGGTGACGGTAATTGGAGATGCAGACTTCTTTGATTGCAGCTCGCTTGCAAGCATCGAGTTACCTGATTCGGTGACGAGGATTGAAGGTTTTGTCTTCTCTGGTTGCAGTTCGCTTACAAGAATCAAGATGCGTGTGAAAGATCCGCATGGCATTAACATCCACGATAGCGCATTCAGGGGCTTCGATCCAAGTCTGTGCACTCTCTATGTGCCCATCGGCACGGAATATGCGTATCGCCAACACCCTGTGTTCAGTAAGTTTAAGGAGGTGATCAGCGAAGATAGGTAACTTGTTTTCTGCGAACTCTTATAGAGGATAACGATAACACTCAAATCAATCAGACATTTGTCGAGATAAGACAATATATAAAACTCAAAGAAGAGGAGAAGAAAAGAAGATTTCTCTTTAGCAAATAACTTCTAATCTTCTATGTGTAAATTTAGGTTTTTGTCTTGGCAAACACATGGTATTGCAAGTACGCCGGAATAACTACCAAACTGAAAGGGCAAAAGCACAGACTGGCAATGATTTTTCACCCAAAACAGGCGAACATATCAGAAAATTGTGTATCTTTGCGCCGTAAACATTGAATGTTGGTGATGGTCTATAGAAGTGAAAACGAAAAAAGCACCTCATAAGAAATGAGATGCTCTATTGCCTGAATGATGCGTGGCCTCAGTTTACTCCTATTAGGGAGTGATGCTCCAGACAAGGACTTTTGTCAACACGGAAAGCATCTGGGTTACACGGATTTGACGTCACAAAGATAGGTATTCCTTTGGAATAACCCAAACAAACAACTAAAGAAAATCAGATATTCTGTTCATAATTATCGACTTTGGTATCTTAACATCGCATAAATCAATGAAGAAACTGGAGGAGATAGAGAAGTGGATTGATGAGATGAAAAAATAAACACAAAACATCAATCTGCCTGGGGTAGTCACCCAATGTGACTAATGAACCGGACAGCTTGAAAAACTATAACTACATTTTTACAAACCCTTACCTAAATCACTTCCTGTATGGATTTTGAAACTATTTATGATGTCGTGCGCGAAAACCGTGCATCCATCGAACGCGAAAGCGAAAGACTGAAGACGAGAGCTACACTGAACGAAGCGATTGAAGCGTTGCTCGAAGAGTATGAAACCCTTAAGTCCCAAAACAACGAGATGGCACAGGAGATTGCATCGGCCAACAAACAGCTCGATGCCCTGACCCTCAAAAACGAGAAACTGCAATCCGAGAACGATGAGCTGAAGACCGAACGCGACCTGCTGAAACTGCAATTGGGCGAACTGGGCAAGATGGCAAACAAGGTGGCATCCAAGACCGAACACGAGGATCTGATCCATGCCCTGAGGGTTTACATGAACTTATCGAAACGCAAGACAGCCAAGAAGCGTGGCTACATCAAGATGGCCATCCTCGAACTGGTGGCTGCAGCCTCGGTCATACTGCCCGAAGACATGAAAAATGAGCTGGAAACCTTCGACGACGATATGCAACAGCAGCAGGTCAATGTGCAGGCAGGTGGCATCTATGTACAACAAGCAGATACCGTGGCCTGATGAAAGAACCGAACCAATTCCCAAACGTGACCCACTTCACACAAGTGGATGTTCAGCCCGGTGGCATCAATATCCAGCACGTGGAGAATCTCTACCAAGCCGATTTCCTCAAGGCTCTTGGTATCGAGCTTGAAGCAAAAAGAGTTAAGGACAAAGACGCATCTTCCGACGCCTTGTTGCCCTTCATCCTCGATGACAAGGAACGCATCAAGGTAGCACAAGCCTTTTCGCAATGCAAAGACTCTGGGCAAGTGGCCATATTGACTAAAAGGATTTACGATGACGAGATACTTCCTTTTGAGATACTCAGAAGTGCTGATTTTCAACGAGCCATCATCCCGTTGCTCAATTTCGAAACAACCGAAGCAGCCATCAAGCAAGCCATACTAAAACAAGTGAAATAAGGACTCCAAACGGGGTCCCTTTTTTGTGCCACATACGATTCAGATACTGAACCCATACGATTCAGATACGGCTATTCCCAAAGCCATAATAAAGCTCTACCTTTGCACCGTCAAACATCGACGAGCACATCGCTCCAAGAGTTTGATGGTGCTTTTTATTATGGCATCGAGTTAATCACTTTATTGTCTCATTCCATAAACAATTATTAAAATGGAAGTACAGATTTTTGAAAACGTACAGTTCGGACAACTCCGAGGCATGAACCTGAATGGAGAAGCCTGGTTAATGGGTACAGATGTGGCTCGCCGCCTCGGATACACTAATCCGCAAAAGGCTGTTCGCGATCATGTGGATGATGAGGACAAAAGGACTGAACGAATCGTTCACCCCCATGGTGGAGCACAACAGACGTTGGTTATCAACGAGTCGGGACTCTACTCCCTGATCCTATCGAGCAAGCTCCCACAAGCTCGTGAGTTCAAGCATTGGGTAACCAGCGAGGTTCTTCCTCAGATCCGACAGACGGGCGGTTACATCCCTATCGGGAACGATAACCCTAACCCTAACCTTAACCCTAACTTTCCTGCTGACGAAAGTACCATCATGGCACGTGCTCTGCTCATCGCTCAGAAGACCATCGAGCTGAAGAACCTCCAGTTGCAGGAGCAGAAGCCTATGGTGCAGTTCGCCAATGCTCTGGTGGCAAGCGATTCGAGCATCCTGATCGGGGACTTGGCCAAACTGATTACTCAGAACGGCTTTGAGATTGGTCGCACACGCCTCTTCCAGTGGCTTCGTCGCAAGGGTTACCTCTTCCAGCATGAGAACCGTCCTATTCAGAAGTATGTCGAGCAGGGCCTCTTCGAGCTGAACGTCACCCTTATCGAGACCCATCATGGCATGAAGGAGTCATTCACGACCAAGGTGACAGCCAAGGGACAGCAGTATTTTATTAACCTCTTTATCAAGTAACAACAATGAAAGGAATCATGAGAGTGGTACAGCAGGGCGAGGCTTTCGCTGTACAGTCACAGAAGAGTGACAATGGCCAGACTATGAAGTGCAATATCGTGCTTCAGGAGTTGGGCGGCAAGTTCGAGGATCAGTATGTGGGCGCTATGCTGGGCAATGCAGCTCAGTGTAAGTTCTACCCGGGTGACGTGGTAGCGGCTTCGCTCCGATTCTCAACCAGAGAGTATAACGGTCAGATCTATCAGGACATTCTGGTGACGGACATCGTAAAGATGAACAAGTAATTATTTGCCTAGAAACACAGAATACACAGAAACTGATGGTTTGTATATAAAAAACTCAGAGAAGAGGAGAAGAAAGGAAGATCTGTAGCTAACAGAAAACTTCTATTCTTCATTTCTTCTTGAGAATAACAAAAAGTTCCTATTATTTCTCAGTTTCTAGTTAACTTGAGTTGAGGTGAGGAAGTTCTCGAGAACAAGCCCGGCCGGCACTACCCTACTTCTCTCGCTAATAACAACTCAAAATTATGGCTACGAAAACCATTATTACAGAACGTACCTCCGTAGAGGTCGAATTGAAGCATGAGGCTTGTGCCTTCTGCAAATATGTGAAGAACCATGTGCGCCGCGAACAGAAGCGACAGCTGAGTACCAACGCCGAGCGCTACGGTACAATCTACCGCACCGAACACGGCCAGATCCAGGAGAAGTCGGACATGATCCGTATGGTGATCACGCTGCCTAAGTCGATGGTAGGCAAGACTGCTACTTTCGAGCTGGAATCGGCAGAGATGATTGATGTATTGCACTCAATACTCTAACGAAAGATGGACAATAATGTATTTACCTGTATCGGCAAGGGGCATGGTGCCCCTGCCATCCCTGCAACCAAGAAAGAGTGGGACGAGATTAGAAAGGCTCCTTGGCTGAAGGAGATGTGTAGTCGCATCGAAAATGGTGAGGGACAACTGAAGAGCCAACTGCCTATCTGGACTCCTCGCTGTGCAGAGTTCCGCAACAATCATCGTGCTGAGAAGGATGCCATCTGTTGCCTTAATCGCCAGATGCTGGACATCGACGAAAAGGGACATACGGACGAGATCATGGGCAAACTGCAATCTAACCCTAACCTTAACCCTAACCTTAACCCCGATAGGGACGCGAAACGTAGCTTGAGCAACGAAAAGTACATTGGCAGATTCCACGTGCTGATGATTGAGGAGAGCGTACGTCGTGGCACTCATGTATTGGTCGATATTCCTACGGGGATGACTCCGAAAGAGGTTCAAGAGGAATTTGGTCGAGAAATCGGTATCCAGGTTGATCCTGCTGTGAAGAATGTGGCTGGATGCATCTATATGGTGAGCGAGGATCACACGAGATATGTTAGTGATCGATTCTTTGAGAAGGAAGAGTTGCCAATAGGTAGCGTCCTCCAGACGCCCTCTGATGGGCTCCCTGTACCGGCAGCACCTTCGGTGCAACCGGTTACGGAGATAGCGACCTCCAGTCGCGAGAGTGAGCAATTAACATATAATGGAGTTCCTTACAGCGACATTATATCTAAGTATTGGGAGCTATTCAACGAGGGCAAGGAGCCATGCGAGGGCAATCGGAACACGCTGACCTTCGAGTTGGCTATGGTGATGCGCCATATCTGCGGCTTTGACCGAGAGCTCCTCAACAAGGTCATTCCGGATTATTGGGAGACACAGACCCTCTCCGCCCCACAAGGGGGCACCTCCCCCATAATGGGGAGGGTAGGAATGAATCAATGTAAAGAAGAGGGGTGTGACCCCTCAGTTGTAACCAATTCTCCCCATTACGGGGGAGATGTCGCAGAGCGACAGAGAGGGTCTGAGAAATCCCAATGCATCGACTCTGCTCTACGCGAGGAGCGCAAGGGAATGCCATACCGTTTGCGTCAGGTACTATTAGCATTGAAGAAGGAGAATGGGGTGAAGGCTACAGGTGGTACGGTATCCACTCCGCCACCCATGCCGAAGAAGTTGCCTAAGCTGATACAGTTGCTGACCAAGAATGTGCCTTGGTACTACCGTCCGGCCGTGTCGAGTGCCGTGTTCCCTGCCCTGGCTGCCCATCTGCATGGGGTGAAGTTCCGCTACTGGGACAATGTGGAGCACGAGGCCACCTTCATGAATGTGCTGGTGGGCCGTCAGAGTATCGGTAAGGGTTCGATCAAGAAACCGATTGAGTACATCATGGCCGATATTCAGGAGCGTGACAAGATAGGCCGTGCCCGTGAGGCAGAATGGAAACGTCTGAACCCTCCGGGCAAGACCAAGAAGGATCCTCGACCCACGGATATCTGCATCCAGATGTTGATCGACAATCTGACCGATGCGGTCTTCAACCAACGTGTGGCCGATGTGGATGCCAATGGTGAACGATACATCTACACCATCGTGGATGAGATCGAGGCGCTGAAGAAGGTAACCAGCCGTGGCACGATCGATGAGGTGATGCTCCTGATCCGTAAGGCCTTCGACAACTCGCTGCATGGACAGGAACGTGTGGGTGCCGAGTCGGTAACGGGCATCGCTCCGCTGCGTTGGAACTGGAATGCTTCGACCACACCACCGAATGTGCGTAAGTTCTTCCTGAAGGGCGTGAGCGATGGTACGGTGGGACGATTGGATATCGCGACGATCATAGCCCCCCTCTCGTCCCCCCAGAAGGGGGAGGATGGATCCCGAGAGGACAACGATGATGACGCACCGGTGATGGGAATCTACGACAAAACGTTTGCGCATGAGTTGAAGCCCTATCTGGATCGTCTGGAGGCTGCCAATGGCCTGATAGAGTGTCCACAATCGACCAAACTGGCATTGGCCATGAGGCGGGAGAACGCTGAGATGGCACGTCTCTATGATTCGGAGGCTTATAAGGTGTTTTCGTATCGCGCCAATGTGATCGCGTGGCTGAAGGGCATGTTGCTCTACATCGCTCAAGGCTATAAGTGGGACAAGACGATCGCCGACTTCGTGCGTTGGACGGAGCAGTATAACCTCTGGTGCAAGATGCTCTACTTCGGCAATCAGTTGGAGGAGGAGCTTCGAGAGGAGGATCAGATTCAGCATCAGTCGGGCCCGCAGAACCTGCTTGACCTGTTGGGTGATGAGTTCTCGAAGGAGGATTACCGCCAGATGCGTGCCGCTCAGGGCAAAAGGGGCGATGGTGACTCTACCCTCCGTACCTGGCAGTCACGTGGCTACATCGAATGGGATGAGATCTCACGGCAGTACCGCAAGACAGAGAAGTATCTGAAAGACCCTCTCCGCCCCACAAGGGGGCACCTCCCCCTTTAAGGGGAGGGTCTTTTTGCTACAGCGCTACAGTGCTACAGTTGGATTTTTAACCCTAACCCTAACCTTAACCATAACCTTAACCATAGCTATTAAATAGAATGATTAAGAATGGTGGAGTTTGATTATAATAACCCTAACAATGGAAATAGAAAATACACTACAAGGCTATGAGTTGCTATGGCGAGGACTGGAAACAGCTCGCCTGCAACTGGCCGAACAGAGCAGACGATTCTGCCTTAAGAATATCTTGATGACATGGTTTCCATCTGCGGATTTCTGCAATATGGAGGATCCATATGTCGGTTTAGATGGGTGGTGCTTCAAAATATGCCGTATGCTGGATGACCATCACATCTGGCTGGATGATCACCACGAGTTCATTGGAGGTTGGACGGAACTTCCCAATCCCTCTACACATCCTCGTGTACACCGTTTCATCCTCCTATCTCTTGTCATGGTCGCTCTTGGCATTGGTCGAAATCAGGTCAATACTCATGATCTGGATGAAGCCTACTCCCACGTCTTCCCCTCCTCTACCCCTCTCAATATGCGCAAGAAAGGCAGAGTGAGCAAGGTGGCGACATAAGGCCCTACTTGTACGCTCTATGGCATGTTTAACTTTGAATTTGTAAAAAATGGGGATTTTATTTGTTTGATATTATTGCTGTCCGGGGAAAGTTATATTGCTTGAAAAATCATAGAAAACAAGTCATTCTCCATGTGATTACTTTCTATTTTGCAAAACAGCCCCCATCTTTTTTACTCCATGAATGGAAATCAATAAAAATCAAATTTCCAACTTGTCGGAAGGCATGGCAAATCCAGCTGTAACGTCAATGGAATTTAATTTTAGTTACAATCGCCTGCAGAGTACAACCCTCCAGCACCATACTTTTATTGATTTAGATTCGCGTTACAGCTGGATTTGCTATGCAAAAAGGTGCGTTAGCAATAGATTGAATTCTTTTGATTTCGATTCATGGAG
>JAZRXS010000015.1:0-2574 GCA_045600325.1 Prevotella sp.
GCGTATCTAAGGACTTCAAGGGTATCGCTATCAAGAACGGTCAGAAGTTTGTGATTAAGTAAGCGAAGAACTTAGTTTACTAAGGTTCTTCCGAACGAGAACAAACTAGGCGAAAGCCAAGTTCATCGTTAAGTAATCAACTTAACTTGATTAAGAACTAAAGAGATCACTCGATCTCAAACAATAAAAGACGGGCGGCTCCTTTCGAGTCGCCCGTTTAAATTCAAACAATATGAAACTTTATTCATTACTATTAGCCTCATTAATCTCTACAGCATCATTTGCCCAGACTTTCAAAAGCAGTCCTAAGGGCTTTGGCGACACGAATCCGCTGAGCGCTTTGCAGTTCTGTGCAGACCCTACAGCCGTTGAGTATAATGGTCGCGTGTATGTCTATGGCACAAACGACCAGCAACAGTTTGACGAAGGTACTGGCTTCAAGTCTAAAGCTCAGGGTGGCGTAGGCAACGACTACGGAAAAATCAATTCTCTTGTCTGCATGTCTTCTGCCGACCTCGTTAACTGGACTTGGCACAAGCCTATAGAAGTAAAACAGATTGCAAAATGGACAGGCTGCTCTTGGGCACCTTCCATCTGCAGCCGTGAGGAGGCTGACGGACAGACACACTTCTATCTCTACTTCGCAAACGGTGCAAGCGGCATCGGCGTGCTCACTTCCACCTCCCCTACCGGTCCTTGGAAGGATCCACTCGGCAAGGCTATGATTCCTTGGGGCATGAAGGGAATGGGCGACATCACTTGGCTTTTCGACCCGGGTGTAGTTGTTGACAAGGACGGCACCGGCTGGCTCGCATGGGGCGGCGGTGGCGGTATTCACCAGAACAATGTTGCCAAGGGCGCAAACGAGATGCTCGACATGAACACGCGTATCGCCAAGCTCAACCCTGACATGATTTCCATTGCACCTGAGAACATCACCATCCTCCCTGCTCCATACCATTTCGAGGCAAGCGAACTGAACATCATCGGTGGCAAGTTCGTCTATACCTATTGCTCTGACTGGAGCAACGACCGCTCAAGATGGAACGAGTTCACCTATTACGACAAGAGCAAGACGAAGCCTTCTGCACCAGGTGTAGCACAGATGTGCTACATGGTTAGCACAGATCCGCTCAACGCAGACTCATGGAAGTATGTGGGCATGTACGGCAAGAACCCAAGCAATTTCGGCTATCCTGGCGGCAACAATCACACCCACTTGCAGAAGTTTCTCAACAACTACTATCTCTTTTACCATTGCCACAATACGGAAGGTCGTCTGAAGCCATCTTCTGACTCAGAGGGCGGCTATCGCAACATACAGGTTAACCAAATAGAGGTAAATGAAGCTACTGGCAAGATCAGCGAAATCTCGATGTCAAACGGCGGTTCTCTCATCAGAAACAACCGCATAAAGCTTACAGACTTACAGCAAGCTGAGACAATGTACAACAACTCTGCCGGTGTAGGATTCTATTATAATGATGATGTTGTAGCCGTACATTTCAAGGAAGCAGGCAGCTGGGTTGGCGTACGCAGCGTAACATCTGATGTATATGTGAAGTCTTTGAAGGTAAAGCTTCGTGGCAAGGGAAAGCTTGAGGTGCATTTGGGCGACGGAAAGACTATCAATCCTGACCCTATAGCAACAATCGAGTTCAACTCTACTCGCCGTCTGGAAGAGCACACTGCTACTCTCAGCGAGCCAATCAAGAGTGCGACTTGTCTCTACTTCGTTTGTACGGAAGTAGCCAATGTAAGCACATATTTCGATGAGTGGCAGTTCTTTGAGGACGACATCACTGCAATATCTCCTGCACAGAGCAGCACAGAGGTCGTAAAGGAAGAATATTTCAACCTCTCTGGCATCCGTTGCGAAGAGCCGGCAAACGGCACTTTCATCCTTAAGCGCACGTTTGAGGACGGAACAACAGCTACAGAGAAAATCGTGAAATAACGACCCCTCCCTACCTCAAGACCCCTCCCAACCTCCCCACAGGGGAGGGGTAATCCCACTGAACATAAATTAATGTGCAAAAAGTAGGGCGAAGATTTCCGAGCCGCCAATTATGCAAATTCCATGCATAACGGCTCGGAAATCCTCGCCCTACTTTTGTTGCTTAGAACTCCTCGTCCCACTTTTTGTCGCTCAGGACTCCTCCCCTGTGGGGAGGTTGGGAGGGGTCTTGAGGTTGGGAGGGGTCCTTACTTCACCATCACCTTCTTAGACTCACCGCTTGCGATGTTCTTGATTACGAACACGCCGTTAGCGTTTGTGATTTCATGAATCTGGCGGATAGCATCTTCGTTGTCAGCAGCAGTGATCTTGCCTACCTGCGTACCGGCAACAGAATATACCATGAAGTCGCAGTTGTTCTCTGGAGCATTGACATCCTCTATACCCAAAGCTTCAAGCTCAGCTGTTGAACCAAGGAGAATCTTGTCCATGAAAGCCTTGCCCTTAGAGTACTGTACGCGAATCTTGTATTCGCCAGCTGCAGTGAAGCGGTTGAGCGTACCAGCGAGAGTAGTGAATGTCTTGCGACCTGTCTTTGGAACTTCCAAGTTCAGCTG
>JAZRXS010000016.1:0-19712 GCA_045600325.1 Prevotella sp.
ATGAGAAACAGAATCTTTTTCATATCGTTTTTTGTTTTTTTCTATGAGAGGTTAAAATGTAATGTTATGGCTTTATTACCGCGTGCAAAGTTATGAAAAAATACGGTAAAATAAGCCTTTTATGCCAAGCATTAACGTTTGTTTGCAATATAAATCGCGTTTTATTGATTTTTAGTATTATTTCACAAAGGCTCAGATGGCTTTTTTCATCCAATTTCCCTTGAAAACGCGTAGCAAGAAAACGATTCCGCGAACAGTGAGTTCTATTGCCATACCAATCCAAACGCCGTAAAGTCCGTACTGTGGAGCGAGTGCAGCGGCAAGTGTCAAGCGCACAAACCACATGCTGCAAAGAGAGATTATGGCAGGCTTCACTGTATCGCCTGCACCAAGGAGAATGGCATTGCTGACCATAGCAGCCGCGAAGAACGGTTCTGCGAAAGCCTCGATGCGAAGGCAGCCGGCACCAAGATTGATAATTTCGTCAACAGGAGTGAGCAAAGACATGAGCGGAACGGCTGTGAAGAACATGATTACGCCCATGAGTGCCATCACCGCCATTCCGACGGCAAGGGAAATTCTCGCGAAACTCATGCAGAGTTTGTTTCTGCCTGCGCCGATGCTCTGACCGACAACTGTAGTCGCCGCTTCTCCAACGCCGTGTCCAGGCATGTAGCAAAGGCTCTCTGCCGTGATGCCAAGGGTGTTTGCAGCTATGGCAATTGTGCCAAGAGGAGCCACGATCATAGTGCCAACAATCTGCGCTCCGTCTATCATGACGTACTGAGCCGCCATAGGAAGCGATATCTTTGCTGCGTTCCTGATGTAATGCCATTCCGGTCGGAAACTCCATTTCTCGCCAACAAGACGGATTTCCTTCGAACGAGCTGCCGCATACCATGTCTCGATGACGCAAGCTACGGCGTAGGCAAGTCCGGAACCGATGGCTGCTCCCACAACTCCCAATCCGAAGATGTAGATGAATATGTAGTTGAAAATCACATCGTTGACGCAGGTGAGAATACTTATGATGCTCGGTATTCTGATGTTTCCTGAACACTTCAACATGCTTGATGACAATCTGCCAAGCATCATCAGCGGAAGTCCTGCTGCATAGATTCCGAAATACCACGAGGCATCGCTGGCTATCTCCTCATTGCCGCCAAGCCAATAGGGTAGGAAAGGGGCTATGGAGAGGCAAACTGCCAAGAGGATGAACGAGAGCACGAACATGCAGACGATGCCTTGTCGATAGACATTCTTTGCCTGCTTCATGTCGTTGGCACCAATGAACTGTGCTGCCTGTACGGAGAAACCCATGGCAAGAGCTGCCGAAAGTCCGAACATGAGCCATGTGCTGGTCTCAACGATGCCTATGGCCGCCGACGCTTCTGCACCGAGAGAGCCAACCATTGCGGCGTCGATGAAGAACATCAGCGTGGACGTGATCTGGGCGAGAACGGAAGGGATGCTCAACCTGACAATCAGATTGAACTTGTCCCGACGCGTCATCTCCTGACCAAGTCGAATCATCTCGAGCAGCCGTTGCTCCTGTTGCTTTGAAAAAATGCTCATAAGTGGGTTACGAGCTGCAAAGTAACGAAAAAAAAGTGAGAGTAGAGATTATTGTTGTGTTAAACTGCAATAAAGGCGCTGTTTTGCTATCTTATTTAGGGTTAATAATGGTTTTCCTTAGGATTAGCTTGTGAAAGTGCCCGTGAAACGATGCAAAACTCATAGAGTTACGCATCAAAACTCCCACGGTTTTGATGCGTAACTCTATGAGTTTTTGGCGTGAAACATGTTAGTTGAAATTGCGCATCATGTTTTTACAAAACTCAAAGCGAGCTAACTAACGAACGAACAAGAATGTGTATATGTATTGTAGTGAAATAATCAGTATTCAAGGATCAGGCTTTGGCGAGCTTTCAGCTTGAAGTCTTCAAAGATGTTGTACTTGCGACCGGAAGTAACATCCTTGGCAACTGTTCCTGATGGCACTGCTTCTGCGTATCGCTTAGCCTGGAAAGTGGCTTCGCTGTTTGTGCCATTGAGCACAACGAGCACGCTCTTGCCGTTGTAGTGGCGATTGATGACATAAACGCCGTCAACAGGACACCACTGCTTCTGGCTTCCCTTCACGATGACATCATTGTTCTGACGCCAGTGGAGAAGCTTTGAGAGCCAACGGAACATGGACTTCTCAGCCTGTGTCATGCCCTCGCCAGTGAAAGCGTTCTTCTTGTCGCCTTCCCAACCGCCAGGGAAATCGCAGCGGACATAGCCGTCGGTAATGCGCTTTGTGCCGTTCATAAGAATCTCTGTGCCATAGTAAAGCTGCGGAATGCGCTTGATGGTGAGAAGAACGGAAAGTGCCTGCTTGAGAGCGAGCGTGTCTTTCTTGCCTTCGCCAAGGAAACGGTCTGTGTCGTGATTGTCAAGGAAGGCCATCACTGACGATGGGTTAGGGTAGAGATAGTCATAGACAAGATTGTTGTAGATCTTGTTGAAACCGTTCCACCACGCGTCTGTCTCCTCGTATTTAGTGGCAACTCCAATCTTCTCGTAGAAAGCGAAGTCCATGACCGTCGGAAGGTTTGAGTTTACAAGTTTCTGCGGATTGCCAACTTCCTGGCGTGCCTCTATGCGAGAGTCTGCGTCCTTGACAAAGTCCTTCTGCCAAGCAGCCGTGTAAGCAGGTTCTGTAACCCAAGTCTCGCCAACGACGTTGTAGTTTGGATATTCGTCAAGAAGCTCCTTCATCCACTGCGCCATGCCTTCCTTGAAGGCGTAAGGGTAAGTGTCCATTCGGATGCCGTCTATGCCAACAGTCTCAATCCACCAGAAAGAGTTCTGGATAAGATAACGCATAACGTGAGGATTGCGCTGGTTGAGGTCTGGCATTGAAGGCACAAACCAGCCTTCGGTAGTTTCCTTCAGGTCGATGTCTGATGCGTAAGGGTCGAGGACAGGTGTGAGCTTGTAGTTTGTCTGGACATATTTCTCGTTTGTTGGAGGCGTAGCCATGACGCTTTGTCCTTCTGGGTTTTGACTCTGACTTTGACCTTGACTTTGGCTTTGAGCTTCTGGAGAAAGCCATTCGGGAGTGTTGAACCAGTCTTTTGAAGGCATGTCTGCAACCCAAGGGTGGTCGAAGCCGCAGTGGTTGAAGATCATGTCCATAACAATCTTCAAGCCTTTCTTGTGAGCTTCGTCGCAGAGTTGGCGGTACTGTTCGTTTGTACCGAAGTAAGGTTCTACGCGGTAGTAGTCGGTAGTAGCGTAGCCGTGGTAGGTGCTTTGGTCGCCCGCGTCGGGAGAGTTGTTCTCAAGGACAGGAGTAAACCAGAGGGCGGTCACGCCGAGTTCCGTGAAGTAGTCGAGGTGCTGGCGAATGCCTTCGAGGTTGCCGCCGTGGCGAAGGGAGGGCTTGGTGCGGTCGATGGCTCTGTTGACCGAAGTTGAAACTTCGGGAACGGTGGTTTTCTTTGCGGAGTTTGCCTTTTGGCTTGCTGGGCTTTGAGGTGCTGAGGCAAAGCGGTCTGGCATGAGCATGTAGAGGACGTCGGCGTTTGTGAAGCCTTTGCGGTCTTTGCCTGCCATCTCGCGGTTCTTGAGTTCGTAGGTCTGCTTGATGGTTTTCTTGCCAAGCTTGAAGTTGAGCGTCATGTTTCCTGCCTGGGCGTTGGCAATGTCAAGATAGACGAGGAGGTAGTTTGGCGATTCCAATGGAATGACGTCTTCTATCTTCACGCCAGGATAGTCGGTTGTTACAGTGGCGTTCTTGATGCCTTCGCCGTAAACCATGAGCTGAAGTCTCGGGTTCTTCATGCCCACGTACCAGTTTGTAGGGTCGATGCGGAGAGGTGTGCTGCCTTTTGGCGCTGAGTTAGCGGTTGTGAGCATAAAGTTGAGAGCTAAGAGTAGGAAAAGAAGTTTTTTCATTATCGGGAATTTTTTATTTTCAGGAAATTAAGTGCCGTTTGAGATTCACGAACATATAATCGGGTAAGTTTGAAATAGCCTGAAAGGCTTATAGCTACATAGCCCAGGGCAGAGCGAAGCGGCACCCTGGGTGTTAGATCGGTGTTATTTTCCTTACGCCCTGAAAGGGCAAAAGTCTTATACAATAGATAGCCAATACTTTTGCCCTTACAGGGCGCATCCTCACCAACAATCACAATACCCAAGGCGCCGCTACGCTTGCCATTGGGCTATGTAGCTCATTGGGCTTTCAGCCCGCTTGCAGGATCCTTAATTATGTAAAATCACTGCTGTTTGTGGCGCAACCTCAACCTTGTTGTCGTGAATGGTTTGGATGCCGTTTTCATCTACGATGCCGTCCTTGCAGACAACGGTGTATGATGATACAGGAATTTCCATTTCAACTGCCTTCTTGTTGGCGTTGAGAATGACGATGATGTCCTGCCATTCGTCGCCGCCAGCGTTGTCCTTTAGATGGAAAGCTACGACGCCGTCCTCTGCAGGAAGGAACTCAAGATGCTTGCGAACGAGGTCTGCATCGCCAAGACGGAAAGCTGGGTGGTTCTTGCGAAGGGCAATAAGACGACGGTAGTAGTCGAATACCTGTGGATATTTCTTGAGATTGTTCCAGTCAAGATGGTTGATTTCGTCAGGAGAGTTGTAGCTGTTGTGAACGCCCTTCTTGTCACGCAGCATCTCTTCGCCGGCAAGCATGAAAGGAACGCCTTGGGAAGTGAAAACGGCTGTCTGTGCGAGAAGGTCTAAACGGATGAGTTCTTCTGTTGTGATGTTCGGAATGCTTGCACGAAGACGGTCGGTGAGGCACATGTCATCATGGCAACTGACGTAAGCAATCATCTGCGAAGGTTGCTTTGCCCAGAATGCCTGAGTGTAGTTTACTTTCTTGACATCAACCTGCGGATGCTTCACAGCGCCCACGATGCCGAACTTGATGCTCTCCTCATTGCCCGGAAGACCACCGAGGAATGCTGTCTTCTTGTCGTCAGAGAAAGGTCCGCGAAGAGCGTCGCGCATCTCGTCAGAGAAAGCTGCAATGCCGTCAAGCTTGCTTGTGTTAGCTTTCATTGCAAGTTGACTTTCAGGAAGTTGTGGAGATTCTGCTGCCCAACCTTCGCCATAGATAAATGCGGAAGGATTGATTTCCTTCACAGCCTTCTGGATAGCGTTCATTGTCTCGATGTCATGGATTCCCATGAGGTCAACGCGGAAGCAGTCGATGTGATATTCCGAAGCCCAATACTTGAAAGATTCTATCATGTATTGGCGCATGTAAGCCTTTTCTGAAGCCGTCTCATTGCCGCAACCGCTACCGTTGGCAAGACTTCCGTCCTTCTTCAAGCGATAGAAATAGCCAGGGTAAGTGCGTTCGAAATTGCTGTTCTCAACATCCATCGTGTGGTTCAAGACAACATCCATGATCACGCGAATGCCAGCGTCGTGGAGGCTTTGCACCATCTTCTTGAACTCATAGATGCGAACGTCCGGCTTGTAAGGATCTGTAGAGTAAGAACCTTCCGGCACGTTGTAGTTCACAGGATCATAGCCCCAGTTGAATTGTGGTTCGTTGAGACGCGATTCATCAACGGAAGCAAAGTCGAAAGATGGCTGGAAATGAACAGCGTTTATGCCCAAATCCTTCAGGTGCTGGAGAGCGTTGTGATGAGTGAGGGCAAGATATTTGCCGCCATCCTTTATGTTTGCCGACTTGTCAATCGAATAGTCACGGTGGTGCATCTCATAGATGATGAGGTCGCAAGGATTCTTCGTATAGATGAATTTATCGTCTTCCCAACCAGCAGGATTTGTCTTATTCATGTCGATGACGGCAGCTCTCTTGCCATTGATGCCAACAGCCTTTGCAAACACGCCCGGACATTCGCCCTTGCCAACATCAAAAGTGTAGAACTTTCCCTGAAGGTCGCCTTTTACGGTAACAGAGAAAGAATCGGTTCCAACGTGCTTCATCTTCACTGTCTTGATAGCCTTGCCGCCTTCGCCCTCCTTGTAGATGCGCAGCTTTGGCTGACTGCCGTCGGGAGCGAGAAGCGTGAAAGTGGTTGATTCACGGCTGTAAACAGACTCTTTGAAATCTTGTGCTTGCGTCGGTAGAAGTGACATTGATAGTAGTAGGGATGTGATGATAGATTTGTTTATCATTGTGATTTTTGTTAGGATTCTATGCTTGTTTTCGCGGTTTTGTGTGCTTGTTTTCAGTAGTTTACAAGCAAAAAAAACAGTTTTTTGAGGAATATTATTGTCAAGAACAAAATTTTTATTACATTTGCACCTTGAAAATCATTGTCAATCTCGAAATATTCACACTTTAATCATTTTAATAACGTATGAAAAATTTCAAATTCTTACTTCTTATTGCTGCTCTTTTCGTAGCAACTGCTGGTATGGCAAAGGAAATGTGGGAAGTTCAGTTCACTACTTCTCCAGAAGGCAAGCTCGGCGATCATGCTAAGCTTATCAAGTCTATCCTCAAGGAAAACTGCAAGGGTTTTGACAAGGTGGAGATAAAGGAAAAGTCAAAGACTCTGATCATTACTTTCGACTACGAGCGCACAACTCCTCAGGAAATGCTTAACCTCCTCAATGAGAAACTTCCTACTCTCAAGGCTACTATGACTGAGTCTGTTCAGCCTATCTCACTCGACCTTCAGAGAGCTCAGGACAAGTTCAGCGATGCAAAGAAGGATCGCCAGAAGGCTATGGATAAACTCAAGGCTGCTTGCGATGATTACGACAAGGCTTACGAAGACCTTGAGACTCAGCTCAATAAGGCGAGAAAGCGTGGCTATGTTCAGCAGAGTGAGGTTGTTAGAACAAAGATCTCAGTTGTGGAAGACTAATTTTTTTAGTAATAAGTAGTAAGTAATAAGTATGATTAGTTTTTTGCCATACTTGTTACTTACTACTTTTTTTATTATTACTTTTTGATCACAGAGATTGCGAAACCACCGCCTGAAGCCTGCTTGATGGTAAGCTTAGTGCCTTTCTTGATGATTTTCTTTGTGATCTTGTAAGCCTTAGGATTTGTTTCGTAGTGAGCATCCTTGGCATCTTCGTAGATTGTAGCCTCGTACTTTGCGCCATCGTCAAGGAAGTCGAAGTTGAGAACTGTAGTATGTCCGTCTGCATCGCACTTTCCGCCTACAAACCAGTTGTCTGTTCCCTTTGCCTTACGAGCAACAGTAAGATACTTCGCTGGCTCTGCCTCAAGGTATTTTGAGTCGTCCCAATCAACTGCTACATCGCGAATGAACTGGAAAGCATCGTCAAATTTCTTGTAGTTCTCTGGAAGATCGGCAGCCATCTGGAGAGGACTGTACATTGTAACATAGAGAGCAAGCTGACCAACGAGAGTAGTATGAACGAAAGAAGTGTTCTCGCTCCAAGTGCTTAGCTGAGTCTCGAAGATACCTGGAGTGTAGTCCATAGGACCGCCAATCAAGCGAGTGAAAGGAAGGATGCAAGTGTGGTAAGGCTCAGAACCGCCGAAAGCCTCGTATTCAGTACCGCGTGCAGACTCGTTGCCAATCCAGTTTGGATAAGTGCGGCAGATACCTGTTGGGCGAGTTGCCTCGTGGGCATTTACCATTATATGATGCTTTGCAGCCTCCTTTATTGCGTAGAGATAATGGTTGTTAGAAGACTGAGAGTAATGGTGTTCGCCGCGTGGAAGAACATCGCCTACATAACCGCTCTTTACTGAGTTGTAGCCGTACTTGTTCATCAGCGTGTAAGCCTTCTCCATCCAGCGCTCGTAGTTAGGAATAGAACCAGAAGTCTCGTGGTGCATCATGAGTCGTACGCCCTTTGAGTGAGCGTAGTCGTTGAGCATCTTGATGTCGAAGTCTGGGTAAGGAGTGATGAAGTCGAAGACAAAAGCCTTCTGATGACCGAACCAGTCTTCCCATCCTTCGTTCCAACCTTCCACGAGAACCTGGTCAAGACCGTTCTCTGCTGCGAAGTCGATGTAACGCTTCACCTCCTCGTTTGTGGCGCCGTGAATGCCGTGAGGCTTGGCGTTCTTGTAGTCTGTCTGACCAAGCTTTACAGAAGGGAACTGGTAAGTGTAGCTCCAATGCTTTCTGCCCACAATCATTTCCCACCAGACACCGCAATATTTCACAGGCTTAATCCATGACGTATCGTCAAGGGCGCAAGGCTCGTTGAGGTTGAGCGTGATGTTTGACTTGAGGATGTCGCGAGCATCATCGCTGACGATAACCGTACGCCAAGGGGTGTTGAAAGGAGTTTGTACAAAACCTTTCATGCCCGTAGCGTCAGGAGTAAGCCAAGACGTGAAGACCATGTTCTTGTCGTCAAGGTTGAGGTGCATCGTTGGATAGTTGATGCAAGCAGCCTCATGTATATTAATGTATAGGCCGTCGTCAGTCTTTAGCTGGAGAGCTGTCTGCACACCAGTCTTTGAGAACTGCGTGCGAGAAGAGTTGTCTGTCCAGGCTTCGTCAAACTTTCCGCGGATTTCCGACATCTTAGAGATTACTGTTTCAAACTCTTGAGTGTCGTAATCGCCTGGAATCCAATATGCTGTATGGTCGCCAGTCATTGCAAACTCAGACTTCTCCTCCTTGATGATGAAGTAGCTGAGAGAGTCTTGCATTGGAAATTCGTAGCGGAAGCCCATGCCATCGTCAAAGACGCGGAAACGGATAGCGATGTTGCGCTCGGAAGATGGCTGGTTGAGATTCACGAGAAGCTCGTTGTAGTGGTTGCGAATCTCTTTCCATTCACCCCAGACTGGCTTCCAAGTCTCGTCGAAAGAGCTTGTCTTTGTGCCAGTAATCTTGAAACCGTCCATGAGGTCTGTCTCACGGAAATCCTTGCTTGCATGCTTTTCCTTGGTAAGTTCAAGACCGAGGTGCGAAGGCTTGCAGACAGTCTTGTCCTTATAGGAGAGAGTATAGGTAGGACGAGAGTTGTCCAAAGAGAATGTTAGCGAAACATTGCCATTAGGCGATGTCACAGTCTGCGCCTTGCCGATGAGGGCGAAGAGGCTCAGAGAAAATATAAATAGGGCTTTTCTCATTAGGTTTTTAGTTTTGGGGGATAAACCGAACTCAGTTTGTCCCGTTTAAGGCTTGGTTTTTCCCGTATAAGGCTTTTGTACTTATAAGGTAATTACTCCCCTCCCATTAGGGGGAGGGGTTGGGGGTGGGGCTTCTATCTTCCCGCAGCTTGAATCATGGACTTGAGTTCGTTGTTATAGTCAGTCTCTGCGATGAGATCCTCAATATTCAAGTGCATGCGGTAGCGCCAGTAGTGCTTAGGATTTGCCGGAATATTGATGCGCTCGGCATTAGCATCTGGCAGACGGAGCTTTTCGCTTATGGCAAGAAGGTCCTGGATGCTGAGCACGCAGAGCATGCTTGGGCAAGAAAGATGACGATAGATCATGTCCTTTGCAAGCCAATCTGGCAGTGGGTGAGGAGCTTCGTCATTGCGATGAAGCATTGTGTTGTAGTAAGTCTGTGTGCGGTCATAATCTTCGTCCCACCACATTCTCATTGTTGCCATGTCGTGGCTTGAGATAGTGCAGACAGAGCGGTAAGGATTGCGAGAAAGATGACCGAAACGAACGTTCGGATCCTTTGGCATTGTCTGAAGTTCAAGGGAGAGAACCTTCAGTTCGTTCATTACCCAAGGCACGCAGTCAGGCACCATGCCGAGGTCTTCTGCGCAGACAAGCATGCGAGTGGCGTCGATGAGCTTAGGCATCTTCTTCATTGCCTCCTCATACCAGAACTGGTTGTGGCGCTTGTAAAAGAAATCGCAGCGGAGATTCCAGTAAGCACGCTTCTCGTTGTCAGGAAGAGACTCATAGAAGTCTGTGAGATGACCTGAGATCATAGGATGATAAAGTTCCTTCATCTTATGGTCTTCAAGGAAAAGTTCCTCGTGGAAAGTCATTCCGTAAGACTCAATTTCCTCAACAGTCATCGGCAGGGCAGGGGAGAACTGTCCCTTCAATCCGCTTGCTTCTGGCATAGGAATTTCCCAGATACGGAAGAAGCCGAGCACGTGGTCTATGCGGTAAGCATCAAAATATTTCTGCATGTTCGTGAAGCGGCGCACCCACCAGAGGCAGTTGTCCTTCAGCATCTCGTCCCAGTTGTATGTTGGGAAGCCCCAGTTCTGACCATCTACAGCAAAGTCATCAGGTGGAGCTCCTGCCTGTCCGTTCATGTTGAAGTAGCGAGGTTCCTGCCAAGCATCGCAGCCGAAACGGTTTACGCCGATAGGAATGTCACCCTTCAAAACAACACTCTTCGCACGAGCATGATCGTGAGCTTCCATCATCTGCTCCTGAAGAACGAACTGGAGGAAATAGTAATAAGCCACTTCCTTGTAAGCCTTTGTGCGTGAATTGCTTAAGGCTGCGCGGTCTTCCTCGTTCCATTGGTTGTGGTCAGGCCATTCTGCATAGACGGCAGTACCAAACTTGTCGCGAAGTGTAGAATACTGAGCGTAAGGTACGAGCCAGTGCTTTTCCTCCTCGAAGAACTGCTTGAACTTCTCCGTCTTCATGATTTTCGCACCCTCCTGCTTATATATTATTTGCAGATACTCGTTCTTCGCATCGTTCACTCGCTCGTAGTCTATCTGTGGCAATGCATTGAGCTCAACCTGGAGTGCCTCAAAGCGCTTGCGAGTTTCCTCGTCCTTGATCTGAGGGAGAGCTTTGAGGTCAGCATACTGAGGGTGAAGGGCAAAGATGGAGATGCTTGAATAAGGATATGAGTCAGTCCAAGTATGTGTGATTGTAGAATCGTTGATAGGGAGAATCTGTAGGACTTTCTGTCCTGTGAGCGACACCCAGTCTATCATCTTCTTCAGGTCGCCGAAGTCGCCAACGCCGAAGCTATCCTTTGAGCGAAGGGAGAATACTGGCACGAGAGTACCAGCCACGCGAAGGTTGCTGAACGCGAAGAACGACTGGTCAAGCTCGTAGCTTACCAGTTCACCGCGAGTCATTTCCGGCAGTGTTATGCTGCGGTTTAAGCCTTCTTCCCAGAAATATGAACGCTGATTATCGTTTGAGAATGCAATGAACTTGAACTCGAAATAGCGGCGCTTGAGCTTTGTGCCGTCAAGTTCTATTGTCCATTCGTTATGGTCTGTTTCCTTCATTGGAGCAGCGAGCGAGATGTTCCATTCGCCAAGGCAAGCTTCGTCGCCGGTGATGGCAAGTCGCTGACCTTTCTGTAGCTGTGGAGCACGCACCTTTATGCGCACCACCTGACCGTATTCCTTCTCGTCAACATCAACAGCAGAGTGCGGAGTGATACATTCAGTAAAAGCACTGCTGTAGAGATAACTGTCCTCAGGAATCTGCGACCATCTGTCATAAATCTTATAGCGTTCGCAGCGAGTCTTCAGCGTAATGGTGTGCGGAATCATTGCCCATTCCTTGCGTTCCACAACGTCTTCTTTCTCAACGGTGTAGAAGTATTTGTAAGGCGTTGTCTTAGGCGCATTGATAGTGTGGAGATAAGTCCAGTGGTAGCCGTCGCAGCTTTCCATCGGCAGCGACTTTCCCTCGAAGTTCAGCACAAGGCCTTCTCCGTTATATACTTTGTAGTCAAGGTTGAAGTATAGTTCCATAGATAGTCAGAATTATCAAGTATAAAGTGTTAAGTATAAAGTTTAAAGTATGTTTACCTTTGTATGATATATTTTGTTAAAACACGAATGTAACGCCATTACCCAATTACTGCTTTGGGTAACCACCCCCCTCCCATTATGGGGAGGGGGGTGGGGGTGGGGCTTCTTATTTCTCCTTAATCGCGAACACCGCTACAGCCCCTATCGCGAGCAGCACGCCTGCCACGATCATCATGTTCGGCTGTGAAGAGCCTACGAGGGTGAGAATGCCACCGCCACATACGGCAGCCACGATCTGAGGCAAGCATATTGTGCCGTTGAAGAGTCCGAGGTATTGACCCATGTGTCCGTAGCCCTGAAGAGCGTTTGTGACCATGGTGAAAGGCATTGCGAGCATAGCCGCCCATCCGCAACCAATCATTACGAATGGCAAGAACTGCACGTATTTTGCGGCTTCTATGCTACCGCAGAGTTCTGCTGAAAACAGAGGGATGAGTGCGAAGCCAAGACCACCGATGATGAGGCTGAGCGAATATCCTACCTTCGTGTTCTTGATGCTTGGTAGAATTGCCGCCCATGCAACGGCACCAATGGCCTGGACTGCATAGAGCACGCCCACCCAGTTGCCTGCTTCCTGATATGCCTCCGAAGCAGCGTCTGTCGTGCCCCAAACGGTTTCGGAAACTGCGCCGTTTACGTAGCTCCACATATACATGAAAGCAGCCCAGCAGAAAAACTGTACAAGCCCCACTTGCCAGAAAGCCTTTGGAGCATTCTTCAGGAGTGTGATGGTGTTCGCACTGTCTTCCTTTGCATCTGCAACAGGATTGTACTGGGCATATTCTTCAGGATTCCATTCCTTCACCTTAGCCGTTGTGTAGAGAACGCAAAGTATGAGGATAGCAGCACCGATGTAGAACGACCAGATCACAGAATCCGGCACAACGCCAGGCGCTGCTATATTGCTGATGCCGAGCGCAGTAAAGAGGAATGGGAAGATGTAGCCGGCTACTGATCCTGCATTGCAGAGGAACGATTGTATGGAATAAGCTTTCTTCTTCTGCTCCTCGTTAACCATATCGCCCACGAGCATCTTGAAAGGCTGCATCGCCATGTTGATGGACGTGTCGAGAAGCATGAGCATGATCAGTCCGAAAGTCATTACTGCACTAAGTGCCAAGCCCAGTGAACCTGCATTTGGAAGCAAGCACATAACAGCAACTGCAACGGTAGCACCGATGAAAAGATACGGAATTCGTCGTCCGAACTTGCACCAAGTCTTGTCGGATGCAGCACCAACAATAGGCTGCACAATGATGCCCATGAGAGGAGGAAGTATCCAGAAATAGCTTAGGTTGTGCGGGTCAGCACCGAGCGTAGCGAATATGCGCGAGATGTTTGCGCTCTGTAGTGCGTAAGCTATCTGGACACCGAAGAATCCGAAGCTCAGATTCCATAGTTTCCAGAATGAAAGGTTAGGTTTTTGCATATAGTTTTTGATTAAATCCTTTTCGTTGTTCCGCGCACGATGAGGCGCGTTCTGACTATTCGCTTGTCTATCTTTTCCTTTGGCGTGACGCCCTCGATGTGCTTTATGAGGATGTCCACAGCCTCGCGACCTATCATCGTACCGCGCTGTTCTACGGTTGTCAGCATCGGCTCGCACGAGATGGCACGAATACCGTTCGAGAAACCGCATATCTGTATGTCCGTCGGAATACTCAGCCCCATCCTTTTTGCCGAGTAGAGGATGCCGAGTGCCGTGTCGTCGTTTATGGCGAAAAATCCGTCTGGACAATTCTCGCTGCTCAGCAGTTCCGGCGTGATGTCCTCTGCGTCTGCACGATTGTCGCACACTATGTCAAG
This sequence comes from Prevotella sp., assembly GCA_045600325.1. Taxonomy (GTDB): domain Bacteria; phylum Bacteroidota; class Bacteroidia; order Bacteroidales; family Bacteroidaceae; genus Prevotella. Next base: position 13,507 of record JAZRXS010000016.1, read on the forward strand.
CGTCGGATCCACAGGCAGGTTATGCTTCAGTAGGGCGTCGCGATAACCGTTGTAGCGGTTCTTCGTAATCTCTATTTTCATTGGCGTGCGATAGAATGCAATTCGTTTGCATCCGCATTTTATGAGATACTCCACGGCAGAGAATGCCCCTTGGTAATCATCCACCACCACACGACTCGTGTTCAGCCCCGTGCAGATGCGGTCGTAGAAGACGAGCGGGATGTTGGAGTCTATGAGCTTCTGGAAATGACCATACTCTACGGTGTCCTTAGCCTGCGATACGATCACGCCGCTCACACGCGTCTTGCGGAACGCCTCGCATATCTTCACCTCGCGGTCGAACATCTCGTCGCTCTGCGTCACGATTATCATGTAGCCGCGCTTGCTTGCCTCTGCCTCCATGCCCGAAAGCACCGTAGAGAAGTAGTAATGAGCTATTTGCGGAACTATGACACCTATGATGTTCAGCGGCTGCCCCTTGGAACTGTTCCTCAGGTTCGAAGCCAGAAGGTTTGGCGTGAAGTTGTGCTCTTCAGCATATATCTGGATCTTCTTTCTCTGCTCGATACTTATCAGCGGACTGTCCTTCAATGCGCGTGAAACTGTAGCCACGGAAACTCCAAGTTCCTTGGCAATATCCTTCATCGTGATTGTCTTTTCGTCCATAATACCTTTTTTACCTCGGTCACCGACCGAACCAATTCCGCTGCAAAGGTAATACATTCTTTTAAATCAAAAAGCATAAAAATAGTATTATTTTAAATATGTAAGTGAAAACGATTGCAATCAGCAATTTTACTTTATTTTGTTTGCTTATTAGAAATAAATCAACTACCTTTGCAACTGCACAGATAAATCCTATCATAATATAAGATGACTTTACCAGAAAACTCAACCCTACAAGGAGGCAAATATAAGATTGTCCGTTTCATTAGCGCTGGCGGTTTCGGCTGTACATACGAAGGTTATCACGCCATGCTCAAGCAGCGTGTTGCAATAAAGGAGTTCTTCGTTAAGGACTTCTGCAATCGTGATGAGACAACATCACAGGTTACGGTTGGCATTACCTCGAAAACGCCACTTGTCAACAAGCTCAAGGATAAGTTCATAGCTGAGGCACAGTCGGTCTTTGCTTTGCAACATCCGAATATAGTTCATGTGCATGACATCTTTGAGGAGAACGGCACTGCCTATTATGTTATGGACTATATTGACGGTCCTTCGCTGAGCGATATCTTGAAGAGAGAGGGCAAGATGAGCGAGCCAAAAGCTTTGCATTATATCCGTCAGGTGGCTGATGCCCTTCGCTATGTCCACTCGAAGAATCGACTGCATCTTGACATAAAGCCTGGCAACATCATGGTTGATGAGTCGGACAATGCCATTCTCATTGACTTCGGTGCAAGCAAGCAATATGACGAGGAAGCAGGCGAGAATACATCAACTCTCCTTGGCAAGACTCCTGGCTATGCTCCACCAGAGCAGATGGGTAATGACGTAGTGAAGTTCATGCCTTCCACAGATATCTATGCCCTTGGCGCAACGCTCTATAAACTCCTAACAGGTGTAACCCCTCCGAGTGCAAATCTCCGAATTAGCGGTGAGAAACTTCCGCCTCTCCCTTCTGCTATCTCTGCGATTGTCCGCAACGCTGTGGAAGAATCAATGCAGTTGAACAAGAATGATCGTCCGCAGAGCATGGACGAGTTCCTTCAGTTGCTTGACAGCAAGGGAACGGAAGCAGATAGCGAAGCGACGATCTATGACGGTGATAAAGGAGAGGCAACGGTTCACGTTGTTATAGAGCCTGACATTAATGTAAAGTCAGAAACTCCTGTAAAGCCTTCCAATAAAGAGCAGAAAGCCAATGTTGGAAATCAGCAAAAGCCAATGAAGAAACCTCTCGGTTGGAAGTTGTATGGTGGCATAGCTGCTGTAGTAGTTGTTGCGTTTATGGCTATGTTCGCCATAAAGGGGGGAAGTAGTACTGGTTCCAATGGAGACAATACGGAATATGTTCCTGTAGCCGAGAGTGATTTGAACGGTCACGAATGCGTTGACCTTGGCTTGTCCGTTAAATGGGCAACAATGAATGTCGGTGCAAATGCTCCCGAGGAATATGGCGACTACTTCGCTTGGGGCGAGACAAGTCCAAAGAACGATTATAGTTGGAATACTTATTTTGATTCCGTAAATGGTAGCGATTCCAATTTCAAGAAGTATACCATAGGCAAGAAGACCATTCTTGACCCAGAAGACGATGCCGCACATGTAAATTGGGGTGGCTCTTGGCGTATGCCGACAAAAGAGGAGCAAGACGAACTTTGCGAGAAATGTACATGGAATTGGATAACGCAGAATGGGAAAACCGGTTACAAAGTCACCTCTAAGACTAATGGGAACTCCATTTTCCTCCCTGCTGCTGGCTATCGCGATAATAGTGACCTCAGCGATGTCGGCTCCAGCGGCTACTACTGGTCGTCACTCGATGCATACAACTCGAGCGGCGCGTACTACTTGTACTTCAATTCGGTCTATGTTGAGTGGAACTACGACGATCGTTACGACGGTCAATCTGTCCGTGCCGTTTGCCCGTAGTGCCAAAATTTACAACTTAAGCCCAAACGGGCAAATGGCCTAACACAGATGGTTTTAAATGGAGAGGGTATGTGGCATTGCCAAATCCTAAAAAGGCAATGCAACGTACCCTTATCATTTGGAAACGACGCCTCGTGGTGTCGTTAAACTGCCACGAAAGCATATCTCCATAAAGTGTTATTTGGAGTGGTACAATATGAGCTTCCTAACGACGCCATGGGGCGTCGTTTCCATAACTGTATGCTTTACGAGTCAAAACTCTATGCTTTTTGGGTCAAAACTCCTACAGTTATTGTTTAAAAAGAATGCTTTTTTCAACAGTATCTCTATGCTTTTCTGGTTTTAAGGTTTGCTGTTGCTTGAAGCGCAATTCGGTATATCTAAAGAAAAACATGTCACAATCGTAATACATTGAATATTAATTCTTGATTACGCATTGTGACATGTTTACATATATTACTTGAAGATCTCAACAAGTTCTTCTGTTGTGATAGTATTCTGCTCGCCGCTGTTCATGTCCTTTACTGTGAGTTTGCCTTCTGCCATTTCGCTTTCACCAGTGAAGATAACGAATGGAATCTGCTTTGCATTGGCATAGTTCATCTGCTTCTTCATCTTCGCAGAGTCAGGATAAAGTTCAGCACGGATGCCTGCCTCGCGAACCTTATTTATGATAGAGAGTGCGTAAGCCGCTTCCTTTTCGCCGAAGTTTATGGCGAGAACCTGAGTGCCTTGGATAGAATCCTTTGGATAGAGATCGAGTTGGTTGAGGACATCGTAGATGCGATCAGCACCGAACGAGATGCCAACACCAGACAAGCCTGGCATTCCGAAGATGCCTGTGAGGTTATCATAACGACCACCTCCAGTAATTGAACCTATCTGCACATCAAGAGCCTTAACCTCAAAGATTGCGCCTGTGTAATAGTTCAAGCCACGAGCGAGCGTGAGGTCAAGCTGGAGTTCGTTCTTAAGGCCGCAGTTCTTGAGCGTGTTGATGATGAAACGACATTCCTCAACGCCCTTGACGCCAATCTCAGAATCCTTGAGAACTTCTGCAATGGTATCAAGTTTCTCGTCGTTTGTGCCAGCGAGATTGATGATAGGCTGAAGCTTCTGTATCTGCTCTTCTGTGAGACCATCCTTGCGGAGCTCTTCGTTCACGTTGTCGATGCCAATCTTGTCGAGCTTGTCGATAGCGACAGTGATGTCTACAATCTTGTCAGCAGCACCGATATACTCTGCGATGCCAGAGAGAATCTTGCGGTTGTTAATCTTTATCTGAACGCGGATTCCGAACTTCGAGAAGACAGTATCGACAATCTGCATGAGCTCAACCTCATTGATGAGAGAGTCAGAGCCTACGACATCTGCGTCACACTGATAGAACTCACGATAACGACCTTTCTGAGGACGGTCAGCACGCCATACCGGCTGTATCTGATAGCGCTTAAAAGGAAGCTGGAGTTCGTCGCGATGCATCACGACATAGCGTGCGAAAGGCACTGTGAGATCGTAGCGAAGTCCCTTCTCACAGAGCTTTGCAGCGAGCTTGAGAGAGTTCTTTGTAGCGAGTTCTTCGTCGGAAATCTTTGAGAGATAGTCGCCCGAATTGAGCACTTTGAAGAGCAGCTTGTCGCCCTCTTCGCCGTACTTGCCCATGAGAGTGGAAAGGTTTTCGAGCGAAGGAGTTTCAATCTGCTGGAATCCGTAGAGGGCGTAAACCTCACGGATAGTGTTGAATATATAGTTACGCTTCGCCATCTCTACAGGAGAGAAGTCGCGCGTACCTTTTGGTATTCCTACTTTTGCCATAATAGCCCCCCTCCGACTCCCCCCTCGAGGGGGAGAGTCCATCCGGGGTGTTTTTTACTTATTCTTAATATATTCTGTTATTCTTTCAATTACATCAAACAGATGATGCAAGACTTCTTCGTTAGTAAAACGAAGTTCCGTAAAGCCTAACTCTTGCAATCTTTTTGTTCTTATCATATCAGCTTCTTGTTGTTCTTTTGTATTATGGTATCCACCATCAATCTCTATAACAACTTGCTTCGACAGACAAACAAAATCAACGATAAACATATCTATAATATGCTGACGTCTGAACTTAAAGCCGTCACATTTATTCCTCAGGAAATCCCACAATAGCCTTTCGGCTTCAGTAGGATTATTCCTGTTATGTTTGGCATACTCTTTCAGTTCAACGTAATAAGCTGGATCCGCCAAATTATAAATACCGTCTTTTATCATCAGCAAGAGTATTAAAGCCCTCCCTCGAGGGGAGGGTTTGGGTGGGGCTTATCTTACGATAGTCTGGTCGCGGTCTGGACCGATAGAGATGATCTTGATAGGAGTTTTGAGTTCTGCCTCGAGGAATGCAACGTAATCCTTGAATGCCTGTGGGAACTGATCCTCAGAAGTCATCTTGGTCATGTCTGTTTCCCAACCTGGAAGTTCCTTGTAGATTGGCTCGATACCGTCTTCAATAGAATAAGGCATGTGGTCAATCTCTACGCCGTGCTGCTTGTAAGCAACGCAAGCCTTGATAGTCTTGAATGTATCGAGAACGTCGCTCTTCATCATGATGAGCTGAGTAACACCGTTGACGATGATAGCATAGCGAAGGGCAACGAGGTCGATCCAACCACAACGACGCTCACGACCTGTAACAGCGCCGTACTCATGACCGATAGCACGCATTGTAGCGCCTGTCTCGTCGAAGAGTTCAGTAGGGAAAGGACCTGCACCAACGCGTGTGCAATATGCCTTCATGATACCGTAAACCTCGCCAATCTTGTTAGGACCGATACCAAGACCAGTACAAGCACCAGCGCAGATTGTGTTTGAAGAAGTTACGAATGGATATGAACCGAAGTCAACATCGAGCATTGTACCCTGAGCACCTTCACAGAGCATAGACTTGCCGCTCTCGAGGAGGCAGTTGATTTCGTGCTCAGAATCAATGATCTTGAATGAACGGAGATACTCTATACCCTCAAGCCAGTGCTTCTCAACCTCTGTGATGTCGTAGACAGTATAGTTGAGAGCGCGGAGCATTTCCTCATGACGAGCCTTGTGAGCAGCATACTTCTCCTCGAAATTCTCGAAGATGTCGCCGAGGCGAAGACCGTTGCGTGAAGTCTTGTCAGTGTAAGTAGGGCCGATACCCTTACCAGTAGTACCAACCTTGTTCTTGCCCTTAGCAGCCTCGTAAGCAGCATCGAGAACTCGGTGAGTAGGCATGATGAGGTGAATCTTCTTAGAGAGCATCAAGCGCTCTGGGATGTTGTAACCGCTCTTCTCAAGATCCTTAGCCTCGTCCATGAAGAGGTCTGGAGCAAGTACAACACCGTTACCGATGATGTTTGTCTTGTCACCCTGGAAGATACCAGAAGGGATAGAGCGAAGAACATACTTCTTGCCTTCAAATTCAAGAGTGTGACCAGCATTAGGACCACCCTGGAAACGTGCCACTACGTCATAGTTTGGAGTGAGCACATCAACAACTTTTCCTTTGCCTTCATCGCCCCATTGGAGACCGAGAAGGACATCTACTTTACCTGTTGTTTTCATTTTCTTATATTGAGTTTTTAGTTATTATTCTT
>JAZRXS010000017.1:0-2948 GCA_045600325.1 Prevotella sp.
GTGCGCTATCGGTTCCCATTTGCCTGTTTCCTTGTTGAAGTAGGCAGCCGCAGGGATATGCTTGCTGTCACAAGGCAGGTCGATGCTGATGGTGGCAGTACCGTTAAGCTGGTGCTCACCGTTGGCAAGTTCTATGCTGACAATATTACCACTGACAGCTCCTGGAATGGATGCTGGTGCGAGAACACTCTCGCGTATGGATACCTGTGTGTCCTCATTGAATACTGTAGCATCGAACGTGATTTTCGATGTACGTCCATAAGCCTCCAGTTTGTCTTCACCAACCTCAGATACATGGTCGGTGCCGTAGAGGAAGCCTGGTCGCCATGAGATACTGTCAACGTTGAGAATGTCGCAGACAACATCGCTACCCGAAGAATAACGCAAACGAAGCTGCTGAAGTCCTCCATTGTCAGAAACGCTAATGTTCTGAACTTGTGACACAGGTATCTGCAAACTGCCGCCTTCGAAGTCCTTGCCATGGGCCACCATGTAGTACTCGCGCTCCACAGGTGGGAGTTCATCCTCCTGCTCAGTGTACATCGGATTTTCCTCCTCATGTATTCTGCCTCTGAACCTGCTCCAGCCTGGAGCATTCTCGTAGGCTTCTCTGCATCCAACAGGCACATACAAGTCAACAGTATAAGGATATTGGTCTTTACGGTCAAAGAGATGGTCGTTGAAGGTTTCATCGTTGGCAAGAGGTGGCACTGTGGCATGGCAATAAATGGAAAGAGCCTTGTCGCAAAGTGAGAATGCTCCCGTTACATCTTGCATGTTCTTAGGTATGTAGATGTCTGCCAGTTCATTCCTTCTCCATACATAAAGTGGCGGAATAGCATCTTGGGCAATACGTACGGCACGAGCGTCAAACACAGAAGCTGTGGCTGTATTGTAGCACACGAGTGTCGCAAAGTCCTTGGTATAAATATTGCCCCAGTCATCGCAGGAGTAATAAGGGTTTGCTTCATCAATGTAGATGCGGTTGATGTTTAGTGTCTGTACTGCAGAAGTCGATAGGTGGCGCAGACGAGGTCCGAAGGTCACTTTGCCATCAGCATTGAGGGCATAGAAAGCCGAGTCGGCAACGCTTTCCAACTGCTCAAACACTACGTCAGAGCCGTAAAAACGGGCTCCGGCGAATGCATTCTTGCCAGCACTGCGTACGGAGCGTAACCAAGAGAGGTCACCCTTGAAGCCGCAGGAATATAAGCCCATCTCGTCAACATCGATGGAAGGAGATTGACTTGTTACTTTATTAAAAGAGCATAGCGAGAAAGCTTCCTTGCCGATGTGGAGGGGCGAAGTTCCGATGGTGAGTTCGTTGACGTTGCATGAGAAAAATGCCTTTTCGCCTATCTTCTCAACCGAATTGCCCAATACAAGCTTGTCTATTTTGCTGGCAGTAAATGCAGAACGTCCTATTTCCTTGACCTTATCGCCAATAATGACCTCCTTGAAATCGTATTTAGCACTAAAGACATTTCCTTTTATAGAAACCACATCATACTCCTTACCACTTGCATCCTTTATGCTGCTGGGGATATTAAGTACAGAACCCTTTTCAAGTTCCTTCTCCATGTTACAGCCTATCACCTCTGCAGTTCCGTCGGGCATAAGACCATATCTTATACCATCTATCATTACAATTTCGCCTTCGTATGGATATACATCTGTCCATATCTCGCAGTCCAGATAGTATTTGTCACATAAGCCATTGTAATACCATCCATTAGATTCTCCACCCCAACCATAGTTGAAATGAAAATAGTTCTTTGTGGTATATCCATCAACCACAAGTGCATGACCTGGATTTTCGTCAGGATCGTAGTCAAATGGTATGCCAGAATACAGCACTGGCCGATGAGCATCCAACTCGCGCTTCATATCTTCTATTAGATACGAACCGTCTTTGCCAAACTTACGACCAATGGCAGTGTTGTAATGGAAGTTTTCATACATTCCATCGAAATAGAAAGTGGTACGACTTTGTGCGGGTGAGTACCTCGTTCCAAACGCCTTGCCAATATCCGACATGAGTTGAGCCACAGCAGTCGCTTGAGCAGAGGTGTAAGCACCACTGTAATCATCAATCATATTACCCCAATCGTAGGCGTGGACGGGCAAATCCGCGATGATGTCTTTTCCTTTATCATCATAGGTTTTATACTGACCATAGCTTTGCTTTGGCCACTTCCAATAGTTCATCACCTGGGCAATGGCAGTAGGTACGCATCCAGAAGGACATCCTTCAGGGCAAAGATTGTTGTATGGTGCCCACTGGTTCCATGTTGTGGTGAGCAGCGGACCTACTACGATTTCTCCCAAAATTGATGGTATCGTAGCCGATGAACTTGACTTGCTTAGCGTAACAGACCGTCTATTTGAATCTGCACGCAGCGAATCCACTCCTGCTGAGTAATTAGCCAGCAAGTCCTTCAACTGCACAGGTGCTTTGTCGTATTCGAACGAGCCATGGTCGCAGTAGCCGAGGATTTCGACATCGGCGCCATCGTCACCTGATACGAGGATGAAGCCTTGGTTCTCGCCAAGGTTGATGACATAGACGTTGTCCTTCTGTGAAGTTTTTGATTTGACGGCATACGCTAGTCGAGGCTCGACAGATGTTGCCTTTGCAGATTTAGCTCTGGCTGCAACACTTTGAGTAGGAATAGCAGAGAACTGCCTTGCTATCTGCAACGCCTGCTCAACGCTGATGTCATCTGCCCATGCTGCATTGACAGCAAATAGAAAGAGTGACAGTAGGTAGATGATTCTTTTCATAAATTTCTAAATTGTAATAACGCAACAAGGACTCCCTATGTCATAAACCTCGCATGGATATTTGCAAGGTTTGACACAAGGAGTCCTTGTTGAACAAAATGTATTTATTATAACTAATTGATACTCTGCGTAATACCCCCCCCGAAATTAGAAGGTTTGCACAA
>JAZRXS010000018.1:0-21815 GCA_045600325.1 Prevotella sp.
TGCATACGTTTCACATCCTTATCCAATGAAGCGTGAACAACCTTGGGAGGAGAAATGGGAGAAGGATTTCGGTTATGTGGCTGACACTTATCCTGTCATCTGCACAGAAATGGGTTATTGTCTCGAAACTGAACGAGGTGCGCACATACCTGTAAAGTCAACGGATGTGTATGCAGATCACATCACGAAATACTTTGAACAGAAAGGCATCTCATTCACCATCAGGTGTTTTGATCCACACTGGGCTCCTACGCTCATCACCGACTGGAACTATACGCTATCCACCCAAGGAAGATATTTCAAGAAGTATCTCCAAAGCCAGGAACCTAATGCTCTTGCCCCGATGAAGGCATTCCGTAACATTTCTTTTGCCGAAGCACCTACTGCTGGTGGAGGCACGAAAGACCTGAAAATCAACATTTGGAAAGGAAAGGGCAATGGCGCACAACCAGTTGTACTGTTTGTTCATGGTGGAGCATGGGTATCAGGCGACAACAATCTCGATGCATCTGGTTCTGAGCAGATAAAGGCACTTATGGAGTTGCGTGAAAAGGGGATTACCATTGCGGCTGCAACATACCGTTTCTCCAATGAAGCCATCTTCCCAGCACAGATTCATGACGTCAAGGCAGCCATACGATTCCTGAAGGCTAACGCAGAAAAGTACGGCATAGATCCTGATCGCATCATGACCATGGGTGAATCTGCTGGTGCGCAGTTGGCTTTACTTGCAGCAGTATCGAATGGTGAGGAGACGTTGGAGGGCAACGTTGGTGGCAATTTGCACGTTGACAGTAAGGTAATCGGTTGTGTAGATTGTTATGGAATGACAGATTTCCTCACCCTTGCGTCTGACCTTTATGCTCGCAAAGACTTAGGTCGTACAGACGAACAGGTGTATGAACTTGTAGAAGACAAGAACTCAAGCCGTTCTCAGTTATTCGGTTTGACAACAGACAAGTGCAATCTGGGTACGGTGACAGCCAAGCCTAAGAAATTCCCAAAAGAATACGAACTTGTCAAGCAGGGTAGTCCAATCTTTCATGTCACTCCTGATGACCCTCCAATTCTGATAATAAATGGACAGAAAGACATACGAGTACCATCTGCCCAGGCAATCAAGATGTATGAGTCGCTGTATGATGCAGGTGTAGAAGCTCAGCTTATCCTAAACGACAGAGCACCGCATGGCAACCTCGGTTCAGAGGCTGCCGCATCCATTAAGTCCTTCATATCACGCATTTTACTAAATCACAAGTAACATCATAGTAAGTGATAACAATTAAGTAGCCATTACCATGAGATATTGAAGTGTTGTCGTAAAAGACATACCGTCCAATAGCGTGGCTGTGGGAAATCCTGCAAAAGTAATCAAGAATGTAAATAAGAATCTCCTGTAATCGTAGTGATTGCAGGAGATTTTTGTTACAATGATTCTTTTTAAAATCAAGAATTAGTGAATTAGAGAATTTCTATTTTTGCAATGTTCTTATAATTCTTTTGAATTCAAACAAATAAGAGAACCATGTTGATAATAATTCTTAAATTCACAAATTCTTGATAATTAAAAACTATTGAATAGTTACTTATATTCATTTTTCTACTAAGATTCAACCCTCAGCACTACATCCTCTTTGCGTGCGAAAGCTTTCTTTAGGCGTCCGTATATGCGGAGATAGGTGCTGCGAGAGTGTATCACCAATCCTCGGCAACGGCATTCGCCTACGATGATGGTGGGAGTGCGAAGTGCGTAAACGCCATTCCCAGCCGCAATGTAGAGTCGCTTACGAGTCAAGGTGTAACGCCCCGGTTTGAGCATCACAGGAGTGTATTCAGCGGTGTTGCAAACCCTTCTGCCCTCAATCGTGATATAACCGTCTGTGGTGTCACGATGAATGTTTGTACGACGAAGAATAAGTTCCATAACGTATAATAAAGTAAGTAATCATATTTATTCTTATTATCAAGAATTTGTGAATATGTGAATTCAATTATCGCTCATGTCCTATAATTCTTTAAGAATTCATTTGAATTTGAGACAACAAGGACATATAAAATTCTCCAATTCACTAATTCTTGATAATTATAAAAATTATTTTGAACGGCCACTTAAAATCCTTTTTGACCTTAATGACCAATGACCTTAATGACCACATGTTACTCCCCGTTCATGGGTGTTAGAGTGGGATTTTCTGATAATGCCCCTCGTCCACCTGTTTTATTAGTCCTTGCTTGCGCCAGTTCTTCAGCATCTGGCGAACACTGTTGCGGGTGCAACCGCTGCCTTTCGCTCCCATGGCCTGCTCGAAGGTGAAGGTGTCAGAAAGACGGTCGTAGATGCGGTCGTTCTTGCCGCCACGCTTGCGGTCGGAGGCAGTGCCGATGTTCTGGTTGACATTCTCCAGCTTCTCGCGGAAGTACAGCATGTCGTTGTCTATCAGCGACTCAGCCATCACCTCGTAGGCATTGAGCATTGCCGGTGTTTGCATCTTTGCCGCCATCTCTGCTGTTAGCTCTGGATGCATCTTCAGTTGCTTCTCTGCCCCACTCAGTCCGTGCTGCTTGATGAGCTTCTCTGCTACCGCACAAAGGATGAGACACGCAGTCATGCGCACAGCCGTACCGTGGTCACGAAGTCGTGCACGAGCCATCACGCGGTCATCATCCTTCAGTGCCTCACGACGAACCTTCTCCACCCACTGACGCGAACGCTCTTCCAGCTTCGGAAGGTTCAGCGTACCTTGCATCAGAGGCAAGAGGTGTGCTATCTGCCCAATGCGGTCGCGAAGCTTGTCGGTCATTATGTTTGGTTTGTCCTCCAGAGGAGCGAAAGTATTGTCGGGCGTGTGCGTAATGATGAAGCGCGAGAGAAGGCCGTCCGTGTAGTTGTTGATCACACGATAGAGCGCATCGGGCGTACCACACATGCACACGTTCCATAACAGGTGGTCGATGTGAACCGTCGTAGCGTCTGCCGACTTCGCCTCACGGTCATAGCGGCTGCCATCGTAACTCTGCCTGAGCATCGTAGAGAAATCGCTCATCGACGAACGCCACTTCTGCGCCACGGTATCTGCCTCTGGCGTATATGAAAAGGCATGCTTGCCATCGGTATTTGCCAGACGTTCGGCGAGGTTCGCCACCGTATTGTTCATCGTCAGGAAGCGCACGGGCAGATGCGGTTCCTCCGGTTGCGACTTGGCGTTCTTTGCCGCCTTCTTCTTGGCACGATACTCTTCTTCCTGTTGGTAGTAGATGGTGTTCTTCATCGTTTCCTCCACCATCCAGGCATCCACAACAGCGTCCAGATCACCCTTGCACGAAGCAGCATCACCCACCACAAACGAGTGCATATTGAGTTTCGTTTCCTTGCCGTGGACGAGCACCTTCACATCCGTTGCCAACGCTCCGATGGCAGGACACGCCACAGCCAATACAGGCATCGTCATCCTCGCTCCCGTCGCTTTGATGCTATCGCTGATACCCTGCGGTAAAGCCGACTTCGATATGCGGTTGTAGTAGAAGAGTTCATCCTCCTGCTCAGCTTCTTCCAGAGCCATCAGGATGTCTTCGTTTTCGAGAGCCTGTCCTGAGCCAGGCGAAGGATTCCGAAGTAGTTCCTTCTTCAGTTCGGTCAGTACATCACGAAGTCGCTTTGGCATCTGCGTCATCTTTGTAGCAAGGGCAGAGTCGATGCATGCCATCTTTTCCGTCTCCGAAAATCCGTCATAGCAAGGAATCACCTTGTCAAGCACCTCGCGGTCGAATCCACAGATGTGGCGAAGGTTTACGGCCAATTCAAAGGTCAGCACGTTACGATTTGAGCGAACCGGTTCCTGCCCATCGTTATACATCTGCCACCACTTCAGGATGATCTTCTCGTAAGGGATGCCGAGGTAGTTCAAGCCCTGAAGGGGCGAAATAGCGGAGGATAGTGCGTGAGCGCTATCACTATTCGCGTATCCCTCATTCCCCGAGCCCAGTAGGGGCGACATAACTCCATTATGAAATTCTGTCGCACTTTCAGCGCTCTTTTGTGGGGTGGACGTTCCCTCTACACAGGGTTTACACCCTGCGCTGTGTTCTGTCACCCTTTCAGGGTTGTGCATTGCTGCCTCGTTGATGAACAACTCATCATCAAGGTACAGCAAATCCTCCTCGCTTGCCGTTGTCGTGAAGAACACGCGAGTGATATCCTTCGCACCCTTGTCGAACTCCACGCCCAGCAGTTCACTTGCCCAGCGCAGGTTATCCTCTTGAGAGAGTTCTGCCCTACGCTTGAACACGAGGTGGTAGCCTTCCCCACGAGCCGATAGCTCCAGCAACAGCAATCCGAGTTCATCCTTCTTCGCAAGTATGCGCTCCTTCACCTCCTGCATCTGCTCTTTGGCTATGTGGTCAACATCCATGCCCACGGTTGTAGTCATCCGTGTGCTACCCTTCAGCGAACCATCCTCATTAGGCATACAACTGTAATTGCATTGTAACAAGCGATGCTTCATCTTGTCGTTTCCGTTGCGAATGTCAGAAACAATAGCCACTTGCCTCTTGCTACCTCGCAACTGCAAATATTCGTCACGACTCGTGACCGGGCGCATCATCTTTGCACCCTCATTATAATATATTGTATAGCAACTCATATTACCACTCCGTCATTGTTCTACGTGTCTTGATGTACGCCTTCATTTCCTCACACTCGTCGTGGTAGAGAGCTTCGATGAGCGCCTTGCCCATACTCTTTGGGAAGCGAAGCGTGAAGATAACTGTTGATTCCGTCTCCTTGATGTCGCCATGCGCGGTTGTGAAGAGTCGGTGGTAGCGGCTACCGCTGTTGTGGCGATAGTGCTTGAAGTAGCTTGTGCCATCGTCCTTTGTTATCATGCGACCCTTCTGCGAAGCGCGAGTGCCACCGAGCACAATCTGCTGTCCAAGTTCAAAGTCGCATGGATAGATGTTAATGTCGCCACTGGTGTGAAACACTGTCTGTGTCTCCATGTTGATGTTCTCAACAAAAACGTTTGGATTTTTCATTCCGAATTGAAATTTTGTGAGGAGAAGTTTCAGAACCGCTGGCCAGCTTTGTTCATGCATGAAGTTCCTCACTTCAACTCGGTTTGTTTTCTTTTGTTAATTAATTCAAGTTTTACTGGGCTCGTATGTTGCAAATTTAAAGATGTTTATAAAGATTTTAGTTAAGATTTCGAGCATCTTTGATGCGATCCTAAATAAAATCGCTTCTAAAAGCGACGTACTGGAGCGTATTTTTGTAAGGATTATGGTTTAAGATTTTAGTTCTACTGAGTTGTATCAAAATATAATCCATAATGAAAATCCCAACTGAAAATGCGCAGCAGTTCGCTGCTTTTGGGGAAGTATCTTTTGAAGGATCGCCCTTCGGGCTCGACATCCAAACAAAAATCATTATAAAAATCTAAAATTCGGTAGATTCGAGAGATTCGTGTTCGTTAATTACTTTGCCATTTCGTACGCCTCCTCGATGAGCTTTCTGTCCTCGATGATTCCGCTCTCCATCTGCGCCATGCTGCGCACGATGTCCACGAGGTCGTTCTTGTCCTCCCATCGGATGCTGTGGCTCGCGTTGATGCCGGTGCTACGGCTCACGAAATCAATGTAAGCGCGAGTGTTGTTGCCGTCACTACTGGGAGCCCATCGGGCGATGATCTTGCCTATCGTATCGACACCCTTGCGGATGTAGTTGTGGAGCAATACGAACGCTGCACGATAGCCATACTTGCGGCTCGTGAACTGTACGAACCCCTTATCCGTCTGCGTCTCACGCATACCCACCCACTGGCTCTTGCCATGACGGATGTTGAGCGGGTTGTCGTTTCTGATACCTCTTGCTACCATAGTTGTTTACTTGTTAAGTTTCACGATGTCCGTAACCAGAATATCCTGATACGTAGCACCGTTGTAATCACGTGTTGAGAATCGGAGCGAAGCCGCCACCACATCCCCTGGGTAGAACTTGCACTGAGCAGCGTTGCCGAGCATAGCACCCACATACTGGTTCTCATACTTGCCGCCAATCTCCTGAAGCACGATGTTCGACTTCATCGTCTGACCGCCCTCCGCCTTCTGGCTCTGTACAGCGAAAGCCTCGCCCTGCTGCACCACTTTAAAGATTGCTTTCATAATGTTTTTGTTGTTTAATCTTGTGTCCGTCTCTTCATGCGCCTTACTGCATGGTTCCTAATGGTTTGCTTTGGTGCCGAGACAAACAAGAAGCACCCGCCAACCAGTATTGTCTGATTGACGGGTGCAAAGATACGCACTAATCTACACATCAAGAAAGATAAAATCCTGTAAATCAGACGTTGTCCAACGTGTCCAACGACTATCCCCGATTCTGTCCAACGTGTCCAATCGCTTGTCCAATGCAATGAGACAAATGACGCGTATAAACACAAAAAGCCCCGTCCCTGCAATAGGAACGAGGCAATCCTCAATAATTACTATAGCATTAATCAGATGCTAAACAGCCATCCCCATAAACAGCCATCCCCATAATCAGCCATCCCCATAAACAGCCATCCCCATAATCAGCCGTCCTTGGCTGATTATCCATTTCCTCCCAGCACCATCGCCTCCCCGCCAAAGAGGCAAATCTCCTCTGCCAGCTTATTCAGATTATGAAACACCGCATAATCTATCACCGAAGGCACACCATTCACTTCACCCAGCTCATCTGCCTTCCATGGTGATAATATCAGTAGCCGTCCCTGGCTGCAAGCATCAAAGCGTTTCTTTTCCGGCTTCCATAGCGCACCGATGGGCTCCTTCTGCAAATGTATCAGTGGATACCCTTTTTCGATACATTCATCCTTCATCTGTAGTTCACCCTTTGAGATTCCTGGTGTCACCATCACTGTGGCGCCTGCCATTATCTGTGTCACCCACGCTTCACGCTCCCTTTTGTATGCAGCCGTGCGTGTGTAGTCAATAGCTGTAATCGTTGTGGGATTCGAACTGCAATACCAGTCACGATCAAAACGTCCCAACTTATGCTCCCTTGCATGGTTCTCAAATGCACGGATAGTTTCCCTGTTCGCCGTAGCCTTCTGCCACTCTTCGTCAGAGAGCATTTCTCTACGCGCCAAACGATGGCAGAACACCTGCACCTTCCTCGCCCACCTAAGTAGGAAAAGATTGCCGAATGCTGCATAATCTCGAACCACAGGCTTTCCATCAGCCCCTACACTCTCTATCCTCACATGCAAACATCGCCGCATAAACTCCGGTCGCAGATTCATAATGATAGCCCTCCGTGCATTATCATACAAATACTGCACCATCGCTGTGAAATGCCGCTGGCAGTATTCGCCCGTCACAGGGTCAGTCAGGCAGATCGTGTCATCATAGTTGTCATCCCATAGTGGCTGTTGTTCTTCTGGGTGAGCCGCATAGTATGCCGCCCGTTGTTTCTTCGACATGCGGTGCAGATTTGGAGCTGCGCCTCCAGCGACAGCCAATGACGGCTGCCCTCCTACAGCCGCTGTCTCAGCAGCCGCTATTTCGTTCCCCATTGTCTCAGCAGCCGCTGTCTCAGTAGCCGCTATCTCAGCAACCGTCCTTGGCAGCTGCAAGCCTCTCCACCGCTTGGTGCAAGCCACCTTAAAGCCCCAAATAACCTGCCCAAGGTTCACATCCATCGGCTCCACCACCTCTATCACGCCATGAAAGTGATCTGGCATGCACACAGCCGTATGCATCACCACTTTTCTGCCCTTGCTCTCTTCGAAGGCAGGTACCGCTTCCCAGCATTCCATCACCGCCTTACCCACCTCGCTGAGCATCACGCCCGGCTCTTTGATGTTATTATTAAGCGTCCCGAACATTCGCGCATTCTCACGTCTGTTCCTCACCACCAGGGTAATGAGGTAAATGCCCGGAGCATAGTAATCATGCCCAGGATCATGAGGTCTGTATGATGATTTGTTCTCTATCATGTCTTGACTCATTATAAAGTGTCGTTACCAGCCGTCTTTGTCGTTTTATCAAACAGCAGCCGTCCTTGGCTGCCACTATCTTGCACTCTGCGCCTTCTGTATCTCCGTTTTCAGCTCCTCCAGAGCCTTCTTGAGACCGTTGGCTACCGGGTATAAACGCGCAAGCTTTGCGTAATCAATGCCTAGTGTACGCTGGCGTGCCCACATGTCCTTGATGGCAGTCACCTCCTTCTTCGCACCATACTTCCACAATGAGCGCTCAGCTGAGATTGACTTTGTGAATTTCCTTTTGAAGGTAGCCATTTCTTCAGGTGTGTCAAAGTGGAAGAGCCACGGAAACCAACTGATCATCTGATTAGCAAAATTCACATCCGTGAATACATCGCGTCCCACAATCTCAGCTTCTGAAATTGCAATAAGAAGGTAATACCATTCATTCTGTGCCGAAGGGTTAATCTGCTCCACATCCGAAGCCACACCCTCCTGCTTGATGAACCGCAGGATCACATCGCGCACCTTTCGGTAGTAATCCTCTGTGGTCAGTATGCGAGGATTAAAGATAACATTGCTTTCGGCAAGGCAAGAGTCATCATTTTGCTCTTTCCCAGTGTCGGCTTGTCCTGCGCTTTCCGAAGAAGAAGGGTTATCGTTCATACCCACCACCGTCTGAAACGTAGCACCACGCTGGTCGCACCCTATGTTGTTCATGCCGTACGCGATTATCACCTGCGGCTGCCCTTGTATGTTTTTGTTGTCTTCCATCGTAAGCTACTTTTCTGTTAAACTTTTATGCTCGTTCTTCTGACTGCCAATCTGCCCTTGCACATCACTGACTCACTCGTCACGTAGTTCTTGCATCGGCAGAATGTCTCATACTTCTGGTGGATGGGTGTGAGGTCAAAAAGTGATGTATGGAGTTTATTGCTCATCAGGTGCCGTTTTGCCTTTGGTTTCTGATAGTTTATCGTTCAATTTGTCTTCCAACTCCTCCAGCGTAGGAATCATGCCTTCCACCTTTGTCGGATAGAGCTTCTCCAACTCAAACTCGGAGATGCCGATGGGTTGGCTGCTACCTTCGAGAGCATACTGAGCCAGAAGGTTGTCCTTGCTCTTGCATACCAGAAGACCGATGGTCGGGTTGTGGTGCGGCTGTTTCAGCAGATGGTTACATGCCACCACGTATGTGCCCAACTGACCGACATCAGGCGAGTCGAACTCTCCAATCTTCACCTCGATCACCACGTAGCAATTCAGCGGAATGTGGAAGAAGAGCAAGTCGATGAATTTCTCCTTCGTACCTAACTGCAGGCGGTATTCTTTGCCGACATAAGCAAAGCCCGTACCCAGCTCAATGAGAAACTCTGTGATGTTCTTCTGTAAAGCATCCTTCAGCAACTTCTCGTTGTAATCGCCCGTTATGCCAGCAAAGGCAAAGTTGTACGGATCCTTTGTGATCTCATTGGCAAGGTCGCTCATCGGTTCGGGCAGGGTGTTTTGGAAATTGGTTACTGCCTTGCCCTCTCGTTCGTAGAGGTTAGACGTGATCCATGTCTCAAGCACAGCGCGACTCCAGCCTTCCTCTATTGTCTT
Organism: Prevotella sp.; assembly: GCA_045600325.1. Classification (GTDB taxonomy): domain Bacteria; phylum Bacteroidota; class Bacteroidia; order Bacteroidales; family Bacteroidaceae; genus Prevotella. Next base: position 9,561 of record JAZRXS010000018.1, read on the forward strand.
ACGAACGAAAAAGAGAGCCTTATTGCGATCGCCATCCACCTTGTCCATGATTATACGATGATGTCCCCAAGGCACTTGAAATAATCCCACGATCTGTGGGACATTTGCTTCTTCTGACTTTGCCACAACTTGTGGCAAAATCTCATTTGCCAATTCTGCCACAGCTTGTGGCAAAATTCTTTTCTCTTGAGAATAAAGCAGATAAAACGACTTCATGTAACGGATGTTTCTTTCTGTCAACCCGCTCACGTTTGGAAGTTCTCTTTGCAGATCCTTACTAAGGACGCTATAGAAACGACTGCCATATTTATTTTCGAGGTCATACTTCGAAATGTCTCTGCCCAGTTCCCAATAGAAACTAAGCATTTCCGTGTTCACCTTCACCGCTGCCTTTATCTGGCTGCGGCGGTAACGCATGGAGAGGTCTTTTATCCACTCCTTGTATTCCTTGTCTATTATAGAGATGTTCTTGTTCATTTTGTCTTATTCTTATTGCATGATTGAGGTCAATCATAATCCGTCGGTTACAACCGATGAATTTGAATTAACGTTCCTTCTTTATTACGTCAACCAGTATCCCTGTGATTCTTGGATTATGCTCTTCTGTGAGTTCTATGTCTTCGTATTCAGGGTTGATGGACTTAAGCGTAACCGTTGTAATAATTGTGAATTCATCAATCTGATTTTGGGAGCTATAGAACTTCTTTATCACATGTTCGCAATCATCCTTATTGCTCTCAACAAGCATTATTGCGCCCTCTTCTGGTACATTTGTGAAAGAAAACACGCAAAGATCTCCATCATGTATACGAGGTTCCATTGAGTTGCCATCTGCATAAACAAGATAATAATCCTTCTTGGGATTTATGCCTAACTTCTTCACGTTCAGCCAACCTTCCAATTCTGTAGTGTCACCATGATTGAAATTGCCACATGCCGCATGAATAGAATAAACAGGGAGATGCGTCTTGTATTGAGCGGCTTTGCTTACTTCATCCTTAATAGGCCACTTGAAATCTTGCGAATAAATGTGGTGAATGTCTAATCCGTCATTCTTACATTGCTCTATGCAAATATCGAAGAAATTTTGACTGCTTGACAAACGTCTATCAATCGTAGAACCATTGCAGACAGATTGAATGTATGGACGAATATCAACATCATGGTCAACAGCTTCACCCATTACCTTCCAATAGAGCGGTTTACGCAAAAGTGTTCTTGCAGAAAGCGCATGTTGCATCTCTTCGTCAAGCGTAGAGTAAACACGTCCGATGCAAGTAAGAAACCACTTGCCGCCAAGCTCATAGACAAGCCCATGAAACTCAGCTCCTTTCAATTGGTTCTCGGCAATCTTGACTATTGCTCCTTTCTTCCTTTCCTTACCATCGAGACACATGTAAGTTCCCCTGTCGGATTCGACCGATACTCCGTACATGCTAGCAAATGCTTTTATACGCTCCTCAGAACATTCTTCAATGTCCTTATACTTAACACTTCGCCTATTATTTGGATAGAGGAAACGTCCAAAGTCAAGAACGGTTACACCTGGGTCTTGGATGGCATTAAGCATCTTGCACACGCCATAGGTGCTGAGGTTGTAACTACTTGTTTGAGGAATCTCAGCAGCACAATCTATTCGCTTTGGGCAAACATACTCATGGACGAAATCTACAAATTTTCTGTAGGGTGTAGCAATGATGGTAATAACATAATCCTCCAGTTCGGCCGTAGGGAAACTATAGCCAAACTCAAGCATTTTATCTGTAATAGGACCTTCAAAAGAACGGTCAAAAAACGATGCTACTATTTCGTCCATAAGTTGTTACGATTTAAGATTTCATGATTTTCTGCAGACGGGCGTAAATCTTCTCCATGATGAAATTGAACTCTTCGTCATCCTCCATCAACTGAGCAACAAACTCTTTGTCTGTTAACTGCTCTCGGAAGTTATTCACTACTTTCAATGCGTGTTTCTTCTTATCCTCGTTCGAGACTTTAGCAACAGCCATGTCGAGGGATTCTTCATCGTTCAAAAAAGCTTTCATTGCTTCTCTGGCTTCTGTGGATTCCGATGCTGCCAGTTTTGCAATGTCACGGAACTTATTCGCCTTCTCGATTTTTCCCTCTTGGATTTTCTCGCAGAGAGTATCAATAAGGTTCAGTTCTGGATGGTTAACATTCATTTGTGGGATGCTGTTGTTCTTCAGCATCTCAAAGTAGTAACTCCAATGCGACTGGTCGGTGTCATCGTGCATTACCATTGTCTCATACGTGTCCGCATAGAGCTGAGCCATCTTAGGTTGAAGACCAAGATCTTTTGCCAACGCTTTGATTGGCTTCTTTGATTTCTGCAAATGACGATACAGAAAACCTGCTTGCTCAAATGGTGACCATTCCGCGCGACCGCTGATGTGGAATGTGCCAATAAGTGCAAAAGCCAATTCGTCAGTCAAATCCTCAGGAAGTACGTAACACTTGATCTTTCCCCACTTTACAACGTCCTTCTTGAAAAGGAGACGGTAAGCAGCAAGTCGGCTATTGCCCTCAATGACTACATTGTTACGGACGTAGATAGGCTCAATCAAGCCACCATCTTTCTCGATCTGAAAACGGAGTTTCTTGACATTATCAAGCGACTTCATCTTCTCAAAGATAGTTTCTTGATCAGGAGTTTCGTCACCTTCCATGCGTAATGCCGAATACACGCGTGGATTCTCTGGCCAGAAATCAAGGTCGTTTACCTTAATCTCTTTTTCTTTTACGGGAATTTCTTCCCCGATTATCTTAATTGTCTTCATCAGCGTCTGTTGAATTATCTATGTTTAATATTTGTCTAACCATGTCGCCAAAACTATAGTCAGCCACTTCTTGGTAATCTTCGATGGTAATATCACCTTGTGCAAGGAAGGCTGCGTTTTGTTTTGCCTTTAGTAATTTGTCAATCCAAATGTCGATGCTCTCAGCAATAAGCAGATTGTAGATGTTGCACTGCTTTTGCTGTGAAATTCGATGGATTCTGTCTTGTGCCTGCAAATAGTCATCAAGGTTAAAACCACGGTCGTAGAAGATGCAGTTATTGGCAACGGTGAGTGTCAATCCCTCTTTTGCAGATTGAGGTGTAGCAAACAGAATCTTTGCATCACCATGCTTAAAGTTGTCAACCGACCGTCCTCGTTCCTCAACGCCCATCTTGCCCGTTATCTTAACCGAGCCATGCATCTTGTATTTCCGACAGAAATAGTCGATGTTGTCCGTAAAGCTTGACCATACAATGACTTTTTCGCCTCGCTGAATAATGTCATGAATCAGTTCATCAAGAATTTGCTCCTTGCCTGAAACACTATCGTAGCGGTCATCCAACAAACGAGGGTTTGAAGCTACTTGAACAAGCCTCAACAATCGTTTGAGGGAATCCTGCGACTCATCCAAAAGAGAAACATCACCACGATGAATGGTAGTGGTCATTTCCTGTCGAACCTCTTCGTACATTCGTCTCTGCTCATCCTCAAAGTCAACATAGAAACTCAAATATTTCTTTGTTGGCAATGAGATTATTCCGCTATTCTTGGTTTCACGTACCGAGAAGTCTTTCAGTTTCTCAAAAATGTGCGAAACGGAATCCTCAAAGGTGTCGCGCTGACTCTCGTTGTGCCCAAGGGTGTTTGTCAGGTTGGTTTCTAACTTGAATGCGCTAAAGTCAGTTCCCAAACTATTACCTTGGTCAAGGAAATACACTTGTGCCCAAAGGTCGTACGGACGATTTGCAACAGGAGTACCAGTCATGATGACACGTATCTTGAAGAGTGGTGCAAGCGTAAAGAAGTCTTGTGTCAGCCTTGACTCTGGATTCTTTATCTTCGTTGATTCATCAATGATTATGGCTACATTCCTTGTTTTGAGGAATAGTGCCATACGTTCACTTTCGCCAGAGACAGTTTCAAAGTTTGTTACAACCACCTCGGCACGGCTATTGAATACAAAGAAGTTGTTGCGTTTGTTTGTATCAAGCACTTTGGGACGAAGGTTAGTGTGGACTCCAAACTCCTCAACCCAGTTCTTGACCAACGTCTTCTTTGTGACAATCAGTACCGTGTCTATTTCACGATGCTTCAACCAGTAAAGCAGAAGGTCTATGGCAATCTTTGTCTTGCCAAGTCCTTGCTCATGGAAGATGGCTGCGTAATCCTTATCCTTGATTTCCTCGAAAGCCTCATGCTGATAAGGGAAGGCTTCGAGCTTGGCGTTGTAGTCGTAGTGCGACCTCTGTACAAGTTTCTTCATTTTAGCACTTCTCCTTTCTTGAATGGGTCAACCGTATGAAAGGTAATCCCTGGCACATCATTGTGTTTTCTGAAACGACGAATAAAGTTACGAATGGTCGGGTATGCAGCCATCGAGCCAGACATGATAATATGCCTTTCCTTGTCTTGCGCTCTAACATCTTTTACGTAAGAAGCAAATTGGGCAAAGGTATGGTTCTTTATTATGTCATCATCCGTCTTGGCTTCACCTATGATAACGTACTTTGCTGTATTCACATAAATGTCAGCCCTAAAGCCATCGATCGACTTAGGCGGTAGCATTGAAGCATCGCCCAGATCGGTAGCTATTTCGCAATCGGACACATCAAACGTGCGCTTGATGTAGTCAATCGCATTAAGGACGTATTCTTTATGTGCCTGTGATTCCATTTAGTTCTCGAAACGATGTATGTTGTCAATCATCTCCTGAAGCATGTCCGACAATGACCAGATAGCATCACGCTTCTTAGCGTATGACTGCTCGGTGGCTAGTGCTTTCACCTCACGGAAACCTAAGTTGTCAAATCGTGTGATAAGTTCGTTGCAAAGGATGTCATAAGGAATCTTATCTAATCCCTTAGGTGCCTGTTCAGAGTTTTCTACTGCAAGTATCTTCTCTGCTTCCGAAATGTTCTTCTTCAGGAAAACAGCCTTTGCCTTGTCACTCTTCAGTATGTCAGGAAGGTTACGAACACCTTGCGCTTTATCGATGTTACCCTCTGCTACCCATTCTGCAAAGTTGTCAATCGTATAGCCGGCATTTGCTACGGCATTCTTGATGCGAGGGTTCTGATACTCCATGAATTTAGAAAACTCACGTGGCTCAAAATCCAGCTCGTTATCCTCAACATACTTTCTGTATGCACCTTCCATACATTTGTATGCATCGATGGATTTGGTAATCTCATTGCTTTTGCCACCGCAAAGCGAGATAATCTGCGACATTGGCAAGTACTCAACTTCGCTCAACTGAAAAAGATACTTGGCCTTTGAGTATGGATCCCAATCACGAGGACCTACGAGGTGTGACTGCAGACGGATGGAGTGGATGTCGTATTCTGACATTTGCTCATACAGCAACGAAGGAATCATTGCCCAAGTGCCGTCAGGATTTGATTCGTTGAACTCCTTATAAATCTGCAAGCGAGTGTTGCCCTCGATTACCACCATCTCACCATTAGCTGTATGATTTACCACGATTGGATGGATAATGCCCTTGCTAACGCGAATGGATTCACGAAGCGTGCGATAAGATGTGGTTGCATCGCCTGTACCAGAGTCGGAAAGGGCAAGCGAAATCTGCTCGCTGGTAGGTTCACCAACATAGTTTTCCAAGAATTGTTTGATTCTCGGGTTCTGACTATCAAGCTTTATCTGGTTGATGTCAAGAGTTGTAAATTTTGGCGCATTCATTATTTCTTAATTTTATATGGGTTAATGTCCTCAAAGCGGAGGTCATAGTATTTCTTTGCTATTTCAGGAAACTCTTCCTCAAATTCAATCATGGCTCGGTAGCAAGCACAATAGGTTGGCTTAGGTTTGAATCCCTTTGGAAGTTTCAGTTTGTTAGGGTACTTACCATTGGTAATCTTCTTCTGGATGCCTTGATGGTATTCTTCATTTCTCACGCAGTACTGACGGAAGCTCATCTTCTTGAAGAAACTTGGCTGGTTACACCATCTTGCCAACTGAGTGTAGAGACACTTGTAACGACTCTTCTTATAATCCTCAAAACGCATGATGTAAGGCAGACAACCATGCTCCATCAACGTCTTGATTCGCCAGAAAGCACCTTCAATGTCACGTTCGTCGATGCTATCAAAGGCAACAAGCACATAGAGTTTCGTTTCGCGAGTAACGTACTTCTTCCAGATTTCAAGTCCTCGGATAGTCTGCTCAACCTGTTTCCATTCCTTGGGATCATCCTTTCGGTAGTGGTCGAAGGCAAAGATGTAGTCGCCATAGTATTTGACGTCTCGGAATAGTTTTGCCTTTTCGTCCGTCATCAAACGAATGTCCATGCCTTGACGGAACTGGAATGCCTTGCCGGTTGCAACGAGTTGGTCGATGACCTTCTTGAAAATCTTGGCAGGTGCTGCCATGATGTTGTCATCCCAAAGGTAGATCTTGGGGCGAGTGGGATCAAGGAACTCCTCCACTGGCGACCATTCCAGTACTCGGTTGAGCTCACGGTTCACACAGAAAGCACAATGACGAATGCATCCGCGAGTCGTGAAACCAATGGAATAGCTGATGTAGTCATCCCAATCGCGTTTCATCTTCTTCTGATCTCCACCCGTCTGTATCTGAATGTATTCGTCGTAGAGGTTGAAGTCGGGCTTGTGATGCTCCACCTCGGCAGGGAGATTGGGCAGTTGCTTCAGATCATCCTCAAACTCTTCAAGGAACCCTGTGCCACCATAGAACATCAGGTGATTCCTGATAAGAAAATCAATCTTGGCAGGACGCTTGGTGAATTTGAACACTTGCGACAAGCAGAGCACATCATAGCCGAGAGATTCAACCTCAAAGCATTTAGGGTTAACATCAAGCTCATCATAACTGCAGATGAGGCGCACGTCATGCCCATGAGCCTTGCAGAAACCTGAAATTTTCTCTAATGCAAGATTGGGGTGTCGAGTACCATGATCCAGCAGGTCGGCATCAATGATTCCGACCTTCAAGCGTTCGCCCCTTGTGAACATTTCAGTAGCGAAGCCTTTGTTCTCTGACAGTACTCTAAGCATATTGTTTTGCTATTGAATTCATGCTGCTATTAGCTTGTTTTCGATGGCGTGTTGCTTTGGCACACAAATCAGCACACCGATGTTCTGTAACAGGAACAGTACATCATCCTCCGTTGCCCATCCGTCAAGATCGGCAAACTCGTCCTTGATGAACCAGTGTCCCTTTTGGTAAATCTCCACGCTCGATTCATCATCGAAGTACGTGAGGAGTTCTTCGCGGTTCTCCTTCTCTGCCTCATTGGCAACCTCCACAAGATTGCCGAAGGTCTGGAAGACCACCTCATTCTCCTCAACATACTCGCGGAGCGTATCTTTTGCTATTGTATTTTGCATAATTGAATGTTTCGTTGTTTTATTTCTTCACGCTGTGGTTTAACCCACAGCGTCGGTTATCATCTTTGATTCACTTTCCAATATCCTTTCTTTCTGCTGCCTATGCGCTCCAGCAATCCGAGAGCTTGGAGTTTCTTCAGGTTTTCGGAGATGTTTCTCTCGGAGATTCCTACCAGTTCCGATAGTTCAGGAATGGTCATGTGAGGGTCGCGCTGAAGGGCAAGGAGGATGAAATCTTGGTTTTTACTGATGCTTATCCTGATGCTCTCTTGGACTTTTCCTGATGCTTCAGGCGTCACGGAATGCCCTTTGCTGACGTTATCCTGATGCTGATTGCTCTTTTCTGACGTCATGAAAACACCAACGACCAGATGACCGCCCTCCATGTTGGCAAGAGCCGAGACATAGCTGACGACGTCATCTTTCTCCTTGCCGTTGAAGTCGTTCTTCAGGTTCTTGAATTCCTTCCACTCGCACCCTTCATTTTCTTTGGGGTAGTGAGTTTTCAGATATTGTTGAAGTTCGTATTCTGTCATGATTGTATGTTCGTTATTTATTTCGTTTCACACTGTGGTGGAATTTATGTTGAGTGCATTCGAAGCAACCCTCAGCGTTGAGGTTATTTCTTGTACTCCTTCTTCATGAACTCACAGTATTCGGCAAGAGATCGAGTCATGCCCTCGCGCGGAATCAGCACAATTGACGGCACTCCTATTTGTGCAGTTCTCGATTGCACAATTCCGTATTGCTTGTTAATGTACCTTACTTCAACAACATCTCTGCCCATTCAGGCACGTCTTCGGTGTATTGCTTGTAGACTTCGCCATCGACGGTGCGGAAGAGGAGTTGCGGTAGGGCGTTCTCTACAGAGTTGTCGTAGATGTAGGCGCGGTCAACGAGTTCGATGGCTTGGGCGGCATTGGCGAGCGATTTGTAGTAACGCGAGATAATCTTGGAGATAGGCACTTCATGACCGCCATCCATTACTCGCTGGGCGATACGCTTTGCGTTGATGGAAGGGTTCTCGGTGCAGACAAAGAAGAGACGGATGAAGAATCCGGCTGCCTTTGCCTTGCGGACGAAATCCAGTTTCTCATCGCTGGAGAATACTGTCTCAAAGACAAAGTCCTTCTGTTGTTCCAGGCACTCGTAGCGCATCTCAGTGGCACGCTTTGCAGCCTTTAGCACGGCATTTGGGTCGTTCCAACCACCAAACTCCTCCTGCGCAATGTTGTCGGGATTGATGTAGAGGCTGTCTGCCGACCATTCGCTTTCGAGCAGTTGGATGGTCGTAGTGGTTTTGCCCGAACCATTAGGTCCGGCTACGATGCAGAGGGTTGGGCGGCGATCGGTGCTCATAAGGCAGATGTGGATTTTGGGGTTCTCATAGCAGCTATTGCAGCGAGACGCTGATGATGCTGTTCGGCCACACGAGCTGTTGACTGACGTGCCGATTCTGCCACTTTCTCCATAATGGCGTGGAGCATCTCGTCAGTGGGCTCCTCCATGGAGGTGAGGCGGTATGATCGTAACTGAGTTTCTGACATAGTGATGTTGATTTTGTGGCTTATGCACGCAACGTTGGCGCGCATAACGCGCTATTCAGGGCACAAAGTTACGAATAATTTCTCAAATAATCATAGATTATTGAGATTTTTTTTCTTAGGGTCATGCGGTCATTAAGGTCATTTGGTCATTAGGTCATTTTCATTTCCGTGGGCGATTTCCGAGCCACTATAGTAATATAAAATAATTAATTATTTTATATTACTATAGTGAGCAGAAAAAGAGTGCGAAATCCTTTTTGACCTTAATGACCAGATGACCAAATGACCGCGGACCTTCTCCCCTACCTCACACTATTTGAAATGAAAAACGCGAATAGCATTGGAAGAATTTTTAAAACACAAGTTTCACAAGTGACACGGGTTCAGATACCATAACGCAAGTCTTTCATCCAGCATAACAAGAACATTGTGGTACTATTGAAAACTATAAATAAATCGTGTCACTCGTGAAACCCGTGTTGAGAATGTGCGGTCATTAAGGTCATTGGTCATTAAGGTCATTTAGGATTTTCAAACACAACCTTCGGGAAAATATCGTACAACCTTCGGGAAAAGTATTGCGTATGTGTGCAAAAGGTCGTACCTTTGCAGCCGTAATCATGATACACACAGTGTACAAACCGAAAGCGTGTTCCTAAGAAACGCGGGCCCTGTTCCTAAGAAACACGATGTCTGTTTGGCACAAACTCAAAATCGGTCGCAATTGCCATTCACGCAGCACACAAAGCTATACCACACAAGGCTATACGAACGCTGCCGGAAACTACCATGAAAACGGTATGGCAAGATTGCAAAGCAAAATCCAATTTCATTATGATTCGTTACTACAAGTATCAGAACCACTCCAACATCGAGAAGGTCAAGAACAAATGGTTTCTCCGCATCAAGCACGGCGAGACGGTAAACCTCGAGAAGCTCGCAGAGCACATGGCAGACCACAACACTCCTTACTCCAAGGGTACCATCTACGGCGTACTCAAGGATATGGTGACTTGCACCAAGGAACTCCTGCTTGACGGCAAGAAGGTCAAGATTGGCGACCTCGCAATCTTCTCGCTCGGCATCCACTGCGTAGGTGCCAACGAGCCAGAGGAGGCTACCGTGGCAAACATCCGTACCTTCTCATTCAACGCGCAGGGCACTGGCGAGATGCGCCCAATGACCGTGGCACAGAAGGCTAAGCTCAAGGAGCTCGACGCATACGCGCTTTAGTTGAACATCAGTAGCCTATGAAGAAAATCAACTTCAAGGAGCTCTCGGCCATCGTCCTCCTCATCGCAGGAGTGGCGATGGCTTTCGTTGCTCTATTCCTCCCACCACCGGGCGAGATTCACGACTCCGTCATCTACATCTTCGCCCAGATTCTCATCTACTGCGGCTCAATATTCGGCATCGATTGCTACATCAGCAAGAAGATGAAAGACAAGAACCAGTGAGCCCATTTTCAGAACCATTAACAAGGATTCCACCAAATTCAACCTAATCTCAGCACTTTAACAATATTGAATTTGGTGGAATCCTTGTATATCAAAATTATCTGCGTGAATTAGGTTGAAGATACAATATTCTACTATAAATTTCGTTATTTATAAGTAATATTACAAAACTTCCCACCCTGACAATCAATAGTAAATGCTTGATACTTAACGTAAATGACCGTAAATTTAAACGTAAATTGGACGTTAATTCCATATATTAGTATTTCCGGTAATTCACGAATTAATTTCCGGAAATTAGCGTTAAAAGAAGAAAATATATAAGGTGTGAAACTTCACTTACTTACTAAACATAATAACGAAATACAAATGGCACAAGTAAAAATCTCAACATCACTTGGCGACATCGTAGTGAAGCTCTACGATGAGACACCAAAGCATCGTGACAACTTCCTCAAGCTTGCAAAGGAAGGTTATTATGATGGAACAATCTTCCATCGTGTTATAAAGAATTTCATGGTTCAGGGCGGTGATCCTGACTCAAAGAATCCGCAGCCAAACGCTCAGTACGGCACTGGCGGTCCTGACTATACCATCGAAGCAGAGATAAAGCCTAACCTCTTCCATAAGCGTGGCGCTCTGGCTGCTGCTCGTACAGGCGACGAAGTAAACCCTGAACGCCGCAGTAGTGGTAGCCAGTTCTACATCGTTTGGGGCGATGTCTATAAGGAATCGCAGATGGCACAGCTCAGCAAGCAGATGGAGATGATGGCTCAGCAGAGCATCTTCAATAGACTTGCCACTGAGAACAAGGCGAAGATAATGGACCTCCGTCGCAATCGTGACCGCGAAGGCCTCCTCGCTCTCCAGGACGAACTCGTGGCAAAGGCAAAGGCTGAGGCGAAGAATGAAGCCGGACTTTCCGACGTGCAGAAGGAAATATACTCTACACTTGGTGGCACTCCGCACCTCGACGGTCAATATACCGTGTTCGGCGAGGTAACGGAAGGTCTTGATGTAGTGGAGAAAATCCAGTCAGTGCAGACACGCCGTGGCGACAGACCTCTCGAAGACATCACGATGACAGTCTCAGTTGTGGAATAATCTCACAGCTTTTCATACGCAAACTCCAGCAGTTTAAAACCAAAACTGCTGGAGTCTTATTTTTTTTCGTATACAAACTCACTTCGAGTTTGTATACAAACTTGGTCGGAGTTTGTATACGAATTTTTTTATAACTCATAGAGTTTTTAATCGCAACTCATAGGAATATGACCCAAAAGCACCTGCTTCATCGGCTTCATCTGCATGAGAAGAAACTTTTTTGCGCTGTTTTGTAAAAATATATCAAAAAAGTTTGTGGATTTGGAAAAAACTATTACCTTTGCGCTGCAATTTAACATTAAACTAAAATTTCTAACCAATCAAAAAACTTATTATTATGAAAAGAGTAAAAAGTTTCATGCTCTCACTCATCGCAGTGATGGCAGTGTGTGCAATGGCAAGTTGTGGTGGTGCTGATTCTATCGAAGGCAAGTGGAAGGTTGACGACGCTTGCATCAAGAAGCTCATGGGTAGCGAAGCAAGCATGGGCAATGTAGGTGCTACTGTTGACATCCAGGCTGACAAGGCTATTGCAACAGTAAACATGAACATTACTGAAGGCGAAATGAAGATGGACATGATTCTTGAGGCAGAGTGTGATTACACTAAGACTGACACTGAGATCACTGTTACTCCAAAGGACGTGAAGCTCGTGAAGCTTGACCTCCCAGAAGCTTTCAAGAAGATTGCTGAAGCTCAAGGTATGAGCGAAGATAAGATGAAGGAAGAATTCGCTAAGGAGTTCACAAGCAAGAAGCCTGAGGCT
>JAZRXS010000019.1:0-6335 GCA_045600325.1 Prevotella sp.
CATCCTTTATCTTCTTGCCAAATGCCTTCAACTCATCAATGTCAGAAGCATCAGGACGATTCGCACCATATTTGCGGATGATGCTATGTTCTGCAACTGCTCCTACAGCTGCAATGACATTGAAGCCCATTTCTGTGCAAGTCTTATAGAGTTCAAGCAGAGCATCATCGTATGCTCTGTTACCATAGACGGCTACCACAGCACACTTAGCTCCATTTGCCTTAACCGAACTTTTCAGTCGCTCAATAGCGAGCGCAGGAATACGACCGCCATAGACAGGTGCAGCTATGATAGCCAAGTCATCTTGGGTCAGAGTGATTTTAACTACTTCTGTAGTTGGCGAGCACAGTTCAATGCGTTCAACTTCATTGCTGTAGCCAGCGCATATCGCATCTGCTACCTTCTTTGTACCCCCAGTTGGAGAGAATGTTATCTGTTTGATCATATTATTTACTTTTACTGGTTATCTCTATTGAACGTAGGGTGAGTATCTGGAATGCTCTTGATAAACTTTGCAGGAACACCGCCTACAACGGTTCTTGGTGCTACGTCTTTGGTAACTATCTCAACAGTAATACGAAGTGCCTCTTGTGACATTTTGTGCATCAGCAGATGAGCCTCCGAACCATTTTCTACCGGAAGACCATCTGCCATGTGCTTTCTGAATTGTTCTATTGTCATATTACATTATATCTATATTAAACATATCATCAAGCATCTTCAATCCGCTCTGTGTCCTGAAGATGTTCTTTCTTACGGCACGAATGGCATTGGCTGATTCGTTATCTTCGTAGAGATTTACGAGGAAATCTGCCTCTATCAGTATCTGATAATCCAAATCTTCAGATGCGTGATAGGTGTGGTGATGGGCAACGAGCCAGCAGATTCTTTCAATCTGCTCTTCGGTATAACCTCCGATACGAGTCAGAAGGTCACGAGCTACGGCAGGACCTTCTTGCTCCTGAAGCTTGCCATTCTGATGACCAAACTTCTTCTCGCTTGCCCTGATGCCGATGTCATGGACAAGAGCTGCACTTTCAAGGATGAACTGTATTTCTTTGTCCAATCCTTCGCCGATGCCTATCAATTGAGCATAGGCATGAACCTTGGTCGTATGTTGTATTCTCTTTGGATCGCCATTGTCATAGTTGATCATGGCAAGAGCCAGCTCTTGTATTTTGTTCATCATTCAATCGTTTCAATGTAAAAACTCACTGGACGGAAACCGTCATTGCAACTTATCATTGCGCTATATGGGTTCTTCATCCAACCGTCATAAAAGTTGCTTTCGCCTCTTGCAAGGGCTTCGACAAACTCCTTCATCGTCTTCCATGCTTCTGGACAAAGGTCATTAGGGCATTTACCATCTTCGCTGATCCATGACTGTCCTTCGCATACATCACAGGTGTGCTCAATGGGATTTTCGTACCTTGCCATCAAGTCATCGTACTGAATCTTTCGTATTGCTGTTATCTTTACCTTCTTCATAGCTTAATGAAGTGCGCAACCTGATGGCTTAGTCAGTTCACCTGCAACCACGACTCCAGCATGTTTTTCGCTGAACTCACGGTTTATGTCTGCAAGTTCTTTTAAGCCGTAAATATAGTCATCGTACATGTCAGAGAGGTCAATGCCCTCGCAATCGCCATCTGCTCCAAGTGCTTCGCGAACAATCTGAGCACGCTCTGACACGGTAGTATCTTTTATTAAAAGTGATTTTGCCATATTGTTTGTTTTTACTGATTCTCTTGGTTTATAAGATTCACCACAACCTTGACCATCACATCCTTCTCTTCCGTGCGACTCTCAGCAATCATGAGGGTAAGGGCAACGAGAGTGTTGTCAGCTATGCGCTTATGACCATCGGGAGCATAGAGGATGCCATTTTTCGATAGAAACCAAAGGAAGAGCATGGCGGCAATACGCTTGTTGCCATCGCTGAACGAATGGTTCTTCACAACAAGGTAAAGAAGCATAGCGGCTTTCTCTTCAACGGAAGGATAGAGTTCCTCGCCACCAAAGGTTTGATAGATCTGCCCGATGCTGCTCTTGAAAGAATCGTCTTTCTCGTTGGCAAAGAGTGCCGAGCCACCAAACTTTTCCTTCAACCCATTAATTGCCTCCATTGCGTTGTCGTAAGTGGCGTGGAATGGTTCTTGTGTTGTGGTCTTGACTACAGCAAGCTCTTGATAATCGTAGCGATCAAGAGTGTCAAGAGCATAAACGTAGTCGCCAATTACATTAAACAAGCCTCCAAACTCATCGTTGGTTACTTTCTCTTGTAAAGAGATGGCACGTGACATCAACTTCACAACATCCTTCAGTTCATTGTAATGGTCAAGACGACGCTGGTCGATGGCGTAACCCTTGACGAGGTATTGTTTGAGGATGGTTGTTGCCCAACGGCGGAATGATGTGGCACGCTTACTGTTGACACGATATCCTACTGAGATTATCATGTCAAGATTGTAATAAGGAATCTCACGAATGATTTTGCGGTTACCTTCCATTCGAACTTGTGCATTTTTTGCACAGGTTGAAACCTCGTCAAGTTCTTCACATTTATATATGTTACGAATATGACGTAATACAGATGTTCTGTCAACATCAAATAATAGAGCCATCTGACTTTGAGTCAGCCACACCGTCTCGTTCTCAAGTTTTACGTCAAGCTGGGTTGTGCCATCAGGTGCTGTATAGAGTACTACCGGGCAATTGTTCGTTTCCATCATACTAATTTCTGTGAATCACACTGCCGCTTGCTTGATGCGTTGCAAGGATAAGAACCTCTGCTATCTGTACATGCTTTGGAGCACTTGCAGCATAGAAAGCAACATCTGCAATATCGGCACCGGTCAATGGCTTGATGCCTTTATACACATTGTCAGCACGCTCGTTGTCGCCATGGAAACGCACGTTGCTGAAGTTTGTCTCAACCAATCCTGGCTTCAGGTTAGTCACACGAACGGCAGATTCTGCCACATCGATGCGCAAACCATCGGTGATAGCCTTTACCGCAGCCTTTGTTGCACAATAGACATTGCCACCTGCGTATGCTGCATCACCTGCCACACTGCCTACATTGATAACATGACCATCGTTGCGTTTCACCATTTCTGGAACGATAAGGCGAGTCATAGTCAGCAATCCCTTGATGTTGGTGTCAATCATTGTGTTCCAATCCTCGGGATCACCCTCGTACTCCTTCTCCAATCCAAGTGCAAGGCCAGCATTGTTGATGAGCACGTCAATCGTCTGCCATTCCTCTTCGAGCGAACCAATGGCTTTCTTTGCTGCTTCTGCATCGCGAACGTCAAACACGAGAGTCTTGACCTTTGTGCCATCTGTCTCCATTTCAGTCTTGATGGCTTCGAGCTTATCTGCACGTCTTGCTGTGAGAATCAAGTTATAACCGCCTTCTGCAAATCGTCTTGCACAGGCTTCTCCGATGCCACTTGTGGCACCTGTGATAAGTACTGTCTTTTTCATTTTGTGTAAACGCTTTCAATCTCGACGACATAAACGGTGTGCATACCGCCATGTGCGCCATACTGCTTCTCAAGTATCTCACGGTCAATGAAGTTTGCCTCTGTCATCTCTGTCTTGAAGAGCTTGCGGCAGTCGAGTGTCATACGTGATTCTGCGAAAGTCATTGCGCCTGACTCCAACTTCAAAGGTGTAATGCCACTTTCCTTCACCTTGTCGGTATCGCGTCCTGACTTGGTGCCGCAAATCTGCAACGCCTTGCGATATTCCTCGCCATAGAAAGAGAGAGTCACGCGGTCGTTCTCCTCAAGAAAACCGTGAGTATAACGCTCAGGACGGATGAAAAGGAATGCCACAGGCTTGTTCCAAAGGATTCCTACGCCACCCCAAGATGCCGTCATAGTGTTGAACTTGTCTTCTGTTCCGGCAGTAACGAGCATCCACTCCTTGCCGATCAAATCGAATGCGTTCTCTTTACCCAGAACGCTGATGTCTTGTTTTGTCATATCTTACTTATGGATTTAAAGAATATCTTCATGATGATTGTTCATTTTGTGCAAAATTATGAAAAATATGTGAGAATCCTCTTTTATTCCATAATTATTTACAGAAACTAATATAACGCAGGCAACAAAAATGGAGTATCACGTCTGCCGTTCTTCCATTGTATGTGCTATTCAAGGTCGAAGATGGTAGGTACGGTCTTTATCCTTTCCTCGAAAATATTCCACTTCCTGGAATGTTGCAGGATCTGCTCCCACAACGATTGTGTCCATGAAATAGACTTGGTACTTGTCCACAGCAAAGTACCCTGAGTACTCGTTGGCATTGATGGGGTGGAAACTTTCATAGTCGGCAATTCTCATGCGAGGGGTGCTGCAGACGTGATTGCCCTGGAGGAAATAGGCATAGAGGGAATCCTTTGCCCAATGTGTATTAAAATCATCAGAATCGCCCATCAGTACAAAGGATGCCTTATCTGCCACATGGAGCGGTTGAGCCTCCCAATAGTAGTCATTGCTGTCTTCGGCTAAATAATAGGTATGAACCACGAACGTGGATGGATCAGCACCTTCCACCTGTTGGTCTGCTCGGAACACGAAGCTGTCGTCTGTGGCATACCAATGTCCCAAAGTATGGAATGAGGGTCCATTGATTCCTTTAAGCAGCGCATTCTCGTACCAAGCATGCTTGGCATCGTGCCCGAATCCATCATCTAATTCCACAAAAGTTTCGGCATCAGCCTCGGGTATCAGCTCAAGACTATAACCGGAATTCTCATTGCAGCGTACAAAATACACCTTACCATCCTTGATCTTATAGGTGTCACAAGAGGCCAGGATAAGCGACGAGAGCAACACCAATGCCCATATAACTCTGTTCATTTTATATTTCATAATGATTTTTCACTCTTTATTCTTTATATTTTTACTTTCAGTGCAAAGCACATCCGACTTTGTTACGTCCTTTTGTGGATTTTCGCAATATTGAGTATTATGTGAACAGTTCATCACAGGTTACTATCTTCTGAACCTTGCCACTATGTTTGCCCTGTTTGAGCCCAAAAGTGGTAATAAGGGTGAGATGTACCTGTTGTTTTGGAGTTAGCGTCTCTTTGAGTGTCTCTATGCGATTCATAAGCTTCAACTCTTCATCTTTGTCTATTGAATAGAGTCCACTGTAGAATTTCATCTCGCAAAGATTAACTATGTTGTCATTTCTGTTGATGAGTAGATCAACCTGAGCTCCTGTCTTTGTTTCTGTTCCTGCTATGTTCCATGCAGACACAGACGACTTCACACCGCCAATTTCAAGTGCTCGTTTAATCTGGGTGATGTGCTGCCAGCAAACCTGTTCGAAGGCAATACCTTTCCAGGCTTTCATAATATCTGATGTAAAGTTATCGTTGAAATACGATGCGTTGTCCTGGTTTGGCTCTACGTGCTTTAACCAGAACAGACAGAAGTTGTCAATGAGCTTGTAGTATTCTCCAGTTCCTTTGCCGTAAGGACTGTAGCGAAGGATAAAGTCACTCTCTGCCAATGCGGTCAGAGTATCACTCAATCCTCCACCAAGAGGCAAACCTGTGGCGTTGGCAATCTCTTCACGTGTGAAACCATAGTTGCGATTCGCAAGAAGACGAATAATCTTCTTGCAATCATCTGCATTTGTAAAGATAGCTTTGAAAAGTCGGTTAAACTCGTCCTTAAGTCGAGGTCTGTTGCCGAAGAGAATCATGTCACTGTTTCTCTCAAAGCTATAACCTTTACGGAAATAGCTCAGATAGTATGGAATGCCTCCAAACACCATATACGACTGTACAATATCATAGCGGGATAGCTCTATATTTTCGTGGTTGAAGTATTCTTCACACTCCTTCAGGGTGAAAGGATATACTTTGATCTCGTCAGTAAGGCGACCATATAAACCACCTTTATTTCTCGACAGGTATTTTAGCATCCAGGTTGTAGCACTGCCACAGACAACAAGCATGACGTTGTCATGGTCGTTGCACCAACCATTCCAGAAGTTCTCAAATGCTGATAAGAATCGGCTTCGAGGGGTGTCCATCCATGGTAATTCGTCGATGAAAATCACCATGCGTTCACCATTGTCGTGTTTCTGCAGGAGTTGTTCCAGTTGAAAGAAAGCCTCCATCCACGACTTTGGTTGCTTGTAGCCTTCAAGTCCATGGTTCAGCATTGAATAATAAAAACTCTCCAACTGAGTTTTCATTCTGTTCTTCTCGTCTTCTTGATCTATAGGCGATACACCTGTATGCTGAAAGGTGAACTTTCCCTTCAGTGCCTGTTTGATAAGAAATGTCTTTCCGACACGTCTTCTGCCAT
>JAZRXS010000020.1:0-9398 GCA_045600325.1 Prevotella sp.
GGAAACGGGTCTTGGGGCTGTGGCGGTCAGATGCGCCCTGAGTATTATGCCGACCTCTATCGTCGCTACTCTATCTATGCTCGCAACTATGACGACAACAAGCTCTACAAGGTGGCTTCGGGTGCCAATGGCGATGACACAAACTGGACAAAGGTCTGCATGGAGAGAATCGGCAATCTTATGCCTGGTATCTCTGTTCACTACTATGCCGTTCGCGACTGGAACAACCACGGTTCTGCTACGAAGTTTGACACAAAGACTTTCTATGACAACATGGAGCGAGCTCTCTATATGGAAGAGCTCATCTCAAAGCATGAGGCTGTCATGGACAAGTATGATCCAAAGCACAAGATAGACCTCCTCGTTGACGAATGGGGAACTTGGTGGGACGAAGAGCCTGGTACTACAAGAGGTCATCTCTTCCAGCAGCAGACAATGCGCGACGCCATCGTAGCATCCACTACTTTCGACATCTTCCATAAGCACACGGCACGCGTGAAGATGGCTAACATCGCTCAGGTTGTCAACGTGCTTCAGGCTATGATTCTCACTCGCGGCAAGGAAATGGTGCTCACTCCTACTTACCACGTGTTCAAGATGTACAAGCCCCACATGGATGCCATTCACATTCCGGCAACAATCAACTGCGAACAGATTCAGGCAACTCCTGACAAGAAGATACCTTCTGCTTCCATCACAGCATCAAAGAAAGATGGTGTGGTTACTGTTTGCATCACGAACATCAACGTGGATAAGGCTCAGACAGTGGAAGTTGACCTCGCTGGCGCTGCGTCAAAGGTTATCGAGGGAACTATCCTCAACGCAAAGAACCTCGACGACTACAACGACTTCAACAAGCCAACTCTCGTTGCTCCAACGGCACTCAACGTAAAGAAGGACGTGAAGATCAAGAACGGTAAGCTCACCATCACTCTCCCAGCCCACTCAATCGTCTCTCTTTCATTGAACTAAACACTTGGGAGGTCTCAAAAGTAATATCACTTGGGAGGTGCGTTGCCCTCAACGCACCAACAGTTTACGAGAGTAATATTACCTTACTGACAGATGGTGTCCTGAGGGCTGGACACCTCCCAAATGCACAAAAACTTTGTTTACACAAGGCGGATTTCAGGGCTTTTGAAAGCATAACTTCGGAGCTTTCAAAAATTTTCGTATACAAACCCGATCCAATTTCGTATACAAACTCACTGCGAGTTTGTATACGAAATTTTTTATAACTCATAGGAATACGACCCAAAAGTCATAGGAATACGACCCAAAAGTCATAGGAATATGGGGCAAATATCCTATCCTTTTAGAACGAAACTCTTATTCCCGCCATGAACCAAGCGCCTGGTTGTACGACGTTTCCGTAATCCATATAGCGCTTGTCAAGGATATTGTTTGCTTCCAGATAAAGGCTGTAGAAGCTTTGTTTCCAATCCAAGCGGGCGTCGAAGAGGGAATATGGTGAGTATTTCTTCAGTTCGCCAGCAGCATTCGTGTAGCTTCCTATGCGGTCTTGATAGCGATAGCTGACGCTGAGGTCAAGGCTTTTATCGGCTTTTTCAAGAATAGAGAAAGCTGCCGTAGCTACTGCCTTGTTGCGAAGAAACTCAAGAGTATAGCGAGAGAGTATGTTCTCGGCATTTTCCTTCTGCTCCTGATGGATGTAGCTGTAGCCGAAAGAAAGCGTCTTCATGAACTTCTGGCTCGCAATCACCTGTCGCATGTTCCACTTGCTATTTACCTCAAAGCCGTAGCTGTCAACAACTGTGTGATTGACTGATGTCCATACGCGGTCGGACTCAGGCTTGTTCATGTCCAAGATCCAGTCAATCATGTTCGTACCGTGATGCTTATAGAGCGAAACTGACGACTGACCGAGACGGGAAGCGTATTTCGTGCCAATCTCAAAGGCAGACATCTCCTCTGGCAAAAGGTTCTTGTCTGCCAAGTGACCGTCAACCTTGTAATAGAGCTCGGTGTATGTTGGAAGTCGCATAGAGGTATTCCAAGAGGCGTAAACCTTCCAATTCTTGCTCAACTGATACGCTGCATCAACGCCCGGATAAACGTGATAAGGCATGTCGTTCCATGTGTTGCGAAGTGCCATAAGACCTGCTGACACGGTGAAGTTCTTGTAAACTACATTATGCTCAAGATGCCAAGAGTGGTTTGTGCGATTAAGGCCGTGGTCGTAGAAGCGATCTTCAGTGCCCGGGATCTTGTGCGTAGCTTCAATCGGTTCACCAAGATTGCCACTGAGAAGGTCTTCGTTGCGAAGTTCATAGCCAGCAGTTGTGCGACCTAAAGCCCAGTCAAACCAGACGTTAAGATTAGCTCCGAAAACATCCGTGCGGTTGATGTTCGGCTTGCTCGTAGCACGCACCCATTTGTACCAGTCGTTGTTTCTCTGCCAATAGACAGCAGGCTTTATGTGCAGGTTCTTGCTGAGGGAAATATCACCAGCAACAGAAGCGTACATCTTTCGAGTGCGTTCATACTGCTCATCGCTGCCAAGACCGTAGGAAGTGCTTGAGCCCCAGTTCTTTTGGGCGAAGCCAACACCCCACCAAACCTCCCCACAAGGGAGGCTTTCATTAGCTTTTGCAGCTTGGGCGCTTTTGAATGAATAGCGCCCCTGATAGAAGAGCTTTCCACCTTCGAAGTCATTGTTGAGATTGCCTGCCTTCGAGCGATTGAAACCGTCGGAACGAGCATAAGAACCACTGACGGAGTTAGTGAGGCGCTCGGCAATGACAGGTGCATTCACTACTCCACCAGCATTCAAATAGCCGTAAGAACCGCCTTCTAAGAAAAGCCCCCCTCCGGCTCCCCCCGAACGGGGTGAGAGATTTAAATTACTCTTGCTATCAGTAAGCCCTCCACTTGGACTCTCCCCCGTTCGGGGGAGTTGGAGGGGGCTACTTGTCACAATATTAATAGCACCAAGTAGCGACTGCGCACCGTAAGCTCTGGCAGCAGGTCCTTCAAGAACTTCTATTCGTTCTATTTGCGAAAGTTGGATTGGGAGGTCAAGGGCGTTATGCCCTGTCTGAGGGTCAGAAATACAGATACCATCAAGCAGTATAGCGATATGCTCGCTCGTGCCCCCTCGCATCGAGATATCCGTTTGTGCGCCCATTGGTGCGCGTTGCCTTACATCTACTCCTACACAGAGCTTGAGTAAGTCGTTTACACTTTGCACCGCGGCACCTTGAATGTCTTGTGCTCGCAGTACAGTTACCATTCTCGCCGCTTGTCCTGCAGACAGCGGAGCGCGAGTGCCTGACACCTCTACCTCACTAAGGTCAAACTCCCTGTCGGTTGGAATCGTGTCGTTGTCAGCGCGGTAAGTCTCTGTGCTAATGCCAGAAGCCTTCGCATTTTGGAGGGTAGCAACAGAGAGAACGCCAACAAGTACAACGCGTCCAAGGCACGCAAAGAGAGCATAGCCCTTGCGAGAGAAGTGCTTGAATCTAAGCACATCACGCTTGAAACTGTGATTGTTTGACATAAAAAAATTAATAATTAAAGATAAATAAATATACTATTTCACCATAGTAATCTTCATCATCATGTATGGCTTGCCTGGAAGCTTAACCTTCTTGCCATTCTTATCATTGACACGTTTCACCTCGCCCATCTTAACCTCATAGACATCAGAGAGTTGCGTGCGTGTCATATTCCAAGTATCGATGAGTTCCACCTTGAACTTCTCGCCACCTTGCAAACGATAGAAACGATCGTTCTTGCATGGAAGGGAGAATGCCCATGACTTTGGAGCCTCTTTACCGAAATAGATGAGGTAAGTGCCATCGCCACAACCAGCAGTCATGCCGTCCCAGCTGCGATCGGCAAGGCGTGGTACGGCTGAAAGTTCCTCAAGGATAGAGCGCATGAACTTGATACGCTTTGGAGAAGTGCCAACAAAATCGCCACCAGTGGCAAGATATGAATAGCCGGTATAGTTGTCAGTTCGGTTAGTCAGGCACTCGCCATGAGTAACGTATGTTCCCCCTATCAAGCCCATCCACATTCGTTCTATCATCTCTTCGCCAGAAAGTTGACCCCAACGTGCTGAAATATCGCCTTCATAGCAAACTTCATCAAAGACTATCGGCTT
Source organism: Prevotella sp. (assembly GCA_045600325.1). Classification (GTDB taxonomy): domain Bacteria; phylum Bacteroidota; class Bacteroidia; order Bacteroidales; family Bacteroidaceae; genus Prevotella. The sequence goes on from JAZRXS010000020.1 coordinate 4,130, forward strand.
CGGGATTATGTTGCGAACAGTAGCAGCACCTTCGTGATTGTATAGCGGCCCGTGGTCTTGAATGCTTGCATGGGTGTAATAAGGCAACATATAGTTTATGTATGTTGCAGTGGAACCGTGTATGGAAAGAAGATGATGGTAAGGGTCTTTCTTTGCCACATATTCCGACATGAGAAGCCACTGGTCAAGGGTTTTCTTCTTGCACAAATCCCACTCGTTGGCTATTGACCACCAAACATTGCTGTATGCGCCAAGACGTGATACTACATATTTCAGATAACGGAGGTTAGTGTCCATCGTCATGCGGTCGAAGCCCCAGCGTCCACCGTCGTAAGGCGAGAAGAGAATGACATCTGCTTCAACGCCAATCTTGTCCAAACGCTCTACACACTGCTCAAGATGTTGGAAGAATTTCGTGTCAAAACAAGTGTAATTCCAAACGCCTTCTTTCGCATCACGCACGAATGGATAGCATTCCGGCTCGTCCTTGACACTGCCGTTAGGGAAAACAATGAATCGGATCTTGTTGAAACCGCTCTCTTCAAGGCTCTTGAAAGTCTGCTCCTGACGTTCAAGGCTTGAGTGAATCCATGCGTATGAAGTAGTGCCAACAGGATAATACTGAGTGCCGTCGCCATAGACAAAGTCCTGGTCATCACCGACTTTCATCATTCCGCGAGCGCCTTTCTTAGGTGATGTGCATAGAATGGAGCCAGTCTTTCCGTCCATCTTCTCCACATTGGAATGCGTGGTATAGTTCCACTTGCCTTCTTCCATAGGCATAAAGCGAAGGCGATAAGTGTCGTCACCATCATAGAAGCCATCTACGGTAAGACTCTTGCCGCTCTGCTCATGAGTGAAAGTGGCAGAAAGCTCTACATCCGTGAATGGATTCTGGGTTGTATTATACTGGAATTCTGTCTCGTATCGTCCCCATTTGCTCACTTGCGTTTGCGCGAAAGAAACAGCGAATGAGAACAAAGCTATAATGATTACAAAGAGTTTTCTCATCTCCTCAAATCTACGTATGGTCTCGCCGCCGAATTTCTTCAGTGAATGTTGAGCTCCTTCAAGTGACTTTTCCTTCTCAGGATGCGACTTAGAGAAGAACTTGTCGGCATAGCAAACCAATTTTTCCTCTATTGTCTCTGGCAGATAATCGGCAACAGGCAAAGGCAGATTCTGCTTTTCCACATCATCAGCCGTTATTCCCGCCCCAGTATGACGTTCTGCCACACGAGCGTGTTTTGGAAGACCTTCCTTTCTAAGAAGCTCTGCACCAAGAATGCCATGGCAGATATAAGGCTCGGAGCCATGGCAATGAATGCCCGGCGCATTTGTCTTGAAGATGCCGATGTCATGAAGCATCGCTGCCTCTTCAACAAAACTGAGGTCTATATGCAGTTCTGGATGTGCCTTCGCTATTGCCAACGCCTTATCAGCTACGTCACGACTATGACGAAGCAGCAGCGAACGTAGCTCAGGATTGTCCGAGTAGTACTTGTCTATAAGTTGTATAGCATCCATATTTACACAATAATTCCAAGGCAAAATTAACATTTCTGCCAATGATTCCTTGCACTATGTCCATTATTTATGCTCAAACTGTAACAGAATGTCATTTTTTTAGTACAAATACTCATTTATTTTAATTATTGTTGTATATTTGCAGCGTATTTTGGGTTTTATGCTAAAAGCATATCACCCATAATAAAAAACAAACACCCATTAGACAATGGCAATTGAGATTAAAGAAAAAACGATAGATATACGAAAGATTCTTCAAGACAAGCTTGGCGCAAAGGCGAAGTTCGTCCCTGGCTTTCTCGTGAATTGGCTCATAAAGACCATTCATGAAGACGAGGTAAACAAGTATCTTTGGGAAAGCCGACACCTCGTTGGCACCGACTGGCTTGAGGAATGCGTTCAATACCTTGACTCAAACCTCGTCATCAAAGGCAAGGAGAATCTGCCTGACGATAGTGACGGCAGTCTCTTTACATTCGTAAGCAATCATCCTCTTGGCGGTGCCGACGGCGTAGCGCTTGGTTCGATTATCGGTCGCCATTATGATAGTCGTTTCCGTTACCTCGTGAACGACCTACTGATGAACTTGCCTGGTCTCGCTCCTCTTTGCGTACCAATAAACAAGACTGGCAACCAGAGCCGCGACTTCCCTCGCATGGTAAACGAATGTTTCAAGAGCAACAACCATGTGCTGATGTTCCCTGCCGGACTTTGCTCACGCAAGATTGACGGAAAGATCCAAGACCTTCCTTGGACAAAGACATTCATTTCAAAGAGCATCCAAACAAAGCGAGACGTCGTGCCAATACATTTCTCTGGTCAAAACTCGGAGAAGTTCTATCGCATTGCAAACATAGCCAAGGCTCTTCATCTGAAGTTCAATCCGGCAATGCTTTTCCTTGTTGACGAAATGTACAAGAATGTTCACAAGACTTTCGAGATTACCATCGGCAAGCCTATTCCATGGCAGACTTTCGACAAATCGAAGACTCCTTCCGAATGGGCGCAGTACGTGAGAAGCAAAGTGTACGAACTTAACTAACTTAGACTACAATAACCCATCCGAATCCGCAACAGGCTTTGGAAAACAATAAAATGGAACAACCAATCATTGCCCCTATAGACAGGGAAATTCTCAAGGCGGAGCTTACTCCAGACAAGCAGCTCCGACTTACTAACAAGAGTTACAACGAGATATACATTGTAACACATCATGACTCGCCTAATGTAGTGCGAGAAATTGGTCGCCTTCGTGAAATCGCTTTCCGTGAGGCTGGCGGTGGAACAGGCAAGGAACTTGACCTTGACGAGTTTGACACTTGCGAGAATTGCTATAAGCAACTCATAGTATGGAACCCGGAAGCAGAGGAAATCATCGGCGGCTACCGATACATTCTCGGTACAGATGTAGAGTATGATGCTGAAGGTCAGCCTATTCTTGCCACAAGCCACATGTTCAAGTTCTCAGAGAAGTTCATCAAGGATTATATGCCTTACACAATAGAACTCGGTCGTTCTTTCGTGACACTTGAATACCAAAGCAGCAAGATGGGCGCAAAGAGTCTTTTCGCCCTTGATAACCTTTGGGACGGTCTCGGCGCACTTACTGTCATTATGCCAAACGTCAAGTATTTCTTTGGTAAGATGACAATGTATCCGTCTTATATCCGTCTTGGTCGCGACATGATTCTCTATTTCCTCAAGAAGCATTTCAATGATCCTGACAACCTCGTTATTCCGATGAATCCTCTACTGCTTGAAGCAGATGAAGCCGAGCTTGCAGAAGTTTTCCAGGGCAGAGACTTCAAGGAAGATTACCGCATACTCAATGGCGCTGTTCGTGGTATGGGCTATAACATTCCACCACTCGTGAATGCCTACATGAACCTTTCACCAACGATGAAGATGTTCGGCACAGCCATCAACGACGGTTTCGGTGATGTTGAGGAAACAGGAATTCTCATTGCTGTTGACGAAATCCTTGAACCAAAGCGCGTTAGACATATTGACACTTTCATAAAGGAACATCACGACAAGCTTAAGATAACCTCCGGCGCAAACAACGTCATCTACAAGCCAAAGGAAAAATAAAACAAAAGCCCACTCAAGTTTGAGTGGGCTTTGTCTATTTATAACAGATAATCTTTAAGCGTTTCCTTGTACCAATCTGACACTGTCTTGTCAGCATTTCTCATGCATGCTTCGTGCCTCCTCACCTCCTCCACTTTTCCTTTCTTATGAACAAGGACATAGCGCTTTACGGGTTGGTCAGGAATGCTCTTTATGCAATACAAGTCCTGTAGCGAAAAACCTTGTTTCAAGCATACTTCGCAGAATATGGCATAAACTTCAGGAGGCAAACAAACAGAAAAAACACCACCTTCGCAAAGCAGTTCGTAAGCACCACCTACAAGCACCTCAAACGGCAGGCTTGAAGTATGGCGTGCCTTCAAACGACGATTATCAGGACATTCCATGCTCTTATGGAAATATGGTGGATTGCATATTATGCTATCGAACTTTCCCGTATCAGAAAAGACGTTTCCCTCTCCTACCCTCTGCTTCTCCACAAACTCCTGGAAAGAAGTGTGATGAAGCGTTATGCGATCAGCGAATTTTGACTCTGCAAAGTTTAGCAAAGCATCTTTTACGGCATCATCGTCTATCTCCACAGCATCTATCTTTGCTTCAGGAAAACGTTGTGCCATCAAGAGCGCAAGCACACCTGTACCTGTGCCAATGTCAAGCACGCGACTGCCACCAGCAGCCAATGCTCCAAGCAAATCGCTGTCGGTACCAACCTTCATTCCGGCATTGCCCTGATGAATGGTAAACTGCTTGAACTGAAACAAATCCTTGCGTCGCATAATAATAATCTAATCGTCAAACGGTAACATCGGCTCTTCTTTCACCTCCTTGTCAGCAACCACATTTTCTTCGTCGTCACTAAATTGCAACATCAACGCTGTTGCTGAAGAAGATTTCTTGTTAAGCCTATACTTTCCGTCCACACCCTTCACAAAGAGAGAATATGCAGAACTGGAGTTCTTTATCAAATACGAACGAACAGACTGATACACATTCTGCTCCTTGATAGGCTCAAAGAACGAGTTGTGAGCATTGAACACATGCTTCACAATGCTCATCAAAGGCAGACCTGCATCACCCACCTTAACGAGGAGATCAATTATGTCCTGTTCGTACTTCATAATATTCAAAGCATACTTTGAGGGTAAAGGCTAAAAGCTAAAAGCTAAAGGCCTGCCTATAAACCATCAAAGTTTACGTTAAGAAAAATAAAGGTCGGTATTCATGAGAATATCGACCTTCATTCTATTTGTGTCGTTTAAGGTGACGTCTGCCACACTTAATGATTAAGCGAGAGTGTACTTGCCTTCAGCTTCAGCAATCTTGCCCTCCTTGAAAAGCCAGCCCATACCAACGAGAGTTTCCTCCTCAGAGATCTTTGCTGTCTTAGCAATTTCCTTTACTGTGAGAGCATTCTCAGATGCTGCGAGAGCCTCGTAAACATCACCAGCCTTGAAACCAGCTGAGATTGCGTCGATAACTGTAGCCTTTGCAGCTGCCTTCTTTGTTGTTGTAGCCTTCTTTGCTGCTGTTGCCTTCTTAGGAGCTGCTGCCTTCTCAGCTGCAGCCTTTGTAGTAGTCTTCTTTTCTGCCATAATTTTAAAACTGTGTTATACCTATTGAAAATTATTGAAATTAAAATTCCGCTGCAAAG
>JAZRXS010000021.1:0-8515 GCA_045600325.1 Prevotella sp.
AATCTATGGTTCCAAGTGCGTTCAGATCCAGTATCCTCTTGAGACAGGTCCTAACTTCAACTCCCTCATCGACGTTCTTCTCATGAAGAAGTACTCTTGGGGTCCTGAAGGTGGTGCTCCTACTATCGAGGAAATCCCTGCTGAGGAAATGGATAAGGCTATGGAACTCCACAAGGCTCTCGTAGAGGCAGCTGCCGAGAATGACGAGGCTCTCATGGAGAAGTTCTTTGAAGAGGAAACTCTCACAGAGGACGAGATGCGTGAAGGTATCCGCAAGGGCTTGGTTACTCGCTCTATCTTCCCTGTGTTCTGCGTATGTGCAGGCAAGTCAATGGGTGTTCGCCGCTTGATGGAATTCCTTGGCAACGTTGTTCCTTTCGTTTCTGACATGCCAAAGGTTCACAACACTCGTGGTGAGGAAGTTACTCCTGCTTCTGATGCTCCTGCTTCTCTCTACTTCTTCAAGACAGGTGTAGAGCCACACATCGGTGAGGTTTCTTACTTCAAGGTAATGCAGGGTAGCGTCAAGCCTGGTGATGATCTCGCTAATGCTGACCGTGGTTCTAAGGAACGTATCGGTACTCTCTATACTTGTGCTGGTGCTAACCGTCAGCCAGTTGACCAACTCAATGCAGGCGACATCGGTTGTACAGTGAAGCTCAAGGACGTTAAGACGGGCAATACTCTCAACGCAAAGGAAGTTGAGAACAAGTTCGACTTCATCCGCTATCCAAACTCTAAGTACTCTCGCGCTATCGTTGCAAAGAATGAGGCAGAGACAGAAAAGATGATGTCTGCCCTCATCAAGATGCGTCAGGAAGATCCAACATGGGTTGTAGAGCAGAGCAAGGAACTTCGTCAGATTCTCGTTCACGGTCAGGGTGAGTTCCACCTCCGCACTCTCAAGTGGCGCATGGAGAACAACGAGAAGATCCAGATTGAATATCAGGAGCCACGCATCCCTTATCGTGAGACAATCACAAAGGTAGCTCGCGCTGACTATCGTCATAAGAAGCAGTCAGGTGGTGCTGGTCAGTTCGGTGAAGTACACCTCATCGTTGAGCCATACGCAGAAGGTATGCCTGATCCAACAGTTTACCACTTCAACGGTCAGGAGTTCAAGATGAACATCCGTTCACGCGAGGAAATCGACCTTGAATGGGGTGGCAAGCTCGTGTTCATGAACTCAGTTGTCGGTGGTGCTATCGATACTCGCTTCATGCCTGCTATCCTCAAGGGTATCATGGAGCGCATGGAGCAAGGACCTCTCACTGGTTCTTACGCTCGTGACGTTCGCGTCATCGTTTACGACGGTAAGATGCACCCGGTAGATTCTAACGAACTTTCATTCATGCTCGCAGGTCGCCAGGCATTCGCAGAGGCATTCCGCAGCGCAGGTCCTAAGGTTCTCGAACCAGTTTATGACCTTGAGGTATTCGTTCCATCTGACTACATGGGCGACGTAATGTCTGACCTTCAGGGACGCCGTGCTATGATCATGGGTATGGATTCTGAGGCTGGTTACCAGAAGCTTCAGGCAAAGATTCCATTAAAGGAGCTCTCTAACTACTCTATCGCACTCAGCTCTATCACTGGTGGTCGTGCTTCATTCACATCTAAGTTCGCTTCTTACGAACTCGTTCCTAACGACATCCAGCAGCAGCTCATCGCAGCTCACGATGCTGAGACAGAGGAATAATGAATGTATAAGATACATAATTGGGAGGTGTAAAAGCCTCCCTTTTTGTTTTTGTAATTTTGTGATTTAAGTAAGTGAACACAATTATTATAAAACTCAACTTTCCCACCTTTTATATAAATGTAACGAATTGAAATTCAGTTCATTTTTGGAAGAAGAACAAAAACAATAAAAACCGCATGAAATAGAAGATGGCTCTGACAAGCCATTGATGGTTTGCCCTCGTGATTTTCCTTGTGAGCGAGCTCACAGACAAAATCCCAAGAACAAACCATCACCCTAATGGGCTTACTTCTCTTTCATGCAAAAAACAGGAAAAACATTTTTATCTTCATCGTTGAAATCTCAGTGATTGGTTTTTAATGTTTTTTCTTTTTGAAGTACAGTATGTTTCTGTTTTGGCATTTCATGAGAGCTCGCTCTCAAGGAATGACGAACAGAAACATACGGAATCTTGCAAGAGATTCTAAAAGGACTTCAAAAAGTGCTTTTCTTGTTTTTGTTAAAAGGGTGGGAAAGTTTAGTTATAAAACTAATTATGAACGATAGCTTATGAGAAATGTTTTGTCAATGCTCTCGCTCCTTTGCGTAACATTCTGCTTTGCTTGCACAGGAGTTTCCGGTAATGGAAATAATGTCAACGGTGGTGACGTGGACAATGATTCTGCGGAATCCCAAATTATGGAGGTGGCAGACGGAAACGTTGTGTTGCCTTCAGATCCAGGATTCTGCTATCTGGGACGTATCAGCTTCAAGAATCCCGATGCCCCACGAATGGGCTTTGCCGGTGCGCAGATATTCGCTAATTTTGAAGGTACGTCAGTAAGCATGCTTGCAAAGCCAAACAGCGGATTCTACGTGGCTGTCATTGATGGCAAGAAGCCTATAAAAGTGCAGTCGAAGAATGATACCACAATAGTCATTGCCAAAGGTCTTGAGAATGGCTTGCACAGCATTGTCATTGCTCAGAATACGGAAGCTGCGGACGTGGACTTCCCAGAGTTCTACGGATTGAAGCTTGACAAGGGATGTGCTCTTGGCAAAAAGCCTGAACTTCCTGAGAGAAAGATTGAATTCATAGGCAACTCCATCACTTGCGGAAAGGGTGCGCTTGACACTACGAAGACAAAGGATAAGGATGATATTGCCTTTGAAAGCTGGTATGATTCTTACGATGCGGAAGTGGGCAGGAATCTTAATGCTCAATGTATGGTGGTAGCTCGCTCAGGCATAGGCATTTACCGCAATAATGGCGGCAAGAAAACTGGTGATCCTGACAACATGCAGTTCTACCATCAGCGCACGCTCCTTACGGAAGATAGCGAGATGTGGGATTTCAACAACTTTCAGCCGCAAGTGGTTAGCATAAACCTTGGAACCAACGATACTGCTCAGCAGTATGACGTGAAATTGCTTGAGAGTGGCGCAAAGACTTTCTTTGCCGATGTGCGCAAGCGTTATCCACTGGCTAAGATCGTTGTCATGACTGGTCCTATGCGTTCGGGCAAGCGACTCGTTGACCAAAAGGCAGCCATTGATGCAGCCGTAAATCAGTTGAAGGCGGAAGGCATGACCGAGATTTACCGCTTTGATTTCCCTTACGATAATGGTAAATACGGCTATGGCACTGGACATCACCCGTCTGTAGGCGAACATCATTTCATGGCTGGCATGCTCACTACTTACCTGAAGAAGCTGATGGGCTGGTAGAAATGGAAACTGAGATTGCTATAAGTTTACAATCTTAATGATCAAACTTTATATAAACAAAATAAAAAAATGAAGAAATATCTTATTTGGATAGTTGCAGGCATTGGCATGCTTTCGTTGGCTTATCTCGTATCGTTTGCCTTGGACAAGATGATAGACGATAGCACGAACAGTGGGAAGCAGGGAACTGAAGTTGTGGATAATGCCAATAGCAAAGCAAAGCAGGAAATTCCGAATGAAAACAAGAAAGCCGAGCAGGTAAAGCCTAAGAATCAATATTCTATCCCACAATCGCCATCATGTACGGTTCGAGGACGCGTGCAACATTACAATCATCAATACGTTCTCGTCATAGGAGAGCATGATGGTCAGGTTTGTCCTGGTGGCGGCAGTTCAGAAGGCATTATCAGTGATGTGAATTACAACTCAAGCTCAGGTCACCTGCGACTGACTATCTGCAATATGAGCTACGTGGAAGTTGGCTATTATGATGGCTATCTGAAGGAGAAGAATGGCACTTACGAATATAGCGGATCATTCTCCAACATTCACGGCCGTAGTAGCAGTTTCAGCATGTCCGGCTCACGTTAGAAAGCATTTAGCAGTTTAATTTATTTGAATTCAAAATTTATCACTTTGCTGATGGCTATCTGTTAACTTTACACCCATAACCAATACCATCATAATAAGATGTATAAATACAATGAAGAAAGTTATATCCCTTTTATTGTTGCTCGTTGTCTGCTGCGGTTCATTTGCTCAGCAGAGTCGTAGTCGTGCCTCTAAGACAAAGGTCGTTGTGCCTGAAAAGAAGGCTTACGAGATGGTTACCGACATAAGCTACACGGCATCTGATGATGCTTATGCCAGGGAACGCTGCAAACTGGACATTTATTATCCGACAGACAAGAAGAACTGCCAGGTGGTAGTGTGGTATCATGGCGGTGGGATAGAGGCTGGCAACAAGGAAATTCCTAACGAACTGAAGGAGAAAGGTTGCATCGTGGTTGCTCCAAACTATCGTCTGCTGCCGAAGGTTACCATTGATGCTCCGCTAAGTGATGTGGCGGAATCCATCGTGTGGACTTTCAATCATATTGCTGAGTATGGCGGCGATGTGAGTCAGATATATGTTGCTGGTCATTCGGCTGGCGGTTACTTGCTTACGATGGTAGGTCTTGAGAAGTCTTGGATGCAGAAATTCGGTGTTGATGCCGATAATATAAAGGCTCTTGTGCCTTTCAGCGGTCAGATGATAACCCACTACAACCATCGCAAGATGCAGGGCATCCAACCATTGCAACCTGTCATCGACAAATACGCGCCACTTTTCCATATTCGCAAGGATTGTTCTCCGATGGTGATCATCTCAGGCGATCGCGAACTTGAACTCTACGGACGTTACGAGGAGCAGGCTTACATGTACAGAATGATGAAGCTCGTAGGTCATGAGAATGTGTCACTCTATGAGATTGGAGGGCACGACCACGGCTCAATGGTTCATCCTGCGTTCCACATCCTTCTTCAGTATATGAAGGAGCATGGGTGAAAAGAGATTAGTGGAAATAGACATATTGCAAAAAAGAAACCCTCAACTTCTTGAATTTCAAGCCGTTGAGGGTTTTCTTTGGAGGTGCGTTGCGGAGTCGAACCGCACTAACTGGTTTTGCAGACCAGGGACTAAACCGCTCATCCAACGCACCATTGTTTGGTTTAGCGGGTGCAAAGGTAGTAAAAGTTTATGGATTATGGTTTATAGTTTGTGGTTTATTTGCTGCTTCTATGTGTTTTGTTGATGTTTATCACCTAAGATATGGGTTGTAACGGAGCTCTGATTGCATTGTGGTAGAAGGTCCGTGTCCAGGATAGATGACTGTGGAGGCGGGTAGGGTAGTGGCAATAAGACGCAGTGAGGAGATAATCTTCTCGTAGTCGCCTCCTTCAAGGTCTGTGCGTCCGATGCTCATTTGGAACAGCGTGTCGCCAGTGAAAGCGATGTTCTGTTCGCGATTCAGGAACACGACGCTACCTTCCGTATGACCGGGAGTGTAGATGATCTCGAGTTTTTGCGTGCCGTAAGTGATGGTCTCGGTGCCATTGAAGACGATGCCAACGGGCGCTGTGTCGCAGTTTATTGGCATTCCGAAGAACTTCACTGTCTGCTCGTTGATGTCCTCAAGCATCTTCTGGTCGGCAAAGTGAACTTCCGGCTGCAAACCGAAGGCTTTGTACACGCCGCCATTGCCAAAGTTATGGTCTAGATGACCATGGGTGCAAAGGAGATGTACGGGCTTCAGATTGTTGTCGCGGATGTAGTTGACGATGGCAGAGACTTCTGCCTCGTAGAGTGCACCGCAGTCGATGATGACACATTCGCGAGTTTCATCGTCAGAGAGAACGTAGCAGTTCTCGTCGAGCATGTTGCAGTGGAAAACTTTGAGCATAAGCCTAACCAAGCCTTCCCAAAGGGAAGGATGTTTATTTGATTTTTGGGATCTATGTATTTTACGGATTTACAATTTACAATTTTTTCGGTCGTTTATACAGGACAGTAGATGAGATACTTTTCCTTGAACCATTCTTCGTCTGGGAAGAAGGTGGTGAGTTCTGTCTTTTCGACGATGTTGCGGAATGGCTTAAGTTCCTCGTCAAGATTGCCGCCCTTGAGCACGATTACGCCGTTAGGGTAGGCATTCTTCTGTTCCTTCTTGTCGATGTTTTTGCGAACAATCTTCATGAGGTCGGGCATTGGCATTACGGCACGAGAGACAACAAACTCATACTTGCCCTTCTCTTCTTCGCCACGACGCTGAACGGCAGTGACATTCTCTAGTCCGCAAGCAGCGATAACCTCGTTGCAGACGCGAATCTTCTTGCCAGTGCCATCGATGAGCGTGAACTGACATTCTGGGAACATGATAGCCAAAGGAATGCCAGGGAAACCGCCACCTGTGCCGAAGTCAAGAATCTTCGTGCCCGGACGGAAGTTGATAGCTTTGGCAATGGCAAGCGAATGTAGTACGTGGTGGAGGTAGAGATTGTCAATGTCCTTGCGGGAAATGACGTTTATCTTTGCGTTCCAGTCACGATAGAGGGAGTCAAGCTGAGCGAATTGCTCGCGCTGTTGAGGGGTTAGCCCCCCTCCATCTCCCCCCCATGGGTGGGAGAGTATTATATTAGCTTGGGTGGAAGTGATTTCGTTCATAATGCAATGAGAACCCGAAGCTGACGCTTCGGGCACAGGGGCTTTTTATACTTAGAGCATGGGGCTTGCTATTTGCAAGTGTAATCTAAAAACTCCCTCCCTACCGGGGAGGGTAGGGGTGGGGCTTCTACATTACTGCTGCCATTTGCTCAGCAACTTTCTTTGCTGCCTCGCCTGCCTTCTCAGCGAAGTCTTCGTCGTTGGAAGCGTAGATGATGCCGCGAGAAGAGTTTACGAGCAAGCCGCAATCTTCAATCCAACCGTACTTGCAAACTTCCTCGAGTGAACCGCCCTGAGCACCAACGCCAGGAACGAGGAGGAATGAGTTTGGAGCAACGGCACGAATGTCCTTGAACATCTCGCCTCGAGTAGCACCGACAACGTACATCATGTTCTCGTCGTTGCCCCACTGCTGTGACTTCTTGATGACCTTCTCAAAGAGACGTTCGCCGTCCTTGTCCTCTGTGAGCTGGAAGTCGAAAGAACCCTTGTTAGAAGTGAGAGCGAGAAGGATTACCCAGTGACCTTCGCTGATGAATGGAGTTACAGAGTCTTCGCCCATATAAGGTGCGATAGTGAGGGCATCAACATTATACTCCTCGAAGAATGTCTTTGCGTACATCTTTGAAGTGTTGCCGATGTCACCACGCTTAGCGTCAGCGATGATGAAGTGGTTTGGATAGTTCTCCTGAAGGTACTTCACTGTCTTCTCCAAAGACATGAGACCTTTCACGCCGTAAGCCTCATAGAACGCGAGATTTGGCTTGTAGGAAACGCAGTACTGGGCAGTAGCGTCGATGATAGCCTTGTTGAAGGCGAAGATTGGATCTTCCTCCTGAAGCAAATGCTGAGGAATCTTGTTGAGGTCAACGTCGAGACCTACACAAAGGAAAGACTTCTTTGCAAATATCTGGGATACGAGTTCTTTACGTGTCATAAGACCTTCCCCCAACCCCTTCCTTTCAGGACGGGGAGTAGAATGTTTTGTAGGGGGTATTCTACTATGTTAATATTAATAAAATGTGAATGTATAAAAATAAAGGAACTTTACTTTTCTATCTTCTCCCCGTCCTGAAAGGAAGGGGCAGGGGGAAGGTCTCTTACAGTTCCGCCTCCTTCATTCGCTCGGTGTTCTCGGCAACTGTGAGGGCATCGATCATTGCCTGGATATTGCCTCCGAGGAAACCTGTGAGGTCGTGGGTGGTGAAGCCGATGCGGTGGTCTGTTACGCGACCTTGAGGGAAGTTGTATGTGCGAATCTTTGCAGAGCGGTCGCCGGAAGATACGAGGCTCTTACGACGGCTTGCAATATCGTCAACATACTTCTGATGCTCCTTATCATAGATATATGTACGCAAGCGAGCGAGAGCACGTTCCTTGTTCTTTGGCTGGTCGCGGGTTTCAGTACACTCGATGAGAATCTCTTCCACTTCACCTGTGTTAGGGTTCTTCCACATATAGCGGGCACGAACACCGGATTCCACCTTGTTGACATTCTGACCGCCGGCACCAGAAGAACGGAATGTATCCCACTTGATTTCGCCTTCGTTGATGTTTACTTCGAATGGGTCAGCCTCTGGAAGAACAGCAACAGTAGCAGCAGAAGTCTGCATACGACCGTTTGACTCCGTTACCGGCACACGCTGAACACGGTGAACGCCTGATTCGTACTTCAGGACGCCATAGACATTCTCGCCAGAAACGGCAAAGTCGATTTCCTTGAATCCGCCGACAGCACCTTCTGAAACATCGGTAACAGAAAGAGTCCAACCCTTTGATTCGCAGAACGCCTTGTACATCTTGAATATGTCGCCAGCAAAGAGACAAGCTTCGTCGCCACCAGTTCCGGCGCGGATTTCCATCTGAACATTCTTTGCGTCCTCAGGGTCCTTTGGCACAAG
>JAZRXS010000022.1:0-8972 GCA_045600325.1 Prevotella sp.
GCAATTGTTGGAAGGAAAAATGTCGCCTTCTTTCAATGTTCCGAACTCTATAGCCGCCTCGTTAGCTTTAAGTTTGTCGCGCACATCCTGCCATGAAGTATTGAAGAAACGTGTAAAGTCACCGAAAGCCTTTGACTGCACGGCAAGCAGCTTTCGCTCCTTTTCTATCTCTGCGCTGAGAGAGTCTGTGTTCAGGTATCGCTCTGCTATAGGCTTCTCGAGTTGCTTGTTCAAGACAAGAGTGTTCATCCTGATATGCTCAAACATATCAATAGCCTTCTTGTCGCCACTCTCTTGAATCAGTTCGTTGATACCCATTTCGGCATTGAGAAGGATACCTTTGGACAGGAGTAGGGCGTCGTATGCTATTGCAGCATTCGGTCGTTCTTTGATTGAATATTTGTAAGCATTCAAGAAATTTGTCATCTCAGATGGTGTCATCGTAGAGAAATTCTCTATAATGATTTCCTTTCCGAGGTTGAACGCTTCTTTTCCATATTTGTCTCGTTCAATCGTCTTGCCAGAATTATAGCAACCTGCGAGAATACTTAGTGAACTCGCATAATCCGGATGCTTCTTGCCAAGCACTTCCTTTCTTATCTTCAAGGCTTCAGTGCCTAATCTGATTGCCTCCTGATAGTTGCCGAGATAAAAGTAATATCCTGATAGATTGCTTAGTGAAGTCGCATATTCGGCGTGTTTTTCTCCCAGTGCATTCTTGATTATACCCTTAACCTCAGTACCTATTCGAATTGCTTCCTGATAGTTGCCGAGGTAACTGTGGTAGAGTGCGAGATTGCTTAAAGAACTCGCATAATCCGGATGCTTCTCGCCGAGGACTTCTTTTCTTATCTCCATGGCTTCAGTGCCTAATCTGATAGCCTCCTGATAGTTGCTGAGGTAACAGTAGTATCCAGCAAGATTACTGAGTGATTGTGCGTAATTAGGGTGCTTCTCTCCAAGCACTTCCTTTCTAATCTCCATGGCTTCGGTGCCTAATCTGATAGCCTCCTGATAGTTGCCGAGATAGCAGTGATACCCAGCGAGATTATTAAGTGACAGAGCATAATCAAGATGTTTATCGCCAAGTACAGACCTCCTGATTCTCATTGCCTCGGTATCTAATCTGACAGCCTCCTGATAGTTGCCGATATGGCAGTGGTAGAGTGCGAGTAAACTTAGTGAACTCGCATAATCAGTGTCCTTCTCTCCAAGTACTTCCTTTCTTATCTTCATTGCTTCAGTGCCTAATCTGATTGCCTCCTGATGGTTGCCGAGGGTGTTGTGGTAGTTAGCGAGGTTATTGAGTGATGTCGCATATTCAAGGTGTTTCTCGCCAAAAAGTTCCTTGATTATTTCTATAGCCTCAGTACCTAATCTGATTGCCTCTTGATAGTTGTCGAGATAGTTGTGGTATAGCGCAAGATTATTTAGTGATAGAGCATAATCAGGATGCTTCTCGCCAAACAGTTCCTTTGTTATTTCCACAACCTCAGTGCCAAACCTGAGAGCCTCTTTGTAGTTCTCGATACTGCTGTAATAGTTGGCAAGATTGCTTATTGATATAGCATATTTTTCAGATTTCTTCCCTATGGTCTTTGCAAAGATTAAAGATGCCTGTTGGGCTAAATCTATCGCTGTATTTGTTTGTCTGTCATTGTTGCAAAATAAAGATTTCCAGAGAAGAGCTTCTGCATATTCAACAGACTCTTCCCCATAATTCTGCTTACAGGCTACCAAGGCTTTGTCTGCATATTCTATGGCTTTTTTGAGGTCGCCTTTTTCTGCATACATTTGTGCAAAATTCATCAGACCTGATTGCGCATACACCATCTGGCACATGCAAAGGGAAAAGATTATGAATATAAGCTTTTTCATTGTAGTATATGTAAGAATTTTACTGAAACGCTGACTCCAAAGTTCCATTGAGGATGGCATCGGCAATGATGGCCTTCTTGACTCGAGTGAGAGTATAGCCGAGCTGGTTCTTGCCTCGCCAGTTGCGATGGTCTTGGGCAGGTTTTGACTCACGCATTCCGATACCCCAAATCTTGTCGAACGGGCTTGCCTCAACAAGCACTTTGTCGCCTGTGGCAAGGAGAAGTTCCTTAAGGCGTGGGTTCTGAGAGAACTTGGCATAATTGCCCTTGAAGACGATGTTCTGCGAATGCTCATTCCATTTCTCGCTGTCAAAGTTCCTTACCTTACGACCGAGTTTCTTGCATGTGGCTGGATCGTGCGAACTGAGTATTTGCTTCAATATATCCATGTCCTTGAAAAGTAGCGCTTTCTCCGACATCATGTATTGCTCCATGCAGTTGTAGCGATGACCATCAACCATGAACGGCTTCATATACCACTGGCTGAAAACGGCCTTGTCGCCCACTTTCTTCGGGTCATGGCCGTAGAAGAAGAAATACTCTGGCTCTTCGTCGGAAGGAATGAGCTCCCAGTGTCCACCCTTATCAGGACCGACACGCTTTATCTTGCCTTCGTCTATCAGTTGGCGGACAATCTTTGCCACGCCACTCCTTGAAAGACCGAGAGCATCTTCCAGTTTCTCACGTGTGATATTAGGGTAAACCTCCATCACGATCATCACTTTCTGCCAATTTTTCATCTTCATAACATTTAAACTTCGTACAGCCTTGGGAAGTGTCCTGCCCTCAGGACACCAACAGTCACAAGAGCCGGGCAATCATCGCTGATGGTGCGTTGAGGGCAACGCACCTCCCAACTATAAAACGAATGATTTATGTAATTATTATGTTTTCTGGTTACTTTTTCCTACATACCCCCACTTAGGAAGGGGAGGGCTTTACGCCACCTCCACCTTCTTCATCTTGCAATCTACCATCTTGCCACTTCTCTTTGCTCCACTCAACATCTTATACTCCCTTGCAAACTTGCGAGCTTCCACCTCACTCACAAACTCGCCAACCTTCACCTTCACCTCATCCCACTTCTCTGCATTGAAGTTCTTCACCTCTCTGCCGAGATGCTTCATTTCAGCAGGATTCTTAGAGTTCATGATCTTGTTGAAAGTCTCGAAGTCACGGAAGATAAGAGCCTTCTGTGCCATCATGTACTGCTCAACGCAACGGAACTTGTTGCCGTTAACCACAAACTCACGAACGTAATGGTTAGAAAACTCACCATTAACATTCTTTACTCCGTAAAAAAACACTACATTCTTCTTTTCCATAACTTTAAAACTTTTTATTTGGTTAGACACTAGTTTATACGACAATCGTGAGAAAGTAAACAGTAAAAATGTAAAAATTACACAAACTTTGTTTTTATTACATATTTACTTGCCAACTTTTGATCTCCTTTAGAAGTCTTTTCATACATAAATAATATGGAGAATAGAACGCAGAGGTATCGTGGAAGATACTTGTGTTTACCTTTATTTTATACCAAATCATCCAAAATTTGGCGAAAAAGGGCTGCGAAGGTAGAACTATTTTTTGTAACTACCAAATATTTTTGTGTATTTTTTACAAATAATTTGTATTTTACCTTGAAATAGTAGTGTATTTAGCATCAGAGAAATCACCTTTTCTCTTGGATTATAATAGTCAAGGATTGTCAGAAATTCAGAATGATGTTGTTTGTTTTTGATAATCATCGTCCTACAAAAATCGATTTTTCTGGTTACTTTTTTGAACAACAATTGTCAACAATGGGTAGAAATTTCAAAAAACTTGTTTATTCATGATATTACAAAAATCTATCGTATAAAACAAATATCCGTAAGCCTTTCGGATGAAAACTCTATGAGTCCTGAAATTTTTCGTATACAAACTCACTCCGAGTTTGTATACAAAACTGCTTCGGGTTTGTATACGAATTTTTTTGCATCTCTATGAGTTTTGTATCACAAAGCACGGATTTTTATTGTTATATAATATAAAAAAGAGTGGGCATTAGGGATTTTCTCGTAAAGAGTAGGGAAAAATCTACCTCAGATTAGGGATAAGCCATTTGCAGATTTCCAAAAAGAGCTTAATTTTGCAGCGGTAACAAACAACATAATTAAGATTAGAAAAGACAAACTGTTTCATATCCATAGGTGTTATTTTTTGTGTTAATTAGATTCATAGGTATTGGTTAGTAAAGAAAAGCCCCACTTGATTGTGATAATCAGGTGGGGTTTTGCTGTTGATTAGTAGTAATACGTCGTCATATCTCGTTTGAAACCGCTTGTGGTTTCCTGTTCTCCCATGCGGTATATGGTGACTTTTCTTTCCTTTGGTGATACCATAACCCAAGTGCAGCAACCATTGAAATTCTTGATTGTGACATCCTTATAGTAAGCTGTTGCAGCGGTGACGCATTGCCATTGACGTTCATGACCTTCGATTCTGCCGTATGAATCACTGTGCTCATGACCGGCAAACCATCCCGCAAATGCACCGTTCCCGCTGAAATCTGCCGTGAAATTGTTTCCGTTATGGTTGAATGTGTAGCTGGTGCCGTCCATGAAAGCATCGATCATGTTGAGCAGGAACGCACTACCTGAATTGCCATTGCTCCTGCCTACCGTAGTGCAACAGTCGTCCCATCCCTTGATGGCCAACGATCCGCTTGACGGGTAGCCGCAGTGAGTAAAGATCACTACCGGTTGGTTTGCAGCTGTTGCTGCCTTGAGTTCTGCGATGAGCCAGTCCACCTGCCCCTTACTCATCTTAACGTATGTAGCCATGGCAGAGCCGGATATGCTTGCCGTGAAATCATCATAGATATCAATGAATATGCTTCTCACGCCATTCTTGATAACAGAGTAGTATGTTTTTGAAATGGAGAGCTGGTTGTGAGTGTTTGTCGGCGATAGGAAACGGTTGAAGAAATGGCTGCTGTTGGCGTGTGTAGTTGAACCCGACTTTACGCTGTAATCATGATTGCCCGGAACAAGGTAACATGGCTTCTGCATGGAGGTGATTCTTCCTACAATGGCTTTCGGGGAAATGTCAGCATCGTCGAGTATGTCGCCTGTGTGAACAAGGAAGTCTGCTCCGATATTGTCGGTGAAACTATCGGCATAACTCCAGTTGTTTTCGGCGCTGTGAGAGTCGGATATGTGGACGAAAGACATGTGTACGCTGGCGCTTTGGGCGAGCATCTTCACTGCGTTTACCTCCTCTGGATATTTTGCTTCATAATAACTGCCTGTGCCCGTTTCTGATATTATCCTGTACTTGAAGGTGATGTTAATAGGCTGTGCAAACGTGGTGTGTCGCAGCAGGAGAGGGATGCTGGCATGGAAAACAGATGTTTTTATGCTTCCGCTGAATGTAACACCTTTTTCCAGTGTGTAGTTTGGCATGCTATCGCTGATGTAAGATTCGTCAACAACGCCTTTCCATATAGTCATGTAATTACCATTTCTGAGACCAGGAACGGTAACGTCTGAGGTAATGGTGTACTCCAATGTAGCACCACTTGGCACGTACTCATCAATGTATTTGGCTTCCTGCCATACATTGGCACTAAGATTGTAGGTGAGATTCACTGTCGTGAAGTCGTCTTTGTTGTCTTCAGGAGAGTCTCCCGGTTTGTCTCCGTCATTAAGCGCAGAGCATTCGCGGCGAGCTATGCGGACATCTTTTCGGTTTATGATCTTGCTTCCATCGCTCATGCCAAAGCCTTTCAACTCATCCTTGTCATTGTAAATGTTCCATTCGTATTCATATTCTCCTACAGGAACAGGTATGCAGAACACTCGTTGGCACGGATTTTCGCTTGCAGAGAAGTGGATGGTGACGGTACTCTCCGTATTGGAATCCATAGAGGAATATACAGGTGAGGCGGCAGTAAGGTCAACACTGAATGTGCCTGTTATCTTTTTCTTGTTCCTTACAGTAAATTCAAACCTGTTGCTGCCAGCGGGAATTTTGCTGATTTCAAAGACAAAGTATCCACCAAGATGCTCGAAATGGAGCTTTTCGCCATCTATCCTTGCCCACATCGGCATTTGCATGCTGTTGACTTTGCCACTATTCAAGTCGCCGAAACTCTCTGTGTCGTATTCTGTATAGTCGTATTCTGTAGGCATGAAGAGTGACAAGGTGTTGCCCGAAATGGATGTTTGCGGGTTATACGGATAAACAGCCTTACCTGTGAGGCTGTGTTTTGGGTTGATGGACCCGATGAAGGTGCCAGTAGAACTGCCGGCTCCGCTACTGAGTTTGTAAGGCACTATACTCTCTGTGCTGCCATTTGTTGTGGCGACACCAATGAGATCACCCTTTGTCCAAACGAACTTGTTGTCAGAAGACATGGTAGAACGACTCTGGTTGTCGCCAATGACATGGACTCCTTCCGTAACAGCCTCAATCTGTTCCGGGTGGCTGGTGGTGAGAAGGTTTTCAAACGTGTCTGTTGTTGAACAGCTACCCAATGTGATAGCCGCTAAAGAGAGTAATAAGAAAAGAAAGGAATTGTGGGTTGTTTTCATAAGAATGAGTAAGGAATGTTAATCTTCGGTTGGTAAATTAAAGTCTTCTCCTTCGCCTTCTATGTTTTCAGGAGGAGGAACAATGATTCCGCTGGAAGTGAGCATGCTTGCATGTCTGCTATGAATGACTTCACATTCCGGGACCATGTACTCTTGTTTGTAATCCATTTGTAATGTGAGAAACCGACAGACTCCTTGCCCGTTTATTCTTATGTTAGTAAAAAATGTATGGTCTCTAAAAGCGAAATGCGGGAGTCTTTACTTTGACTCGTTCTGCAACTTGAGGCCCTAGGAAAGCCCGACACTAAAGAACGAACCGATAAAGACACCCGTATCCAAGTATATTGAACCATTCTGCATAGGTCATATTGTGCAGACACTTTGAGTGTGGGCACAATTATGACATACGCATTTCTGGCATATATACACGCCATACGGGCGCTTACTTAGTCCTGTTTCCAATAGTGTCTTTGAAATTTCCTAGGTTTCAAGTTACTGAGAAACAAGCGTTAGTAAACGCCATTTACTTATAAAGATGCTATCTCCTTGCCGCTGCAAGTTGGTTGTGGAATGAAATCCATTATGTGATAGCGAGGGCAAAGATATGAATATTTATTGATAATGATTGAAAATTAAAAGAAAAAGAGGCGACTTTTGATTTGTATTAATAAAAAAAAGAGTGGGCATTGTTTTTTTTTGTGGAATATTTGGTGGTACTACATTTGTTTCTTACTTTTGCACTCGAATCAAAAACTACAGACACGAAAACTCAAAGCACAAGACATAACAGATTAGGACTCTTCTTGCTGGCTTTGTATCTGATGATACTTGGCGCCAGTGTCCTGCACATACACGAAAGTGCAGGGAGTGCTGACGTGTGTCACGATTGCATTGAGCATGTCAAACACAGCGGTCATATCAGTCAGCTTTCCATCATGGACGTTGACTGCGTGCTGTGTCAGATATTACATACAGATTACATCACCCCAGAAGTGTTGACCTTCTCGGCAGCAGCGCTTCTGGCTATTGTCCTTATGATGTGTCCAACTCCGGACATCATTTGTCGTAAGGATATTCTGCCGAGTCTTCGTGCCCCTCCATTGTTCGCAGCAAGCTGCGAGGCGTAAGGCTGAAAGCTAAAGGCTAAAGGCTCTACTGCAATGTAGGGCGAAGTTTTTACTGAGCTGTATTCAATCCGCAGGCTGCCTTTAGCCTTTACCCTTTAGCTTTGACCCTCAAGTTTGACGAAGGAAAACTTGAACAAAATCCCAAAAACTTTACGATGCATATACAACATTGCTTGCTGTCATGGCTGATGGCATGTTGTTCCGTCGTAACCCTTTGTGCGCAAAACGAGGACAGCCTTAAGGTTATCCAACTGAAGGAAGTCCAAGTCAAAGGCTTTGGCGTCCAGCGCTCGCAACTGTCTGCGCAGCAGTCGGTTTACGTCTCGCCAGACGAGATGAGAAAACGTGCCGGACACAGTCTCATGGATGTGCTCTCCCAGACGGAGGGAGTGCAAGCCATGGATATAGGCGTAGGCTTCAGCAAGCCCATGATTCGTGGATTGGGCTTTCAGCGCATAGCGGTTACGGAGAACGGCGTGAAGCAGGAAGGACAGCAGTGGGGCGCAGATCACGGATTGGAGATTGATGCTTTCCATGTGGAAGGCGTGCGCGTAGTAAAAGGACCGGCTTCCGTCCTTCATGGTAGCGATGCCATGGGAGGAGCCATCGAAATCCTTCCGCCTGTTTTCCCACAAAAAGATTCCCTTTCGGGCGAAGCCTTGGTGTCTTATCAGAGTGTCTGCTCTGGTATCGACGGTTCAGTCATGCTCCAAATGAAGCGAGGCAGATTCTTTTCCAGAGTACGCTACACAGAGCGCCATTGGGCAGACTATAACGTGCCTGCCGACAGCTTCACTTATCTAAGCATGCAACTGCCAATCCATAACCGCCAACTGAAGAATACGGCTGGCATGGAGCGTAGTGTCAATGCGATGCTTGCCTATAAGCACGGCATCTATCAGGGACGCCTTAACGTAAGCGACAGTTACCAGAAGTCGGGATTCTTCAGCGGAGCCCACGGACTTCCTAACAGCGCCAGTCTTGAGGACGATGGCAACCGATGGAACATAGACCTGCCTTACAGCCTGGTCAACCATCTGAAGATTACCTCCACAAATACATGGACAGGCAATCTTCTGCAAACCAAGCTGACCTTAGGCTATCAGTTGAACCATCGCGAGGAGTGGAGCAAGTTCCACACCCATAACCTCTCGCAGACACCTCCAGCCGTTGATCCAGACAAGGAACTGATGTTCCATCTGCATACAGGAAGCGGTCAACTGCAGTTCCGCTATTCTCCCGCAAACTCGTGGGAATACTACGCAGGAATCTCTGCCTCGTTGCAGCACAACGGCATCGGTGGCTACGGTTTCCTCATTCCTGCCTACAGCCGTCAGGAGTATGGAGCGTTCTTCCTTGCCAACTATCAGCTTTCTTCTTCGTTG
>JAZRXS010000023.1:0-2369 GCA_045600325.1 Prevotella sp.
GGCACCGGGGGTTCGAATCCCTCTCTCTCCGCTAAAGGGAACCCAATCAGAAATGGTTGGGTTCTTTTTTATATAACAAAACTCTTTTGCTTATGGAAATTCGTCAACTCAAGTATTTCATTAGTGTGGCGGAAACTGGCAGTTTCTCTGAAACCTCTCGCCGGCTGTACCTTTCCCAGAGTGCCATATCACAACAGATAAAGGCTCTCGAAGACGAACTCAACACAACACTTTTCCTGCGCACCCCACACCACGTATCCATTACGGAAAGCGGAGAAATACTGCTTCCACTTGCCAAGCAGATTGTTCGCGACATGCAGTCGTGTACCGACCGAATGTGCGACATCAACAAGCAGCCGTGTGGCGAACTGCGCATAGGCCTCACCTTCTCACTTGAGCCATACGTGCGACCAACGATAGTGCGCTTCATGAAAGAATGCCCGAAGGTAAAGCTGCACCTGTCCTACAAGTCGATAGCCGAGCTTCGCGAACTGCTCCTCCACCACGATCTGGACATGGTTCTCAGCATAGACAATACGGAAGATCCGACGGGCAACATTGTATTCGAGCCTATCGTGGACTACAAGCTCTGTGCGATAATGCGCGACACCCACCCTCTCGCAAACCGTAAGTCACTGCGTTTCAGTGACTTGAAACTTCAGGGCTTCGCGCTTCCAGAGCCAAGCATCCGCGACCGCAATGCCGTAGAGCACTACCTTCATGCCGAGACGGGCAAGGTGAACGTCCGTGCCGTCATCAACGACCCGAACGCACTGATGAACCTTGTACAAAACACAAACCTCATCACCATTCTTTCGGAGAAGGCCATCGTAGGCAGACCGGGACTGAAAGCCGTCAGCATAGAGGAACTCTCCACACCAGTGATGGCTTACGCCCAGACACTTCGCGACAATTACGAGAAGCGCAGCGCACGCATTTTCATCAACACACTGCAAGAGTTATAACTTTTGCTTATCATAGATTCTTTTTGACCGCCACAAAATGCGTGTATTTTGCCTATTTTAGGGAGATTTCACAAAATACCACATAAAATACAACGAATCGTGAATACGTTTTCGTTATATTTGCGCCAAAATATATAATGTATCAAAAATAATTCTTTCGCTTTCTTATGTTCAAGAGAATCCTTTACTTCTTCGTAGCTATTGTTTTGATGACTGTTTGCCAAGCCAACAGTTGCACTGACCATGACGAGGCGGCTGCCAATGCCATTGACCAGAAATTCGTCGGCAATTGGTGTCTGACAACCAAGATTGTCGGTCAGGAAACCATCGACATGAAGCAGAATGTCACAGTATATTGGGAAGTTCGTGATGGCTTTATTTGCTATGTTCATGAAGCAAGCAATGGCAATGCCGCCGTTTTCTCAGACGGCACTCTTGACGACAGTGCGGTAGAATGGAACAAGAAAGGCGGTGAGTTTGATGTTACCATGAAGAAAGTGGAACTCAAACCCTACAAAGGAAGCTATGCCTTTGAATCTGCTGACAAGTTTGTGATGACACTCTCCGATGGAACAAAGCTTGTCTTTGAAAGAATAAACAACATTTCAACCAAATAAACCCTTATAAAACTAAAACGATATGAAGAATTTCACTTTAAAACTATGCCTCGTGGCAATGACAATGCTGACAGCAGGTGCATTCCAACAGCGTGCTATGGCACAGGATTTCCTCGGAATCTTTGAAAAGATAACTGACAAGAACTTTGATGATTTCATGGCAAATTGGATAGCATGGTCGGCTAATGAAGCTGCGTTGGCTAAGAACGAAGCCATGAACGAACTGACCAATCAGGTTGTTGCCGACCTGAGCGAAGGTTCCTTCTACATTAAAAACTACAATGAGAACAGCAAGTACACCGTTTTCCAGTGCGATCTTCCTGTGACCAAGCATTCTGGCGAGCTTGGTAATCGTAAGCCGCAGACAGACAAGTTTAAAGAGGACGAAGTGGAATCTACTTCCATCCGCCCATTTGCCGAGACAGGCAAGCCTATTCTCTACCTGAACAATGAGATTGCAGTGCTTCTCTCAAAGTACATTCAGTCAGACCGTAGCGGCAAGCGCACAGAGAAACTGAAGGAGTACTTCAATGTGGTGCCAGACAGTGGCGGCTACCACTTCTGCTCAGTGCCATACGTGGCTGGTTTTGATGTCTTTGCCGACTGTGTTGTTGTAGATTGCAGAGTTGGTTGGGGCAATGGCAGTTCGATAAAATACATTCCACAAACAAAGTACAATAAGGCTGAGACCATCTCAGAATGGATGAGATAAATATGAAAAAGTTCTTTATACTCACAGCTTTGCTTATGGCAATGCTTACGGCTTCTGCTCAGGAGAGGGAAGCCA
>JAZRXS010000024.1:0-4610 GCA_045600325.1 Prevotella sp.
AAAACCCAAAACATTAACACTCAAAAACTTAAAACTCAAAAACAAAATTTACAAACTCTTTAAAACATTAAACATTATGAAAAAGTTTCTCTCAAAAATCATGTTCGCAGCAGTAGCAGTTCTCTCAGTAGCAGGTTTCACATCTTGTAACAACGTTGATGACGATCCATACGTTCCAGCACAGGCATCAGTTCAGGATCAGGCTCAGTATCAGCAGATTCCTGCATACGTAGCAGCTTTTTCTGAGAATATCCTGAATATGTATGACGTGACGGTTACTCTACACAGTGGCGACAAGGAAAAGGAAGTTGCTTTGACAACAGCCAACGGCAAGGCAGTGGAAGACGACAGCGAAGGCAAAACGATAACTTGCTATAAGTATGTGTTTTCAGAAATAGACGGTCAGAACGGCATAGGCTCAGCGGAAGTAAAGATTACTCCAAAGGCAGACATCAAGACAACACTTGCGAGCATGCCTCAAGAAGAGACTGTCATCTTTATGTACGGCGCAAGAATGGTCTTTGCATCAATAGATGCTAATGGTAAGTTGGTAGATGACTGTGGAATATTCATGCATCGCAACTACCTTGTTCCTTCAAAGATGCAGGAGCAGCTGAATGACGGAAGATTCGTTTTTGAAGCTGAGGCAGAGCTTATGGGGGCTTATATGTAATCGAAGTTCCACTGATACTATTTTGTCATTCCGAGCGGTCTTTTTCGTAACTCTATGACTTACGAATAGAAACTCTATGACTTTTGCCCCAAAACTCTATGACTTTTTACCCAAAACTCCCATGGTTTTTACCCAAAACTGTGGGAGTTTTTTCGTGCATTCGTAATGCGTTTGTTTTCAACGTATTACAAAAGCCCCTTCTTGCCCGTAAATTGGCAAGAGGGGACTGATACTATTTTGTCAGAAAGTTATGGGGCATCGTTTCCACAAAGTGTTTTTCTTGTTTTTGTTTAAAGGATGGTAAATTTTTCGGGAATGGTCATTGTTTTTTTATTTTAATGTGTAATTTTGCACCCAGGAAATCATAAAAACATAAGAATCATGAAGAAAACTCTTCTCTTGGCACTCTTGCTCGTCTCTCAGCTTGGTGCTTTCGCGCAGTCAGAAAATTGGAATAATAACGGAAAGCCGCTCAAGGTGAATGGCGGCGTCGGAATAGAACAGTTCGTAACAGCCATATTCGGCATAAAGCCTAACGAATGGGACCACGACCCGGTCTATGACAAGAAGAACGGCTACTTCTCTGACTTCGAGGAAGGCGCCGGAAGCATCACATACAATGTGTGCTACTGGAACCGCAAGGACGGAAAGAAGCTCGTCATCATGTCTTACCGCGAGAATGATTTCGGAAAGAAGATTGAGCCTATGGCATCAACGTGGGGATATATGAGCTCTTTCCAGTTTGGTGAGAACGAAACGGACATCATCAATATGGAAACTGGCTTCCGCGCTTACCTTTACGACGAGGCAAAGAAGCAGCTCGTACCTATGGCTAATCCTCCTTTCAACGGATTCCCTAATCCGCTGGATGCCAACTATTTCCTTGAACTTCCGCAGCAGGGAAAGGATATCATGGTTTACGAGAGCGTAAGCTACGACCAGGAAATCAGACATTCACTGAAATGGAACGGCATGACCTTCGATTTCCTGAAGGAAGAAGAGGTATTGGCAGACTTTTTCGTGACAGATTCCAAGGCAAACATCCGCACTGCTCCAAACGGAACTATCGTCAAGACTCTCTCGAGTGAGGGCGAATATTCCGTGGATGTCTATGAAATGAAGGACGGATGGTGCCGCATCTCACCAACGGTTTACGAGAATACAGTGGGCAACGATGTAGTACTCAAGGGTTCGGCGACTGGCGACTACTGGATTCACAAGTCTTGCCTTGGAGCCAATGGCAGGGGCGATTCGAAGCTTCGTGCCACTCCAGACATGGACGGAAAGGTACTCATGGACTTGACAGATGATTCACTCGTGGAGCCTCAGGAGATTCGCGGCGCATGGATAAAGGTGCGCGAAGTGAAGAGCAAGAAGGAAGGCTGGGTTCTGAAGGAAGAACTCTGTTCAAATCCGCTGACTACTTGCGCGTAGATGAGGAGGGCTAAGGCACAAAAACTTATTGAATTATATGTAAACCCTTATTGAATTATGAAGAAAACATTGCTCCTATGCGCTATGCTCGTTATGGCACTAATGGCGAGCGCACAAACGAAGTCCTTGAAGGCATCCGGCATATCTGCCGAAGAGATGCTGCCTGAGGGCTGGAAACTTCTTGCACATGCCGAGAATGACATAAACCACGACTACATCCCAGACCTCGTTGTCATTGCATTGCCTGACTATCAGGAGAATATCACGACTCGCGAAGACGGCTATCAG
Source organism: Prevotella sp. (assembly GCA_045600325.1). GTDB lineage: Bacteria > Bacteroidota > Bacteroidia > Bacteroidales > Bacteroidaceae > Prevotella. The sequence goes on from JAZRXS010000024.1 coordinate 2,396, forward strand.
ATCAACAAGAACGACCCTCAAGTGGCCATTTATTTCGGGAAAGGCGGTGTCTATGAACTGCAGAATACAGCTATCTACATAGTAGAAGCCGCTGATGAATTCAGTTTCCTGGACGAAGTGACTGCCTCAATCTCTGCAAAGGGAGTCCTGACCATCGGCTACAAGATGTTCCATTCTGCAGGCAGTTGGGATACTCCTTCGCACAAGTTCGTTTATCGCTACCAGAATGACGACCTTTATCTCATTGGTTACGACTGCAAGACCTTTAATAGGGCGACACTCAATGAGGAGGTCAAGAGCTATAACTTCCTTACCCACAAGAAGCAGACATATGTCGTAAAGAATGGTGCAAGGGTAGGAAAGGACAAGTGGGAGAACATTGCCAGAAAGCCTCTTATGGAGTTTGGCCCGAACCCTCTGGATTATATCGATGAATAAGTACGCGTAATCAATCCAATGATTAACTATCAATAAATCCGACTTATTATACTTATCTCTGAACATAAGTCGCATAAGTTTGATTTATTGATAAAAAAAGAATAAATTATTAACAAAGAGATTGTCTTTCAGGGACAGCCTCACAAACATTATCAGAAAAAATGAAAAAGACATCATTCTTCCTCTTTGCTCTCTTCATGAGCCTTTTTGCCAATGCGCAAGAATTCAACAAGTTCCCTTGGGACTTCCCACAGGACACAAAGACCAGCCTTAAAGACGGACAATGGTATCTCGCGTGCAAGAGCGGATACGCAAGCAATGCCGGCAAGGTGGATCTTGAAAAAGAGATTCTCATCTATTACGCATATCAGTTCAAGGAGATGAAGGACGGACTTGTTGACGGTGCTGTCCCAACATCAATGTGCATCCCAATGCCAGAGAAGCAGAAGGCAAAGAAGGGCGACATACTGCTCACCTGGTGGCAGAAGGGTTCGGGAATGTGCCATGCTGTAGTGGTTGACGATTCCAACCCATTGACTCCAAAGGTGAACTACCTGAAGAACGTAGGTGGTGATGAAGAATTGAAGCCAAACTCCTTCATCGTTCTGAAGAGCGGAAAGATGGTTCCTGGCGCACCTATCGCATATAAGGATGATCGTGACAAATGGCATACAGGTACAGCTATCAACATTGCTGACGGCAAAGTGCTTGTCTATGGCTTTGGTTCTAAGCTGAAGACTGCCAAGCTCAGCGACTGCAAGGTTCTTCCTCTGAAGCCTGACTATAAGGTTGGCGACAGCGTAATGAGCACTTTCGTTGATACTTTCGAAGACGGCTACACAGTAAAGGAAATAAACCTGGAAAAGGGAAAGGTCATCGTTACTGACAAAGACGGTCGAGATAGAGAAAAGCTCCTCTTCGAGGTTGTAAAGTCGCTCTAATAAAGTCTGTTGTGCCGAGATAAGGCAGGTGCGGCGAAGTTTATGTCTCAAGATAAGATCTAAACTTTTCCTGAAATAATGAAAGCCATCCGCTGGCGCTACCGAAAGGTATCAGCGGATGGCTTTCTCTTGTTTTTTGGGGTGCAAGGATTTCCGAGCCGTGTGAAGTTCATTAAAAAAACATTGGAATAAAAGTTTATTTCGTTGATTTTATTTTGGTAAAAAAGAGAAAAACATTACCTTTGCATAGATTTTTGAAGTAAAAACATTGAAAACTAATCAGATATGATAAAGAAACTTTCTTCAACAGCATTGGCAATCATGGTGGCTGGAAGCTGCCTTGCCGATGATGTTCCCGCGCTCAAGATCAGCAAGAGCGACGGCGAGAGCACAGTGGTACTGTCGGAACTGATGAGCATCAGGTTCACGGAAACCGACATGGTGGTAAACATGAAGGACCTCACGAAGCTGGTTTTTCCTCTCGATGACATCATTGTCATGGAACTCGGACAGGCACCAACAGCTATCAGCACCGTATTCCCAGGCAACACTGCCGCAACGTATGTAATAACAGACCTTCAGGGTAATGTCCTGTCTAAGGGCAACGGCGAGAAGTTTGCCATGCCAGCACAGAAGGGCATCTACGTAATCACCGTAGGCGACAAGTCGAAGAAGGTTCTAGTGAAATAGCCCCCCTCCAGCTCCCCCCAGTAGGGGGAGGGTCTTTATAAATGATTTTGAGGCTGTATAAATAAACTAAAACACTTCCCCACAAGTGTAATTAAAAAACTCCCTCCCTACTGGGGAGGGTAGGGGTGGGGCTTGATATGAAACGA
>JAZRXS010000025.1:0-17767 GCA_045600325.1 Prevotella sp.
GTCTCAATCTCGTTTGCAAACTCTGCATTGAGCACTTCTACTGCTGTCTGTGCGTCTTCTTCCTTCACACCAATAGAAGTAGAATTCTCAGAAGAAGCCTGACTTACCATGAATACGCTGATTCCTGCATTTGCGAGCGAGGTGAAGATACGACGATTTACGCCGATAACACCAACCATTGAAAGGCCAGTAACCGTAATCAGTGCTGTGTCCGAGATAGAGGAAATACCCTTGATTGGCTTTGCATCTGTCGTTACATGTTCGCAGATGATTGAACCTGGGTTGCTTGGGTTGAATGTGTTGAGAACGCGGATAGGAATGTTCTTCACACAAACAGGATAGATCGTTGGTGGATAAACAACCTTTGCACCAAAGTTACAAAGCTCTGTTGCCTCAACGTATGTGAGTTCGTTAATGGTATAAGCCGAAGGAATGACGCGTGGATCGGCTGTAAGGAAACCGTCAACGTCAGTCCATATCTGGAGTTCCTCTGCATCAAGTGCTGCTGCTAGAATGGCAGCTGTATAATCAGAACCGCCGCGACCGAGGTTTGTTGTACGACCAGTGTTGATGTCGCGTGAGATAAAACCGCCACAGACAGTAATCTTTGGCATCTCAGCAAATGCTTCCTTGATAAGTCGGTTTGTCTCTTCCGTTACGAGAGTGTGCTTTCCGCCCTTGCCAACCTTGCGTTCTGTACGGATGAACGAACGTGAGTCTTTCCACTGAGCACCTTTGATGAGGGCCGCAGTAATCTGTGAAGACAAGCGTTCGCCGTAAGCCACAATGGCATCTTGTGTCTTACCGCTGAGGTCGTGTATGAGGTAAACTCCGAAAAGGATGCTCTTAAGTTGTTCAAAGAGCTGGTCAACCGTCTTGAAAAGTTCCTCTCTCTGCTTGGCATGAGTGATGATTGTGTCAATCATCTGGTGATGACGCTCTACCATCTGCTCAAACTCCTGCTTGTAAGCTTCGTCACCCTTGAGTGCAAGGTCTGACATTCTAAGCAACTGGTCGGTTACGCCACCGAGTGCCGATACTACAACAATTACTGGTTGTCCACTCTGCTTAGCCTCTTTTTCTACAATGCGCTTGAGGCTTTGGATGCTGCGCACGGAGCCAACACTGGTTCCGCCAAATTTCAATACTTTCATTTTTAAGTGAGTGCCTGTTAAGGCTAATATTACATGGACTGCCCAAAGACGAGATGGGTTTTACGCCATGGAGTTAATATTATTATGTCTTTATCGCATGCAAATTTAGAAAAATATTCCACAATACTATTGTATTTGAAAAAAGATTGTTAACTTTGCCCCGAATAATTTGATATAATACGCTAATAAATCAACAAAAAATATCATGAGATTTGCATTTAAAATGAAACTAAAGCCTGGTTGCGAGGCTGAATATGCCAAGCGCCATGCAGAGATTTGGCCAGAACTGAAGGCTATGATCAAGGAACAAGGTGTCAGCGACTACAGCATCTTCTTCGACAAGGAGACAAACATTCTCTTCGGAGTCCAGAAGTGCAGCAGTGATACCAATAGTCAGGACACAGAGAACGTTGATCCTATCACGCAGAAATGGTGGGACTTCATGGCAGACATCATGGAGGTTAATCCTGACAATTCCCCAGTGACAATTCCACTGGAAGAGGTGTTCTACCTGGAATGATAAAATGTTTGTAGAATCTCAAAAAAGACTATTTACCATGAATTGTTTCCTCTCTCGCTCCCTCATGCTCGGAGCTATCGCTACTACTGTTGCATTATCGTCCAGTGCGCAGCAGTCGAACATTAATCTCAGTCACAATCCGCAGAAGGATACTGAAGGACTTGTTCCTTTCAGTGCTTCCTTGAATTCACCAGAAGTGAACGACGACCACACTGTCATCTTCCGCATCAAGGCACCTCTTGCGAAGGAGGTGAAGCTTTCTGGTGCTATGCTTACCGTAATGCACGAGAAGAGTCCGCTGCCTTTCACTAAGGGTGATGATGGCATCTGGACATTGAAGATTGGTCCTCTTCCTGTGGACATGTACCAGTATAACATCAATATTGATGGTGTCAGCATGGCTGATCCTAACAATACTTACGCTGCATTCACGGCAATGCCGCCTTACAGCGAACTCATCATTCATGGCGATGGTCCTCAGTGGTATGATGCAAAACCGGTTCCGCACGGTGCTGTTACACGTCATGTCTATGGCAGTAAGGTAACAGGTGGCGAGCGCGAGATGTATGTTTATACACCTCCTACGTACAATCCCAAGAAGAAATACCCTGTGCTCTATCTCATGGGTGGTAGTGGCGAGCTGCCTTCAAACTGGATGTATGACGGTCGCGTGAACTTCATTATGGACAATCTTCTGGCGGAAGGCAAGGCTAAGGAGATGATCATAGCCATCATAAACAATCAGGTTGTTCACCGCAACCACCCAAAGCATGCCGACCTTACCTTCGATATTATGGCTCGTGAACTTCGCGAAGTGATAATTCCTTTCGTTGACAGCCATTATAAGACCATAGCAAATCCACACGGTCGCGCACTTTCTGGACTTTCAATGGGTGGACGTCACACCATGTTCAGCGGTATGGAGCGAAGCCTTGACCTCTTTGCAAACTTCGGAGTGCTCAGTGCTGGCGATCCAACACCTGAGCAGACAATGCCTAATTTCTTCTCAACCCCTAATGTGAACAGCAAGATAGACTATCTCTTCGTTGGACAAGGCACGGAAGAGGCTAAGAATATGTTCAATGTTCGTCTCAAGGCTTTTGTGGACAAACTGAAGGAAAAAGGCATCAACCACGAATACTATGAGGGCGGTCATGGCGGTCACGACTGGTCAACATGGCGCCATCTGCTCTACTATCGTTTCCTCCCGAACTTGTTCAAGTAGGATTGTAGTGCTTTTGTATATCCTTTAGGGTTATCTTGCCCTGCTCATTTCGCTGCGATAGCACATGCTTTTTACTTTTTCTTCACTCATTTGCAGATACTCCTCGAGGGTATCTGCAATTACTAATTCCGTGAGAGGTGTTGTGGCAAATACACGTCCTTCTGGGTCCAGGAAGATGGCATGTTTGTAACCGGTCAGTTCAGCATCAGTGTTGTCCTTCAGCAGTTTCCAGTACGGATCGTTGTAGCCTTTGATATATTTCCCCTCAACAGGCGCAACGATCACTTCCCAGTCCAGATAGTAGCGTTGTTGGGTAATCCAGCAGTTCTCGTATTCCTTTGGAACAATGATTGTTCCGAGAGGCTTTTCCGGTTCAATGCCTTCCTCCTCGCCCACACGAATGTAATACTCATCGATGTCGTGAGCTGTGCTGAACACAAGAAAGAACTCTCGTTCAGCCTCACCTCGGTAGAAGAACTTGCTCGACATTATGTCGTATTGGTTCATGAATTCCACGTGGTTCATATCCACATCCTCAAGAGTGAACTCGTATCTCTTGCAATAGGCAGATTCACCGCAGAGAAAGTCGAGGCGACAAGCGTCGGTAATCGTTGCAGGCACGGCTGGGCTTGGAATGCGGTTCTTCTCAGACATCTTAAGCAGAAGCTGGTAAGAGTCTTTGGTTATCTGGTATGTCATGAACACATCCGATGCTCCGATGTGCGGAAGGTCAGAGATTGCATAGACAACAGCCCTGCCATTGTTGAACAGGAATCGTCCTACATTGACTCCGTAAGCGAGAACACCGTCGGTGATCATGTCCGAAGGATTCTTCTCTTCCCGAGCCACGGTATTGGTCATCTTCGTAACGAGAGCCTTTTTTGCCGTGCCTTGTTCTGGTGCTTTCGGCTTTTCGTCAGTAGCCTTTCCGAGAGCCTCTCTGCGGCGTGTGACAAATACCTCCTTACGCAGCTCATAATTCTGCTCCCAGTTATTGCTTCGCTTCTCACCACGTTGCAATGCAAGCGCTTCCAAATAGCCGAAGTCGAGCATTTCACGTCCGTCATCGATGGCGCAAGCGAGAACGTCGCTCAGCAGTTCACGACCTATCATCCTGCTGGTGACGCTCTTGAACTCCTTGTCTCGCAATATCATCTTTTGTATCTGCTCAGTATAGAAGCCGCAGCGCACCGTTTGGAGAATCTTGTCCTCCTGGCAGATGTAGATGTCGCCTTCCCGAGGGTTTGAATCTATCTTATATTCCCGACCTCTATAGCTGAGAATGATCTTGCCGCCCTTTATTCTTAAGTCTAAACCGATTTCGTACATGGTGTTTTGTGATTATTGTCATTAAAAGACAGAGGTGAAACCTTGAATTGTCGGGTACAAAATTAGTGTTTTTTTTGATAATCGGAACTAAAAAGGCGAGAAAATACAGGTTTTATTTGCTAATTTCATCAAAGAATTATAATTTTGCGGTTAGAACTAATACTATAACTATGCCACTGATGCAAATTTCCATAAATGGTAATGATGCGCCACAATCTTGCTTCCTAACGACGCCATGGGGCGTCGTTTCCATAGGCTTACGAAAATATCTCTAAGGAAAACGATGTGTTTTCCTATGGATTATGATGTGTTTCCCTATGAAAGACAATACAAAGCGCCCAGAGTTAGGCTGTATGGCTTTAACTCTGGGCGTATTGTTTTTAGTGTATTATAAATGTTCTGTTTTCTTAGATGTCATCGCTCATGTGGTCGAGAGAGTCGTTGAAATCCTTTGGCTCTTTTGGAGCGTATGGATCGTTAGTCTGCTCGCGACGGTGCTCGAAACGACGTGGCTCGCCATCGTTGTTGAAGCGGTTGTCGTTGTTGTAGCGATCGTTGAAGCGACGGTCGCCATCGAAGTTGCGGCGATCTGGACGTGGACGACGCTCGCCACGTTCTGGACGCTCACGACGTGGACGTGCCTCACGCTCTACATAACCCTCTGGCTTCTCAACGAGAACGCGGTGAGAGAGCTTGTACTTGCCAGTCTTAGAGTCGATGTCGAGGAGCTTCACCTGGATGTGGTCGCCTTCCTTGATGCCTGCCTCTTCCACTGTCTCAAGACGCTTCCAAGCGATCTCAGAGATGTGGAGAAGACCATCCTTGCCTGGCATGATCTCTACGAAGCAGCCGTAAGGCATGATAGAACGAACAACACCATCGTAAACCTCGCCAACTTCAGGTACTGCAACGATAGCACGAATCTTGCTGATAGCGCCGTCGATAGACTCCTTGTTAGGACCAGAAACCTGAACCTTACCGATGCCCTCAGTCTCTTCGATAGTGATTGTAGCACCAGTATCCTCCTGCATCTGCTGGATGATCTTGCCACCAGGGCCGATAACAGCACCGATGAACTCCTTAGGGATAGTGATCTGAACGATGCGTGGTACGTGTGGCTTGAGCTCAGCGCGTGGCTCTGCGATAGTATCTGTGATGCAACCGAGGATGTGCTCACGACCTTCCTTAGCCTGCTGGAGAGCCTTCTCGAGGATTTCGTAAGAAAGACCGTCGCACTTGATGTCCATCTGAGTAGCAGTAAGACCGTCCTTTGTACCAGTAGTCTTGAAGTCCATATCGCCAAGGTGGTCCTCATCGCCGAGGATGTCAGAGAGAACAGCATACTTGTCCTCGCCAGCGTTCTTGATAAGACCCATTGCGATACCAGAAACCGGCTTCTTCATTGGCACACCAGCGTCCATGAGAGCGAGAGTACCGGCACAAACAGTTGCCATAGATGAAGAACCGTTAGACTCAAGAATCTGTGAAACTACGCGTACAGTGTAAGGATAGTCAGCAGGAATCTGACCCTTTAGACCACGCCATGCAAGGTGACCGTGACCGATTTCACGACGACCTACGCCACGCTGTGCCTTAGCCTCGCCTGTACAGAATGGAGGGAAGTTATAGTGGAGGAGGAAGCGCATGTAGCTCTTGTCGAGAACATCGTCAACAAGCTTCTCGTCCATCTTTGTGCCAAGTGTAACAGTTGTCAAAGACTGTGTCTCGCCACGAGTGAAGATAGAACTTCCGTGTGGCATTGGGAGTGGAGAAACCTCGCACCAGATAGGGCGGATTTCGTTTGTCTTACGACCGTCAAGACGTACGCCTTCGTCGAGAATGCAACGACGCATAGCGTCCTTCTCTACGTCGTGGTAGTACTTGTCGATAAGAGCGCACTTCTCTTCGAGCTCATCCTCTGTGAGTTCTGAGTGAGCCTCGCAGTAAGCAGTCTTGAACTCTTCCTTGATAGCCTCGAAAGCTTCTGCACGAGCGTGCTTCTCGAGAGCCTGCTTTACTACGTCGTAGCACTTCTGGTAAGTGTCAGCCTTAACCTGCTCGCGGAGTTCATCATCGTTTACTTCGTGGCAGTACTCACGCTTAACATCAGTACCGAGTTCCTTCATGAGTTCTTCCTGGAGTACGCACATAGGCTTGATAGCCTCGTGAGCAGCCTTGAGAGCACCGTGAAGGTCAGCCTCAGAAACCTCGTCCATCTCACCTTCCACCATCATGATGTTGTCCTTTGTAGCGCCGACCATGAGATCCATGTCAGCGTTCTTCATCTGAGCGAAGGTCGGGTTGATTACATATTCGCCATTTACACGAGCCACACGAACCTCAGAAATAGGACATTCGAAAGGAATGTCAGAGCAAGCGAGTGCGGCAGAAGCAGCGAAACCTGCGAGAGCGTCTGGCTGGTCAACGCCATCAGCAGAGAAGAGAATTACGTTTACGAAGACCTCAGCGTGGAAGTCTGAAGGGAAGAGTGGGCGAAGAGCACGGTCAACAAGGCGACAAGTGAGGATCTCATTGTCAGAAGCCTTGCCTTCACGCTTTGTGAAACCGCCCGGGAAACGACCTGCAGCGGCATATTGTTCGCGATACTCCACCTGAAGTGGCATGAAATCTGTTCCTGGAACAGCATCTTTTGCGGCACAAACAGTGGCCAGGAGCACAGTGTTACCCATGCGGAGGGTACAGCTACCATCGGCTTGTTTTGCCAATTTTCCTGTCTCAATTGTGATGGTGCGACCATCAGCCAATGTGAGAGTTTTCTGAATTACGTTCATCTAAATTTTATTTATTACATCAAAAAAATATTGTTTCTGTTTTTGTTCGCTACGCGAGGGTAATGGCTAATAGCTAATGGGTAATGGCCTTACTCTGCGTAGTCAAGCTTCACGACGATGACGCGAATGACTTGGTCGTCAGTATCGTTGGCAATCTTCGCCACATGCCAGTCGTCAGGGAAGAAGAGTGCAAACTTGTCGTGGGCAGGTTCAAAGTACTTTGTCTTGCTTTTGTCGTAAGCGTAATGTATGACATCAGGACGGTACTCTGTGTTTGGCTTGCTTGTTTCGTGGTCAATTATTGCAAAACGCTCCGTGCCTTTTACAACCCATTGGAAATCAATGTGATGATAATGGCTCTCTGAGCGGCGCTTTGCCTCTGGCTCATTGTTTGAATCCTCTACGCTGACAACGAGATTTGTACCCTCGATAGGGTGCTTGCCCTTCTCTATTGCAGTGAGATCGTGCTCTGAAAGCCACTTGAACATGGCATCCCATTGCTGCGGATTCTTCTGATACTGAGTATAGAACTCAACGAGATTCACTGTTTCGTCAGGCGAAGCTGTAGTGAAACCGTTGCGCCACTTGCCTTTCTTCGCCCATTTCTTTGCTGCCTTCACGAGCTTCTTGTCTGTGCAAGGCTTTGTGTAAACCTGCGCAGAGACAGTGGAGAAGGGGAGGAGCAGGGCTGCTATTATATATAATAATGTGTACTTCATTGTTTGAGGCCCAGGGGATAACCGCAGGGAATAGTCGTTTTTTGTGAAAAGAATTTAGTATGATTCTTCCTTTGAAGGGAAGTTCTTGGCCTTAACGTCTGTGATGTACGAACCGATGGCGTCGGTCATAACTGCGTTGAGGTCGGCGTAACGACGGAGGAACTTTGGAGAGAAGCCCTTTGTCATTCCAAGCATATCTGCTACAACAAGTACTTGACCGTCAGTTTCAGCACCAGCTCCGATGCCGATTGTCGGACAAGAAACAGCCTTTGTGACCTTTTCAGCAAGGGCAGCAGGCACCTTTTCAAGTACGATACCGAAGCAACCTGCCTGGTCAAGGAGTATTGCGTCCTCAAGAAGCTTCTGTGCTTCAGCATCCTCCTTGGCACGAACAGCGTATGTTCCGAACTTGTTGATGCTCTGAGGCGTGAGTCCGAGGTGTCCCATGACAGGGATTCCTGCGTCGAGAATGCCACGGATAGCGTCCAGAATCTCAACGCCACCTTCAAGTTTCAGTGCGTCGCAACCGCTTTCCTTCATTATCTTGATAGCGTTTGTGACAGCTTCCTTGCGGTCAACCTGATAAGAACCGAACGGCATATCGCAGATGACGAGGGCGCGCTTTGCTGCGTTTGTCACAGACTTTGCGTGGTAAATCATCTGGTCAACAGTGATAGGCAGCGTCGTTGCATTGCCTACCATCACGTTGCTTGCAGAGTCGCCCACGAGAATGCAGTCCACTCCGGCAGCGTCAACGATTGACGCGATGGTATAGTCGTAAGAGGTGAGCATGGAGATCTTCTCGCCCCTTTGCTTCATTTCCTGTAGTCTATGTGTTGTGACCTTACGAGTGTCACTTACCAAATACTGAGCCATAATCTTTTTTATTCCGACATCTTTGTGTAAACAACGGACATCCTTGTTTGTTCGATGGCGTTCGTTCCGCCTACGAGTTTCGTTGAATAGAGCGACATCTCTGGAATGATTGCCGTTATCTTCGTACTTGTACTGCTGCTACCGCCGTAATAACCGTAATATAATGAATAGATACCACCGTTGTTGTTAGACGACGTGGAAGTTGTATTGACTGCCACAGGCACGATAGCCACCTTGTTCCAATTCTCGCCAGCCTGTCCTGATTTCTTCAGGTTGTTCATGTAGGCAACCATACCAGCGAAGTTGTCGAAAGTGTATGAATGCGTAGATGAATTGTATGAAGCAAGGAACGCAGTGCGACCGTTTGACAGCTTCTTTTCGTTGAAGAAAGTCTGCACGCTGTCAGTCGGTATCATCATTACGTATGTAGGAGCTTTGTAGGAATTGCCGTCGAAGCCTTCACTGTTCATGCACTGGAGAGTGATCTTCGCCTTGCTGAGGCTGTCTGTTTCGTGGCCAAGCATGATCTGCTCAACAGGAATTGTCAACTCAGTGAACAATCCTGCCGGTGACTTCAGGTATGTGCAGCTATTGTCGTTGACCAATGCCTGTAGGGCATCCTTGTTTGTTTCCACGCAGGTGGTCTGCAGAACCTCGTCAGTTCCGAATATTGTGCTGCGTCCCTTGAGTCTTGTAGTGGTGTCGTTAGCCCAATAGCGGAAGCCGATGTTCATGCCGGTTCCTGCCACTGTTGCCATTGCTCCCTCGCCATTGTCGATGGTTACGTAGATGCCTGGGAATACCTTGTGGGCGAAAGTGTTGGAATTCTTGAACGCACCGTCATTGTCACGCTTGCTCCTATAGTAGCTCTGCATGATGTAAGTGCCTAAGTTCTTGTATGTTACTCCGTCTCTTTCGTATGCCTCAGTGAGAGGAATCTTGAAGATTGAAGTGTAGCTGTCTGAGCTTGCTGTCAGGCTGTCCGCTGTCTGGTCAGACATGGTGAAGGTCATTGACTTCAGCGGCTTCTCTGTATTCACATAGCCTTCCTTGATAGGATCGAAGTCAGAGAGGTAGGTCTTGCCGTCAGGGATAGGCTTCTTCAACTCATACACGTTGAGGTGCATAGGCTGGAGTGAGTCACCAATGATGTTTGTTGGTACGACGTAGATGTAAGAACTGTCTGCGACAACCTGCTCGATGGCTATGTGCGAAGTGTCCGCAAGCTCACTGAATGCAGGATAGGTGCTACGGATAGAGTCCAGTTCAGGGAACAAATCTCCCTCAAGAATGAAGAACTGTGTGGTATAACTTCCGCGAATTACCGAACCGGTGTCATAGTCTCTGATGCAGCCAAGGTTGGCTTTTGAGCTACGGCTTTGCACGGCTCCAAGCAACTGTGTGTTTGATTGTACCAGGAAGCTGTCCGCCTTGATGATAAAGTTGTCCATATTGCCGGCGAGTCCTGCTCCGATGTTGTCTGTCGTTTCGTCGCAAGATGTTGTGCAGAACAGTGCGGCAACAAATATTAGAATGTAAGAGAATTTAAAGCGATTCATAGAATTTCATATAAGCTTCAGCTATGTCAGCCTCGTCAACAGGGGTGTCAAGCAGTGGCTTTTCCGTCTTTTTTGCGTGTTCAACAAGTTCAGCATCCACATCCTTTCCAGCCACAATGATAGCGTCAGAGTAGTCCATCGCAAGCTTCTCGAGCTCAATGAAGTTCATTTCCTTTGAGTAAGGCTTGAGCACAGACTGGCGCACACCCTTGAACTCGATGGTTTTCTTGAAGTTAGGTGCTATGCCGTTCTGCAGTTCGTTCTTGAAGAGTGATGTTACCACCTTAGCCTCCTTGAAGGCAGGATCCTCGCTGAAAGAGCGCTTGATATACATAGGTACGAGTGCGCTCATCCAACCTTGGCAGTGGATGATGTCCGGTGTCCAACGAAGTTTCTTTACGGTTTCGAGCACTCCGCGAGCGAAGAACACAGCGCGTTCAGCGTTGTCTTCATATTCTTTCCCCTCCTCGTCGAATGCCATCTTGCGCTTTGCGAAGAAGTCGTCGTTGTCGATGAAATAAACTTGGATGCGAGTTTGTGGGATAGAGGCTACCTTGATGATGAGCGGGTGGTCTGTTTCGTCGATAATAATCATTATGCGCGAAAGTCGGATGACCTCATGGAGCTGTCCTCTTCTCTCGTTCACATGTCCCCACTTAGGCATGAATGAGCGCACCTCGCAACCGCCTTTTTCCTGGATTGCGCGTGCCACATTGGTGCCGAGAAGGGACATTTCCGACTCGTCGATGTAAGGAGTCATCTCCTGGTTGATGTAAAGAACTTTCTTCACCGTAGAATGATTTTGGGTGGACAGGGTGTATTTCCACCGTAGTTAAAAAGATAATTATCGCTGCAAAGGTAGCAAAAAAATGTGGAAATAAGCCGTTTTTTTTGATGTTTTTATAAAAATGGCTCACTTTAATGATTCTTTTTAACACTTTTTGACCTTAATGTTATAAAAAAGTAGTTACTTTGCAGCGCTTTTTGTATATGTTTATAAACATAAACTCCTGGAGTTACGAAAAATTTCGTATACAAAACCGGTCGGAGTTTGTATACAAAACTGTAGTGAGTTTGTATACGAATTTTTTCAGAAGTCATAGAGTTATGATTTGCAACTCATGGGAATGCTGGCAAAAAGTGATGTGGAAACGTATTAAACAAACTAATCGCAACGTGCGAAAGTTAATTGAATAGACAAAGAAAATGAAAGTAATCAACACGGTAGTAGATCTGCAGAACGCCCTTTTCGACGAGAGAAAGGCGGGCAATAAGGTGGGTCTTGTGCCAACGATGGGCGCTCTTCACGAAGGTCATGCCTCACTAGTAAGGCGCTCTGTAGCGGAAAACGATGTCACTGTGGTTTCGGTTTTCCTTAACCCAACACAGTTCAACGACCCAAAAGATCTTGAGAGATACCCACGAACACTCGATGCTGACTGCGAGCTTCTTGAGGCTTGCGGCGCAACATACGTGTTCGCGCCTTCTGTGAAGGAAATGTATCCGGTGGAGGACAAGCGCCAGTTTGAGTTTCCTCCGGTGTCAACAGTTATGGAAGGCGCCCACCGTCCAGGTCACTTCAACGGTGTCTGCCAGGTGGTAAGCCGACTGTTCTATATCTCAAAGCCTGACCGCGCTTATTTCGGCGAGAAGGATTTCCAGCAGATTGCAGTCGTGAAGGCTATGGTGAAGTACCTGAAGCTTGGCGTGGAAATCGTGGAATGTCCTATCATCCGCGAGGAAAACGGTCTTGCTCGTTCGTCACGCAATGTTCTCCTTGCCGAGGATGAGAAGGCTATTGCACCAAAGATCTACGAGGCAATGAAGGCAAGTCTTGACTATGCGAAGAAGCATACCGTAAAAGAAACCCACGACTATGTCGTTGAGACCATAAATACTGTTGACGGCCTTGAGGTGGAATACTACTCAATAGTCGATGGCGACACGCTGCTTGATGTTGACGACTGGAAGGACGCATCGCACGTAGTTGGCTGCATTACAGTATATTGCGGCAAGAAACCAATCCGACTTATCGACCATATTCGTTATGTTTAGTTGAAGTATCAAGTTGAAAAAAATGCAGATAGAAGTTTTGAAGAGCAAGTTGCACTGTGTTAAGGTGACGGAAGCCAACCTTAACTACATGGGCAGCATAACAATAGACGAGGATCTCATGGACGCAGCAAACCTTATTGCCGGCGAGAAGGTGTCTATCGTGAACAATAACAACGGCGAACGCATCGAGACCTATATCATCAAGGGCGAGCGCGGCTCAGGCTGCATCTGCCTTAACGGTGCGGCTGCAAGGAAATGCCAGGTGGGCGACGTGGTGATAATCATGTCGTATGCGCTTATGGACTTCGAGGAAGCAAAGGCTTTCAAGCCATGGGTGGTGTTCCCAGAGGACAACAAAGTTGTAAAATAAAATTGCTATTGTTTTGAAAAAGAAACTATTTTCTTGGTTATTATATAAGGTGATGGGCTGGAAGACGGAACTCTCTGTTGAGTTTCCTGACAAATACATCCTTGCCCTCGCTCCGCATACCAGCAACTGGGACTTCATAATGGGCGAACTCTTCTGCTTGGCGGAAGATGTCAGAATAGGCTTCATGATGAAGAAAGACTGGTTCTTCTGGCCATTAGGACCAATATTCCGTGCGCTTGGTGGCATTCCTGTCAATAGGACAAAGAATACAAGTCTTACGCAAGCCGTGGCGAATGCGGCGAAAGAGGCCGACAAGTTTGCGCTCTGCATCACCCCTGAGGGTACTCGAAAAGCCGTAAAAGACTGGAAAAAAGGCTTTTACTACATTGCTTACAATGCGAACATCCCGATTCTTCTGATCTCTGCCGACTACGAAAAGAAACTGATACGCTGCACGAAACAGATTGTTCCTTCTGGCGATTTCGACAAGGACATCGTGGAAATAAAGGCGTATTTCAAAGGCGTGAAAGGAAAGAAACCAGACAATTTCATCTGCGAATAGTACAGAACTCATAAATGCGAATAAGAATTCTACTATATATGGCAACTCTGCTTCTGATTGCTTCTTGTAGCACTCAGAAGCAGTTTGTCGTTACTAAGCCTACTTACCACAAGGGGTATCCGCAGTATGAGGGTCCTGCGTGGGTGAAGAATGAGTCGAAGCCGTTCAGCATAACACGCGGACTTGAAAACAAGCACGTGGCGGTAACGGCGAGTCACGGCCGCTATTTCAATAACAAGAAAGGCGAATGGGATTGGCAACGTCCATACATGAATGGCACTCGCGAGGATTTGTTCACAAGCACAATAGTTGTTCCTTACCTCATTCCGATGCTCGAGAATGCCGGTGCCAATGTGTTTTCCACTCGTGAACGCGATAGCCAGGCGGATGAAGCGATAGTGGATGGCGGCAAGGAATTCAATATCTTCGACTCTTGGACGCAATGTCCTACACCCGGATTTGCTGATAGGGCAAGGACTTACGACGACAATTACCATCCGTTTTCCGTAGGAACAACGAAGATGGCGAAGGCTCATAAGAAGAAAAAATGTGAGTTGCAGTTTGCGCCGCACCTCACAAAAAGTGGCGATTATGCCGTTTATGTGGCATATCCGAAATACAAGGACCAGAACATTCCTGATGCCAGATATACCGTTGTTCACGGCGGAACGGCTACGGAATTTACCGTAAACCAGACGATGGGGCAGGGCACTTGGGTGTATCTGGGCACTTTCCGTTTTGAAGCTGGCAGGCCTGAGCGTAACTATGTGACGCTTTCCAACCAAAGTCGCTACAAGGGTTACGTTACTGCAGATGCCGTTCGCTTTGGCGGAGGCAAGGGAAGGGTAGTGCGTGGCGGTACTATCAGCGGTGAACTTCGTAGCGTTGAGGCTGCAAGATATAGTGCTCAGTGGTACGGAGCGCCAGATAAAGTGTGGAATACATTCAAACACGAGAATGACTATAATGACGACATTCGCACGCGTCCTTCAATGGCAAACTGGGTGGCTGGCGGCTCTTGCTTCAATCCGAAGGAGGACGGTCTGAATGTTCCGCTGGAACTTTCGCTCGCTGTTCATAGCGATGCCGGCAAGACTTCAGACTCCACTTATATAGGAACGCTTGGCATTTGCACTACTGACCATAACGGAGGCAAGCTTGGAAGTGGTGCTCCACGAAGCATTTCCAAGACATTTGCCACAAGTCTTGAGCAGAATATCCAGAAGGACATCACCAATCGTTTTGGCAGATGGCGCACGCGTGGCACTTGGGATAAGAACTATGGTGAGTCGCGAATACCCGAAATGCCGTCGGCAATCATTGAGGTTCTTTCTCATGAGAACCCTGCTGATATGCAGAAAGGTCATGATCCTGAGTTCAAGTTCACGCTTGCTCGCAGCATGTATAAGACTATTCTCCGTTTCCTTGCAGAGCAACACGGAACTCCAGCCGTAGTGCAACCGCTGCCTCCAACGGAACTTGTTGCCTTCAAGAGGCAGAACGGCAAGCTCCAGGTACAATGGAAGACGCAGAAAGACCGCACCGAACCTTCGTCAGATCCAAAAGGCTTCATCCTTTATATAGCCATCAATGGTGGTGATTTCGATAATGGGCAAATCGTGAAAGGCAATGCCGTGGCAATCATTCCGCAGCCGAATGCTACCTACCGATTCAAGGTAACGGCATTCAATGAAGGTGGCGAAAGTATGCCGGCGATTGTTGAATACTAATGATTTAAACTATGAAACTAATCCAAGCTAACGAGCGCGGTACACGCTCTATCGCTGTCACAGAACAGCATTTCCAGACACTTCAGAAATACTCCCTTCTCAGAAACCTCGTAGATAGCAGCGGTTTCATTGATGATGGTGTTCTTGAAAGATTGCAGCTTAACCTGCGTTCTCTCCTTGAATCAGCGCCAAAAGAGGAACAAAAGGAACTTATGAGCCTTGCTTTCGACGTGATTTATAATCTCAACATGAAGGCTTTCGGTTTGCATCAGCTTCTTCTTGCATACGTGGAGTGGGAAGGAAACAATGCGTAATTCGTAATTATAAGTAAGTGAACACAATTTTTTTTATAATAAGCAAGAGGATTATGCTCTGAATTAAAAACACAAGTTTCACAAGTTACACGAGTCTCGAATGTTATAGTCTTTAAAAGTTACGCAAGTCTTTCTCTAAAAACGTAAAATTCCCCCAAAAATTGACCATAAAATTTTACGAGTCATTTTACGGCAATTTTACGTTATGCAATAAAGAAAACTGGTGTAACTATAATATCTTCTTGCAGAAAAAACTTGTGTAACTCGTGCAACTTGCGTTTTAATTTCATCCAACGAAACTCGCGCTTCATAAAAAACATAGTGTTCATTGTGATTATAAAATCTTTTTGAACAGTTACTTACACTATGCGAATAGACATAATATCAGTACTTCCGGACATTCTGGAAAGCTTCATGACCAACTCCATTCTCGGTCGTGCGCAAAAAAAGGGACTTGCGGAGATTCATCTTCATAACCTTCGCGACTACACGCTTGACAAGTGGAAGCGTGTTGATGACTATGCCTACGGCGGACAGGCGGGCATGGTTATGCAGTGTGAGCCTATAGACCGCTGTATCTCTGCCCTCAAGGCTGAGCGCGATTACGATGAGGTAATCTTTACTTCTCCTGATGGAGAGCAGTTTAATCAGCCTATTGCCAACGAGATGTCGATGCTCAATAACATCATCATCCTCTGCGGCCACTACAAAGGTATTGACCAGCGCATTCGCGATCATCTCATCACTCGTGAGATTTCCATTGGCGACTATGTCCTTACCGGTGGAGAACTCGCTGCTGCCGTCATGACAGACGCCATCGTCCGCATCATTCCTGGCGTGATAACTGATGAGCAAAGTGCTCTCTCCGATTGCTTCCAGGACAATCTTCTCTCTGCTCCAATCTACACACGCCCAGCCGACTACAAAGGCTGGAAGGTGCCAGACATCCTTCTTTCGGGTCACGAGGCAAAGATCCGAAACTGGGAGATGGATCAGGCCATCGAGCGTACGCAAAGACTAAGACCGGATTTGTTGAAATAAAGCCCCACCCCCGTCCCCTCCCCCTGATGGGAGGGGAGTAATTACCTGCTGAGTAGATGAGATTTTTATAAAGATTTTAGTTAAGATTTCGAGCCGTAAGGCGATCCCCTCAAAAGTCGTTATAAAAAGCGACGTACTGGAGCGTATTTTTTGTTAGGATTATAGTTAAAGATTTTAAAATACAAACGAAAATCCTTATCAAAATCTAAAATTATACATACGAAAGTTGAATTGAACTCATAAATTGTAAATGGTAAATTGTCAAATTGTAAATATAACTCATGACTAACCTAAAAACACAAACACTCAAAGACGAGGTAACGGCTTGTCTTAACGATAATATCCTCTCGTTCTGGCTCAAGATGCAGGACGAGGAGAATGGTGGCTTCTACGGTCAGATGACTGGCGAAGGCACTCTCGTAAAGAACGCAAACAAGGGCGGAATCCTTAACGCCCGCATACTTTGGGCATTCTCTGCTGCCTATCGTGCTACCCATAAGCCGGAGTATCTCACTGCTGCAACTCGTGCAAAAGACTATATCCTTCAGTATTTCATTGACAAGGAGTTTGGTGGAACATACTGGGAACTTGACTGCAAGGGCAATCCTGTTGATACCAAGAAGCAGTTTTATGCCATTGGTTTTACCATCTACGGCCTTAGCGAATATGTTCGTGCCGTGCGTACTCTTGGTACAAAGACAGAAGATGAGGCAGAGGCTCTCGAAGCTGCCATTGCTCTTTTCAATGTCATTGAGGAACATTCGTTTGATAAGGAATACAACGGTTACATAGAAGCTTGCACTCGCGATTGGCAACCAATAGAGGACATGCGACTTTCTGACCTCGACGAAAACTATCCAAAGTCGCAGAACACTCACCTTCACATAATCGAACCATACGCAAATCTCTATCGTGTGTGGAAGGATGAGCGCTTGGAGAAGGCACTTCGCAATCTCATTTTCATCTTTACAGACAAGATTCTCAATCCGGAAACTCATCATCTCGACCTCTTCTTTGAGAACGATTGGACTCGTGGTGCTGGTCAGCTTGAGAGCTACGGCCACGACATAGAGTGCTCTTGGCTCATGCACGAGGCAGCTCTTGTTCTTGGGGACAAGGATGTTCTTGCAAGGGTAGAGCCTATTGTTCAGGAAGTAGCAAAGGCTTCCGAGAAGGGACTCAATGCTGATGGTTCAATGATTCATGAGGCAAATCTTACAAAGGGAACCATGGATGCCGACCTTCATTGGTGGGTACAGGCAGAGACCGTTGTAGGTTTTGCCAACATCTACCAATACTTTGGTGATGAATCAGCACTCGACAAGGCTGTGAAGTGCTGGCAATACATAAAGGACTATCTCATTGACAACGAGAATGGCGAGTGGCATTGGAGCGTTCGTCGTGACGGAACTCTCAACACTACCGATGACAAGGCTGGCTTCTGGAAGTGTCCTTACCACAATTCCCGCATGTGCATTGAGATTATGGAGAGGTTTTAGAAAAACAAATCTGGCGCGAATC